>JAIXKU010000286.1 GCA_026936045.1 Flavobacteriales bacterium
TCTTTGAACTTATCTAAGTCCAAATTTTCAAAATTCCTTTTACTCATTATAAAAATAATATTTAAAATGTAAATTATATCTTTATCGTATGATAAATCAACGTCCGTGTCGTTTTCTATTCTTCCTGGCAATGAATTCAAACTGGCAGTGACGAATATACCATATAACAATACGGCTTGCCACCCGTCTTTATTACTGTCAGTAAAAATAATACCGTCGAAATACCCTACCCAAATTTTTTACCAAAAATTATTTCCGATTATCGTTATCTGTGTTCCGATAAACGGTATAATCTATGGATTTAAATAAACTAACTGCTGCTAAAATCAAAGAAACACGGAAAAATCCGGCTTGACATCTGAGTCGGTGGCTATTGATCTTGGTATAAGCAAACCAGCATATAAGTCGCAGAGGTGGTGTGGTTGGCGATGACCGAGATGCTCGCAAGATACTGAAAGTTCCGTATTCTGGGCTGCTTCAATTCTAACAGTAATCATGGGTCTCTCATGGCACTGGTGATAATAATATAAATACAAGCCTGTAGCCGTCTCATTTTTAAAAAAATTTTTCACTGGCAAGATGATGCAACCTCATATATTAAAAACCCTCGCAGTATCATGTGACCTGAAAAACATCTGAGCAGGTGGGTATTGGGCGGTCGGGTAGTTGGGTATCAGATTTGACAGTGATGCAAAATTATTGTTGGAAAAATAGGTGATGTAAAATTGCTCAAACTGAAAATATAGAATTTTATATTTTCACAAAACCTTAACTGAAAACATAAATTCTATATTTGCACTTACAGCAAAACTAAGAGTAATGAATATAAGTAACAACTTCAGGTCAGGAAACTGTCACAAAGACTTGAATAAAAGCTTTGAGCCTACACAATTCATACTCAATGGCATTTAGATAGGATGTGGGCTACTATTGAGTAAATGACCAAAAACTAGGCGAACTAAATGCCTTTAGCCAATTGATACCGATGTGGATTTTTCATAAAATGCGTAATAAAGATACCAAAGCAGCCGCATAGAAGGCACCAAACAATATAGGCGAAGCCGTTCAAAAGCAGATACATTAGATAGAGTTAACAGGTTTAAACCCAACAGAGTATTTTCATTTAGGCAATATTTAAAACTATTCAGGTAATAAGTAAAGTAAGGCAAAATAGTTGTGTTGGTCTTTCGGCTCGATTTGTGCCAATAATTTCGGTCAAACTGGGCTAGAAGTAATTAAAGTCTATTTGCCCAAGAAGATCAGAACTTGGGTCTCTATTACAATAAGGCATTTATTCCTAATATAAACAGTTTAATTGCAAGGTCATCACTCCAAGTATCTACTCCGATGACATTCTCATGATGGATGACATGACCTATCATGAAACAAAATCCACCATTTGCGGTAAATACATGATTGCCATTCTTGGCCTGAAAACTCGCATGTTCATCATCTAAGTATTTAAAGAGGTAAATGGAGCTGTCGCGAACGGCCCGAAAATCGGCAATCAATTCATCCACAGACCTCTTGGAGACATCGACATGCAGTGCATAGGCATTCTCATCAAATGAGGTCAGATTAGTCGAAATATCCATCCTGGCTGCCACCAATGAACGATAGGCAGACACGCTCTGTATCGGTGACGTGATTGATGGCTTCGCGTATCGTCCACTTTCCGGTGCATAAGCGTAATCAGTATCCGAGATATTTCGTATAAATTCTGAAAATTCATCTTTCTGACGCAGAGGAATTCCATAAATCACCCTGAGGACAAGATTGAAATAAAACTGATAAAATGGGTTATATGTGCCCGAATCCATTAATCTCATTTGCTCCAAATTATTTATTTGCGTAAAGTTATGAAAGATACTTTATACAAAGAACAATTTCTTAACAAGTGAATATCGTGGTGCAGAAATAAAAACAAGCATAAGCGAGATATAAGTTCTTTGCAGGGATCAGCGTAAAATTTGAATGAGACGAGGAATAGCTAAAAATAGCGAAGGATATACAGCGTAACGCAGTGAGCCTTATATTAGTTAGAAGATTCGTACCAACCGCTAGTTCCAGGATTACAGAGCTGACTTTTGGTTCTTTTGTGTAAGACAAAAGAACAAAGGAAATGTGGAACAGTTATCAACCTGTTGTCAATATCATTGATTGTAAACCTAATAATATAACTGCCCAATTTTTCGTCTGGTTTTAGGATTAGTGCAATTTGTAATACACACCTCAACATTAGTTCAGACATCCAACACCATTCATCCACCGACTCTCCTTCCCATGAGAAGAAAGTAGAATTGAAATCCGGCGAATCAATTGATAATCACCTTGCCCGTATAATCCGCCCCTGTCACCCTGATTCTATACACATACGCACCGGGCATCAACCTGCGCTTGCCTTGCTGTACCGGAATGCTGTACGAACCGGCCTTTTTCATCATGGGCCGCTCAAGCAC
>JAIXKU010000262.1 GCA_026936045.1 Flavobacteriales bacterium
TGGCTGTTAGGTTGGTGCAACCGCCACAAGCTAAATTCACATCAGGCCCCGCATTTACATTTGGACAACCGGGCGCTTGTGAATATAATTGTGAAGAACTAAATATTAAAGGAAGAAGAACTAGAAATCGTATGAGTTTTTTCATAAAGACTAACTTAACTATTTCAAAGATATGAAATTAGTTAAATGAGTTGCATTCAAATAAAATTTTAATTAAATAACTGTAATAGTTATTATAAAACAGAACGTTTACTCTTATTTATAAAAACATGCAGATTAGGATAAAGCAGAAAAGCGACTCTCTTTGGTCGCTTTTCTAATCTGATTGTATCTTTAGAGTTATGCAGTAACCTTCCCTTTAACTTTAGCTACTACTTCTTCTGTGATATTACGCGGTGTTGGGTCATAGTGAGAAAACTCCATTGTAGAAGTAGCACGACCTGAGGATATGGTACGTAAAGTCGTAACATAGCCAAACATTTCACTGAGAGGTACTTTTGCCTTAATAACGCGTGCATTAGCACGGCTATCCATGCCTTCTATTTGTCCGCGACGTTTATTCAAATCTCCGACAATATCTCCCATATTCTCTTCAGGTGTAACAACCTCTACTTTCATAATAGGTTCGAGCAGAATAGGTTTAGCTTTGGGCATGGCCTCCCGATAAGCTATTTTCGCACAAAGTTCAAATGAAAGTGAATCTGAGTCAACGGCATGGTATGAGCCATCCAACAATGTAACTTTTAAAGACGTGACAGGATATCCGGCTAGTACACCATTATTCATAGCAGCTTTAAATCCTTTTTCTACAGACGGAATAAATTCGCGAGGAATATTACCTCCTTTAACCATATCAACGAACTCTAATCCCTGTTTTTCAGGATCTCCTGGCTCAATCACAAATTGGATGTCAGCAAATTTACCCCGGCCTCCGGTTTGTTTCTTATACACTTCGCGATGAGAAACAGAAGCTGTGATAGCTTCTTTATATGCTACTTGTGGTGCACCTTGATTACACTCAACCTTAAATTCTCTTCTTAATCGGTCTAGAATAATATCTAAGTGTAATTCGCCCATACCGCTTATCACTGTCTGACCGGTTTCTTCATCCGTATGAACACGGAATGTAGGATCTTCTTCAGCTAATTTGGCTAAAGACATGCCAAGCTTATCAATATCAGCCTGTGTTTTTGGCTCAATAGCTAATCCAATAACAGGATCCGGGAATACCATAGATTCAAGCACAATGGGATTGGCCTCATCACAAAGGGTATCACCGGTTTTAATATCCTTAAAACCTACAACAGCGCCAATATCTCCAGCCTCAAGGCGTTCAATTTGGTTTTGTTTATTTGAGTGCATTTGGAATATTCTAGAAATACGTTCTTTCTGTTCGGAGCGAGTATTATAAATGTACGAACCGGCTTCTAATACACCTGAATATGCACGTACGAAACACAAGCGGCCAACAAACGGATCTGTCGCGATTTTGAAAGCAAGTGCTGCAAAAGGTTCTTTAACACTCGGCTTACGGCTTATTTCTTCACCGGTATGTGGGTCTGTTCCTGTAATTGCCTCTTGATCAAGCGGAGAAGGAAGAAGCGCCATAACATAATCCAACATTGTTTGTACACCTTTATTTTTAAAAGATGAGCCACAAACCATCGGTACAATTTTCATGGCACAAGTAGCTTTACGAAGAGCTGTTAAAATTTCTTCTTCACTAATGGAAGTAGGGTCTTCAAAATATTTTTCCATTAATGAGTCATCGAATTCCGCTACAGCCTCTAATAATTTCTCACGATATTCTTTAGCCTCTTCCATCAAATCATCCGGAATAGGAATCACGGTATAAGTCATGCCTTTATCGTGTTCATTCCACTCAATACCGCGAAAATTCACCAAATCCACAACGCCTTTAAACTTATCTTCAGCACCGATAGGTAATTGAAGAGGAACAGCATTGGATCCGAGCATATCTTTAACCTGTTTAACCACATTAAGGAAGTCGGCACCGGCTCTATCCATTTTATTCACAAAACCAATACGGGCTACATTATAATTATTAGCTAACCGCCAGTTTGTCTCTGATTGTGGTTCTACACCATCTACAGCACTAAATAAAAACACTAATCCATCAAGAACCCTTAATGACCTGTTTACTTCAACCGTAAAGTCAACGTGACCGGGCGTATCAATGATATTTACATGATATTTATTATTTTTATAATTCCAATCAACAGTGGTAGCAGCTGAAGTAATGGTAATACCTCTTTCTTGCTCTTGAGCCATCCAGTCCATTGTAGCAGTCCCTTCGTGTGTTTCTCCTAATTTATGAGAAACACCCCCGTAAAACAGAATTCTTTCTGTTGTAGTGGTTTTTCCTGCATCAATGTGCGCGGCAATACCAATATTCCTTGTGTATTTAAGGTCTCTAGCCATTAG
>JAIXKU010000019.1 GCA_026936045.1 Flavobacteriales bacterium
AGTTCGGATCGCAGTGAGGTGAAATAACAGATTTTAATTAAAGTGTATTATAAATAAAAAATTAAATAAATATGATTTATCGCGCTATTGGCTTAATGAGTGGAAGCTCGCTGGACGGATTAGATATAGCCTTCGTAGAGTTTGAAGAAAATGGTGGGAATTGGACTTATAAAATGTTAAGGGCCGACTGCTATGAATACACACCCGAGTGGACGGAAAAACTGAAGAATGCCACAAACCTCAATGCTTTGGACTACCAGCTTTTGCACACAGCTTATGGCCATTATCTCGGTGAAATGGTAAATCGTTTTATTGAAAACAATCAACTCCATTACAAAGTCTCCTTAATTGCTTCTCACGGGCATACTACCTTATGTACCATAAAGCGATGACAGCCCAGTTGGGTGATGGCCGCAATAGCAGCCACTACGCACCTGCCGGTAGTAAGCGATTTGAGGGCTATGGATGTGGCGCTGGGTGGGCAGGGTGCACCAATTGTGCCAATAGGTGAAAAACTCCTGCTGAATGATTATCAATATTTTCTGAATATCGGCGGAATAGCCAATATTTCGTTTAATTCTGACTCCTATATTGCTTTTGATATATGCGCTGCCAATCGCGTATTAAATATGCTGGCTAATGATATAGGGAAAGATTATGATGCGGGTGGCGAAATGGCGCGTTCGGGAAAACTGATAGCGCCCTTGTTGGAAGAATTAAATCAACTGGAGTATTATAAATTGCCTTTTCCAAAATCATTGGCCAATAGTTTTGGAATTGAAACTGTTTATCCCATTGTAAAAAAGTATAATCAACCTATCGATGATTTATTACGCACTTATGTCGAACACATTGCTTTACAGATAAAAGACGCTGTTCGAATGGATGATAATAAAAAAGACAATGCAAGGTTATTGATAACCGGTGGCGGGGCGCTCAATAACTTTCTTACAGAACGAATTCAGGATTTACTGAAAGAAGAAAATATTGAGGTAGTAGTACCCGATGCCCTTTTGGTAAATTATAAAGAAGCCATGATTATGGCTTTGATTGGAGTGCTACGCTGGAGAGAAGAGGTAAACGTGCTGTGTTCGGTTACCGGAGCATCTAAAAACAGTATCGGCGGCGCACTTTGGATGGATATCGCCGAATAATCTGTTTTTTATGTCAACGCTTTTGTTTTTATTTACCTTTGGATCATAAATTGTTGTAAAGGACGAATTATTTTATCTGAACTAATTATCGCTTTCAATTGTAGTAGGTAAGTAATTTATCAGACAGGAATACATTTTAAAAGCAGAGAAACAAAGTTAAATTATACGTACAATATGTCCGCAATCATTCATTTACAGGATCTTAGAAAAAGCTATTTCATGGGGCAAATGGAATTGAAAGTGCTGAAAGGCATCACGCTGGACATACATAAAAATGAGTATGTAGCGCTGATGGGCCCATCCGGTAGCGGAAAAAGCACCTTGATGAATATACTCGGTTGCTTAGATACGCCTACAAACGGCACTTATGTCCTTAATAATCATGATGTGAGCAAGATGGATGATGATTCGTTAGCCGAAATTCGTAATAAAGAAATAGGTTTTGTATTTCAGCAGTTCAATCTGCTGCCAAGACTAACGGCGCTCGAAAATGTGGCATTGCCGCTTATATATGCCGGCGTGGGCAAAAACGAAAGAAAAGACAAGGCTATGGAGGTTTTGGAGATGGTAAACCTTACCGACAGATCGCACCACAAGCCTAACGAAATGAGCGGTGGACAATGCCAGCGGGTAGCTATAGCACGGGCATTGGTAAACGATCCGGCTATTATTCTGGCCGATGAACCAACAGGTAATCTGGATTCCAAAACGTCTTACGAAATAATGGACATCTTCAATAAAATTCATGACAATGGTAACACGGTGGTACTGGTAACGCACGAAGAAGATATTGCCAAATATTCGCAAAGAATCATCAGGTTGCGCGATGGAGTGGTGGAGAGTGATAGGGCGATGGAGATGGCAGAACTGGAAGCAAATAATTTTAAATTTCACCTTTTTATTTTTTATACACGCCTATAAAATATATACAAAAACAGGCGACAAAGGTACTACCTCGCTCATTGGAGGTAAAAAAGTTTCAAAAGGTGATGTGCGTATCGAGGCTTATGGTACGGTAGATGAACTGAATTCTTATATCGGATTATGCAAAGATTTGCTGAGTGATGCAGAAACCAAGGCTGTTTTATACGAAATTCAGGACAGGTTATTTACAATTGGTTCAGAACTTGCCTGCGACCCCGATAAAGCTACCAAAATGTCTTTACCCGATTTGCATGAAGAAGATTGTAAGCTTCTGGAAACCGAGATAGATAAAATGAATGACATATTACCGGTAATGAAATCATTTATTCTGCCCGGAGGCGCTGTCAGTATTTCTCACCTGCAC
>JAIXKU010000321.1 GCA_026936045.1 Flavobacteriales bacterium
TGTATGTGTATATGATGCCCCCATAATACTGGCTAATGGCACACCTCCCAACGGCACATTCTCCGGATTGGGCATTTCAGGTGGTAATACATTCAATCCGGCAATAGCAGGTATCGGCACACATACCATTTTTTATACGGTAGTGGATGGCAATAGCTGTATAGGTTCCGATAGTCTGGATTTAGAAGTGAAAGAATGTTTATCAATAGAAGACAATTGGCCTTCTTCTATCATTATCGCTCCTAATCCGGCTTCTGACATGGTTTATCTGTCTTTCAACACCGGTACTAACGGCAATGTAACTATTAAATTATTCTCACTCGATGGCAAAGTCGTTTATACCTCTCACCTTGAAAACACAGACGCATACCAAGGCTATATTAACATATCCAATATAGCAAATGGCGTATATATGCTTCAGATTGAGACTATGAATGGTACCATTAGTCGCAAACTGATAAAAAAATAAATAATTAATCTCATTTAACAAATACCGCCCTATTAAGGGCGGTATTTGTTTGTATAGTGGTATAAGATTTTATCATTTCCTTACCTATTTTTTATATTTTTATGGCTTAATAGGATCATCGTCTTATGATAAGTGAATGGATACAGAAAGTGGAACAAGATGCCGATTTGCAATTCCTCTTATTACTGATAGGTAGTGGGCTTCTCATATTTTTCACCGCCTTAACTATAATCATTATACGCTACAATAGAAAGAAACATAAAGCTAAAGATCCCAAAGAACCGCTTGAAGTAAAAGTACAATCTACGCACTTCCCTGAAGAAGAACAGTTGTCAGAGAAAGAGTCAACAACCATAGAGACATCTCATGTTGAGTCCAAGAAAATGACTGAAACGGTTATTGAGGAGAATAAAATTACTGAAGAGATTGTAACGCCAACAGAAACGTTAAGCGTGACGGATAATGTTACTCTTTTTCATCAATCTAAAGCTGATGAGCCTGACATCATAAAAGAGATGGCAGAGGCAAATCCTAAACCAATACAAAAAGAGGTTTTATCTACCGTATATGAAACCAGTATGGAGGAAAAGAAGAAGAGTATTCTTCAAGCCATAGAACAAACTAAAAGCAGAGAGGAGAACTTACGCTTACTGGAGGAAAGACTGCGTGAATTGAGAGGTGAAGAACCTATAACAATAAAGGTAACCGATAGGCAAACAATAACCGAAGAAACTGAAGCTGTAAAAACTGAAGTTGAAACTGTTACCCCGACCGAAATAATAAGTGCTATTCAAACGTCTTTAGAAAACTCCCTGTCTGAAGAAGAGGAAGAATACCACGAACCTTTCCATCCTGATTTTGATTATCTCCTTACGGACGAAGATCAGACGATAGTTGAAAAGATTACAGAAAGGATAGAAGGTAATGCCACAATTGAAGAGGTCATGACATCCGAAACGACAGTACCTATTAAAGAGGAAGAAGAAATAGAAGTCATCACCGACCCCTTTGTACAAGAATCTGCTGAATCGCTCGAGAAAGAGCCGAGCCATCCAACCTCAACTCCATTTATAGAACCATCACAGCCGGGTGTTACTGTTTCTCGCACATTTTCTGAATGGTTATCCACTATTACAGGCAAAAAGTAATTAAGCCCATTCAAAGCCAAATGCTTGAGCAAACTCATCTTTCGCCCATGACTTGACAAGCTCCATATCTGCTTTCTCACCTATTTCTTTTTCAATAGATGTCACACCTTTATCTGCTATACCGCAAGGCACTATTCTATCAAAATAACTCAAATCGGTATTGATATTCAATCCAAATCCATGCATTGTTACCCAACGGCTGGTGTGAACACCCATGGCGCAAATCTTACGAGCTAAACGAGGATTTTGAGCATCTATCCATACACCTGTCAAGCCGTCTATGCGCTCACCTTTGATACCAAAGCGGGAGAGCAAATTGATAATAGCTTCTTCCATCGTACGCATGAATGCATGAATATCTGCTTTAAAATTATCCAAATCAAGAATCGGATATCCGGTCAGTTGCCCCGGCCCATGATATGTAATATCTCCTCCCCTGTTAATATGAAAGAACTCAATACCTTGTTCTTTCATGGTTTGTTCATTAAGCAAGAGATGTGTTATCCGACCTGTTTTACCGAGTGTGTACACATGATTATGTTCGCAAAATAAGAGATAATTAGAGGTTGCTATCGGCGGCATCGTGCGGTTCTGTAACTTTTGATCCACAATCTGCTTAAAAAGAGTCATCTGCTTGTCCCAGGCTTCCTGATAAGCAATATGTCCTAAGTCTATAAATCTAACAACCCGGTTTTGCATAAAACAAAAATAGCAGAATTTAATAAGGCAAATGCCGATTATTTATAGAAGATTTTTCATCTTCAAATTGACAGCGATAAGCTTTATTGTAATATAAGTTTCACCGGCTCACCTCTTCCAGCACTAGTTTCTGGTATTAGAAAATAAAGACCACTACTGAAGCCAGATAAATCAAGCTGCGTAAATGTATTCACTGATTTGATTTTTTTAAGCAGGCAACCCATGCTATTATAGACTGCAATATCTATCTGTTCTTGTGTCTGCACATAAAAAACACCATCTGATGGATTAGGGAAAACGTGCAATAGACTTTCAGAAACCGATATAATAGTGTTGGTTGGCATAAATTCTCCACATAAGGTATAATCCAAATTATCAAATCTATCTTTAGCCGGAATGCTGCCTGCGCTAATGACATTAGGCAAACCAATCGCCGGCCAATGAGTAAACGTCCCAATATAAGGTGGATGATTCTTACTATAATAAGATGTATCCGTCAAATCATTGGTACCGGAAGCATAAATGGTACCTTTAACATTATTGCCATACTGAAAATGACCTGAGCCGTTTAATAGATATAAACCCAAAGCAAAACCCGTATTGGTAATTTCATTGCCGATAAAATTCTGATTATCGGATGCTGGATTATTATTCATAAATATGCCGTATAGGTCAGCTCTGTTTCTGAAGAACGTATTGTATGGGCCATTAATGCCATGCGAATCATCAATCACAATATTTTGACCAATGTTACCCTCAAACAGATTGGCATAAGGGTAATTTCCGTGTAAAACCATATCGCCGGCAGCATTTGAAGGCAGGAACTGTTCTGTCCAATAGGGGTTGATAGAATAATTATAAGCATATACATTGCCATTGGCACCTGATTGGATTAACATTGAATGGCGTAAATGATTGAAAATGTTGTTTTCAATCAAACACTCGCCGGTGGTCGCTTGACAAATTACACCATATCCTTGTCCGCCGCCGCCGTATGCAAATGCATCATGTATATACGAACCTTTAATAGAGATATTCGTACTGTTATTGATTTCAATATGTGCAAAATTACAATTAGCGCTTTCTATACCGGAAATCCAACATTGCGCAGCGTAATTATAATATATATTACTTGTTTGACCCGGCGTTGCATCTAATCGTTCAATCTTAAGACATTCTATACCAACTCCGGTAATCATATTCAGCTTTCTGATTTTAGAATTATTTGCCAACGTATAGTCTCTACGCAATGGTCTTTGTAATACAGGATTCAAATTGAGCACTTCATTTATTTGGATTATCTGCCCAACAGTGCCGTACGCCCAAGAAGAGAACAGAAGACTACTATCATTGAATGTTAGTTTAAGATAATCATTGGGTCGTAGCGAGCTGGTATCGCTAACAGAGATACGAAGACTATCTTTATAGGCATTATCTGTCAGATTGACTACGATTGGTGTTGTCATTCCAATAATATTTATGGCATTAGCAGACGGGTAATTCGTTAAATCGAAATGTAATATGGTACTATCAGCAGAGGCCCCTCTGATGATAAGTCCCGAACGAAGATTCATTGATTTCTTAAACACGTACGTGCCTGGAGGGAAATAAATAACGGCCTCTGTACCGGATAATGAATTGACGGCATTAAGAAAAGCTGTGTCGTTGGGCGTTAAGCCATCACCTAAAGCGCCAAAATTGGTTATATCTACAACGGTCGTATAATTGGGTATAACGCCTCTATACCCGGCAACAGTCCAATCAACAGCTCGATTAGCAGGTAATACCTGTGCAGACAAATTGAAGCTGACAAAGAAGTTTAGGATAACCAATACATATTTCATGCTATAACTAAATTAAAAGGGAATGATGCTCCAAATTATTCACCTAATGTAACTAAGAAAAAGAGGATTTTTTCTTAGTACCCGAGGCGGACTTGAACCCGCACGACCTTTCAGGGTCACAGGATTTTAAGTCCTGCGTGTCTACCAGTTCCACCACCCTAAGCCCGTCTAATATGGGCGAACAAAAAAACAATGCTGGTAAATACCGCATCTATTTTTGAGCGGGAAACGAGACTCGAACTCGCGACCCCGACCTTGGCAAGGTCGTGCTCTACCAACTGAGCTATTCCCGCTAATACAAAGAACGATTCACGGTTAAACCGGGCCACAAAGATACATCCAATCCTGAAAAAACAAAAAAATTATTTCGCTTTATCTTAAAACACTCCCAACCCTAATTACCAATCTCTTTTATCAGTAGGATAAAAACTTTGGAAACTTTTTTTGGGCAAAAAGTTTCTTTTTATAAAAATACGTTTACTTTTGCAGCGTTATGGACGAGAAACAGCTAATTATAATCAATTCCAGTCTAAAACTTTTCATCAAACAAGGTGTGAAAGGTGTTACTATGAGTGATATTGCGCGAGAATTAGGCATGTCCAAGAAAACACTTTATCTCTATTTTAAAGACAAAAATGATTTGGTGATTCAAGTGCTTAACAGCTTCCTAGATCATCATAAGAGTCAAATAAAAAACATTTCTGAGCAATCAATAAATGCGATAGATGAACTTTTGGCAATCTATCAGATGAATACAAAGAATTTGCAAGAAGTAAAGCTAATGATTCTATTTGGGTTAAAGAAATATTATCCCAAAGCATGGATAATTTATGATGAGTTCAAGCGATCTTTTTTGTTTAAATGCATTGAAGATAATATCAAACGCGGCATCCATGAAGGATTGTACCGAACATCTATCAACTCTCAGATTATTTCAATTGCATATACCGGCATGATTAATCTAATCTTTGATTCCGATGTTTTCTCGGAGAAAGGCTATGATTTCAACCAACTTTATTTGGAATTGTTTAAATATCATATTCGTGGTATTGCCAGCCAAAAAGGGGTTAACTATTTAGAGAATAAAATGAATATTTAAGATGATAGATTTTAATAAATGTATGAGAGGATTTCTTACCAAAGGATTGATTATAATGCTTTGCTTGGCCACCCATAACCTGAATGCTCAAAAAAATAGTTTTAGCTTACAACAAGCAATTGACTATGCATTACAAAACAATGTAACAGCACTCAATGCGCAAAAGGATGTAGAAAAAAGTCGTCACCTGGTAAGAGAGAATATTGGCTTAGGGCTTCCTCAAATCAGTGGTAACGCTCAATATACCTATAACATTAAAAGACCTGTTTTTGTATTCCCCAATATTTTTGGACCAACACCTAATCCAAATGAGTTTATTGCATTAGAAATCTCTCCATTGAATAGCTTAAGCATGACTGCCACGGCATCCATGATTTTAGTTAATGGGCAATATTTCTTTAGTATTCAAGCAGCAAAAACCTATTTAGAAATCACTAAAAATCAAAAAGTAAAGAGTGATATTGATGTAAAAGAGCAAATTATCAAATCGTATTACTTAGTTTTAATCGCTGACGAATCAGAGAAGGTTCTCGATTCATCTCTAAAGATTTTAAACAGAACGGTCTTTGAAACAGAAGCACTTTGGAAAGAAGGATTGATTGAAGAATTGGATTATGAGCAATTACAGTTGGTTCAATTATCCATGCAAGACGCTTATGAACAGGTGCAACAATCCCGTGAGTTGGCGCTACTTTCCTTGAAATTTCAAATGGGATATCCTTTGAGCAATCCCATTCAGTTAAGTGAGAATCTGAATGGGTTATTAGTCTCGTCGCAGTTTGAGGGATTGGCTTTTTCATTAACCGATTCAATAGATGTAAAAAGCAATATTGACTACTCCCTTATTTCTCAAAAGCTAAGGCTTGACAAACAGCAATATAAACTTCAATTAGCGACTTTCTTCCCTTCTTTATCAACCTTTATGCAAGTGGGTGGAAATTTCTTTAACAATGAACGATGGTTGTTCTTGGGAGACGGAACAACAGCTACATTAAATGGTGTTATTTTGGGATTCGATTTACGTGTTCCATTCTTTTCCGGTTGGAGTCGCATGTCTAAACTTAAACAAGCTAAGATTGAAATACAAAAGACTCAGAACCAACAAAGGCAAGTAGAACAAGGTCTATTGCTGCAATATAAAAGCTCTAAAACACAGGCTATTGACAATTACAGACGTTATTTAACCTCTAAAAAAAGTTTCGAGTTAGCAGAAAAGATAAGACGAGTTAATACCATTAAGTACAAAGAGGGTTTAATATCTTCTCTCAATCTTTCACAAGCCGAGCAACAATATTTTGAGAATCAACAAAAATATTTTCAGGCCATTTTTAATTTGCTTACAGCCAAAATACAATTAGATAAATCAATGAATAAATTTTAGCATTCAATATGAATAAGTACAGAATAAAACAAATCGGAACTATCGTATTAACAAGCATACTCCTATGGTCATGCGTGCAGTCAGAATCTGCCGAGTTAACGGCAAAGAAGAAAAAACTTGAGAAGTACAAAACGCAGGTACAAGATTTAGAACAAAAAATTAAGGCGCTTGAGATTGAGATTTCTCATCTCGATAACGCCTCCGGCAACGGGTTAAAAACACGATTAGTAAAAGTGGACACACTACGTCTAGGCAGTTTTGAGCATTTTATAGAGGTTCAGGGCACAATAGATTCGGATGAGAATATTTTTGTAAGCCCCGAGATGAATGGTGTGGTAACCGATATTTATGTAAAAGAAGGCGAACAGGTTAACAAAGGCGCTCTGTTGGCTCAGCTTGAATCAGCTGCTATTGCTAATTCATTACAAGAAGCCAAAACAGGGTTAGCCTTGGCTACCACTGCCTACGAAAAGCAAAAGCGTTTATGGGATCAAAATATTGGAAGCGAAATACAGTATCTGCAAGCTAAAACCAATATGGAATCGTTACAAAGCAGGGTAAAAGCCATCGAAGCCCAATTAAATATGACGCGTATCAAATCACCCATTTCAGGCACCGTTGATTTGGTTGAACTAAAGTTAGGAGAAATGGCCAGTCCTGGACGTACGGGTGTGAGAGTTATCAATCTGGATAAGATGAAAGCAAAAGCAATGATATCTGAAACCTATCTTAAACAAGTGAAGAACGGTGATGAAGTGCATATTCAATTACCGGATATGGGTATGGAAATTACCTCTAAATTAACCCACGTAAGTCAGGTAGTAAATCCGTTCAATCGCTCATTCCAAATAGAGGTTACGCTGAATAATAAAGATAAGTTTCTCAAGCCTAACATGATTGCAAAGATTAAGATTAAAGACCAAAAACTCGATAACGTATGGGTTGTTGAGTCGAACCTGATACAACGAATAGACAACCAATCGTTCTTGATGGTATCAGTCCTTGAAGACAATAAACCTGTAGCACGTAAAAAAGAAATAGAAATCGGATTGGAATATAATGGCAAAACGGTGGTTACATCCGGATTGAAAACCGGCGATCTTATTATCACATCCGGGCAGAATGAAGTTGTTGACGGGCAGCCTTTAATGTTTTAAAAAACTAAACACAGAATTCATAGGAGATGGAAAAGTTTAAAGAGCTGAAATTTACCAGTTGGTGTATTCGTAACAGGACGGCATTGTATGTATTCACTACACTCATGATGCTGGCCGGTGGGTATGCATTTACGATCATTCCTAAAGAGCACTTCCCTGATGTTGTTGTGCCTACTATATCAGTCATAACCATATATCCAGGTAACACGCCCGGAGACATAGAAAACTTAATAACCAAGCCGATTGAAACGCAGCTGAAATCTATAAATGGGATAAAGAAAATACAAAGTAATTCCATTTCGGATGTTTCAATTATTACGGCAGAATTTGATGTCAGCACACGTGTAGATCTTGCCAAACAAAAGGTTAAAGATGCCGTGGATAAAGCTAAAAACGAATTACCTAGTGACTTAAAAGATGATCCACAAATTAAAGAGTTTGATATCTCTGAATTACCAATAATGAATATCAATTTAGCCGGCGACCTCCCTTTAGATAAACTCAAGAAGTATGCAAAAGATTTAGAAGACAAGATTGAGACCTTATCTGAAATCACGCGAGTGGATGTCGTGGGTGGCCTCGACCGTGAGGTTCAGGTATATGTTGACATGTACAAGATGCAACAGGCTTCCGTGTCCTTTAGTGATATTGAAGCAGCCATTGTACGAGCCAATCTAAATATCACATCCGGCGAGATACGTATTGGTGATTTAAGGCGTAATGTGCGCGTAACAGGTCAATTCTCTGATCCAAAAGAAATCGAATCGCTTGTTATCCGCTCTTTTACAGGTAATCTTGTATATCTGCGCGACTTTGCAACGGTTGTTGACGGGTATAAAGAGAAACAAGACTTTGCCAGATTAAACCAACAACCGGTTATCACGCTTAATGTGATTAAACGTTCGGGCGAAAATTTGATTGCCGCATCCGATAAAATACGTGATATCATCAAAGAATATCAGGCTACCAAGTTTCCTGACGGATTGAAAGTAACGATTACCGGCGACCAATCAGAATCTACACGCACCAACTTACATGAGTTATTCAACACCCTCATTATTGGTTTTATATTGGTGCTGATGTTACTTGCCTTTTTTATGGGCTTAAAGAGTGCATTTTTTGTGGCATTGGCTGGGCCGTTATCTATGGCGATCGCTTTTATGATTATGCCAGGTATTGATTTCACGCTGAATATTGTGGTACTTTTCTCATTTCTGCTAGCCTTAGGTATTATTGTGGACGATGCCATCGTTGTGATTGAAAACACACACCGTATTCTTCATAAATATGATTTCGGCATTGAAAAATCGGCTTCTTATGCCGCCGGATCTGTATTTATACCGGTGCTTTCCGGCACACTAACAACATTAGGCCCATTTTTCCCTTTATTATTTTGGCCTGGCACTATCGGTTCTTTTATGAAATTCTTGCCGGTAACGCTTATTCTTACTTTAGGCGCTTCGTTACTTGTGGCGTTTGTCATCAATCCTGTTTTTGCTGTTTCATTCATGAAACGAGATGAACATCATGAGAAGCCCAAAATCAAAGATATGATTCGCATTGAAATAGCTTTGGGATTAATTGCTATAATAGGTTATACCTGGCTGGGCAATGGGCTGGGCAACCTCATGGTGTTATTTATGATTCTTACTGTGTTATACCATTTTGTTTTTTATAAAGTCCTCTTCAGTTTTCAGGATAAAATCTGGCCTAAGGCGATAATTCTATATAAAAAAATATTAGCACATATCACAAAGGGAGCTCGTCCTGCTTGGGTTGTATTCGGCACCTTTTTGCTTTTAATTTTCAGTATCGTCTTAATCAAATTTAATCCTCCCAAAATATTATTCTTCCCAAGTCCGGATCCCAATTATGTGTACGTATATTGCGAAATGCCCATGGGCACAGACGCTGAGGTAACGGATTCTGTTACCCGTATTATTGAAAAACGAGTTTATGAAGTTATGGGAGAACACAATCCCAATGTCAAATCTGTTATCAGTAACATCGGATTAAATGCCGGAGATCCGATGAATCCAGACCGCGTACCTACGCCCTATAAAAGTAAGGTAAGCATCGCTTTTGTAAACTTTTCGGAAAGAGAAAAGGGATTTAGTTCTGTAAAATGCTTAGAAGATATCAGAAAGAAATTTGAAGTCGGTATTCCCGGCGCTGTTATAACGGTTGACAAAGAAAGATCTGGCCCTCCCACCGGAAAGCCTATTAATATTGAGGTTAGCGGCGATGATTTTGATGTTCTGCAAAACATAGTGAGTGAACTAAAACAACGTATTGATCATGAAAAAATTGATGGAATTGAAGAACTCACGTCCGATTTACGTGTCAACAAACCGGAAATTATTCTTCAGCTTGACCAAGAAAAAGCACAAAGAGAAGGCGTTTCATTAGCGCAGGTGGGGATGGAATTACGTACCGCCTTGTATGGCAAAGAAGTGTCAAAATATAAAGACGTTAACGACGACGCACCTATCATGTTAAGAGCCAAACAAGACTTTCGAAATAGTGTTGAACAGTTAATGAATGTGCAGATTCAATTTATGGATATGGCATCCGGTCGTTTCAAGCAATTACCTATCAGCACAATTGCTTCCATAAAATATAATGAGTCATTCAGTAGCATTAACAGAAAGAATCAAAAACGTATGGTAACCCTCTCTTCTAATCTGACCGAGACGGGTAATGCCAATGAAATCAATGCACTTATAGCAAGTATCGTGTCTGACATGAGTATCCCGGAGGGTTATGAGATATCCTTAACCGGCGAGCAGGAAAAGCAAAAAGAAACATCCGACTTCCTTGGTGTTGCTTTTATGATAGCCCTGGCTTTGATGTTTTTGATTATGGTACTTCAGTTTAATTCTACCATTAAGCCTTTAATGATGTTTGCAACCGTTCTCTTTAGTTTAATAGGCGTCTTTATGGGATTGGCCATATTCAACATGACCTTATCTATTGTTATGACGGGTGTGGGAATTTTTGCCATGTCGGGTATTGTTATTCGGAACGGCATCCTGATGATTGAATTTATTGATGAGTTACGTAAAAACGGATTCAATGTAATTGATGCAGCTGTTGAAGCCGGCACTATTCGTATGACGCCTGTGCTTCTTACGGCAGTAGCCACAATCTGCGGATTAATACCGTTAGCTGTGGGTATGAATATTGATTTTGTAACTTTATTCACAGAATTAAATCCTCATATTCATTTTGGAGGAGATAATGTCGCTTTTTGGGGGCCGTTGGCCTGGACCATGATCTTCGGGCTTACGGTGGCAACGGTACTTACGCTATTAGTTGTTCCTTCCATGTATATCATGGCCTACAATTTCAAGCATCGTTTTTTAGTTAGAAAAGTTAAAACAGTCTAACATATCTTAGCTAAAGAGCGATAAGAAGTTAGGTTTTACTGCCTGTGTGGAAAATTCTAATTCCATTGATTTACGTGTATTCCTACTTATTTGTTCGAGTAAATCAACATTATTTATAAGCTGCTCAATACATTGCTCCCATTCGTCTGGTGTTTGGCATAAAAAGCCGTTCACTCCCTGTTGAATAATATGAGTGTTCACACCTACAGGCGAAACCAAGGCCGGAATACCTAATGATAGATACTGTAATGCCTTAAAGCCGCATTTCCCTTCACTCCATGGATCGTGCTCTAACGGCATAACGCCAATACTAAATTTTAAAAGATCGTCAATCTCGGTTGATTTACTCCACGGGATGTAAATTAGTGATTCTAATGACCAATTTACAGGCTGATCTGATATAACATAAAAACGAAAATGCGTGTATTTCTTTTCTATTTTTTGAATAATCGGTATTAAGAATTGCAAATACCGAATTGTGGAATGAGTGCCTGTCCAACCTAATATAAATTCATTCTTATTCAGTGCACGTTCCCTGTTATGATGATGTTCCATATCAAGTGTGGTAGGAATATAATAAATATGTTGATTATACTGTGATGCATAATTTTTGAGATAATGATTGCCGCATGAAACACGATAACTCCAACGTATCAGCCATTCCGTATTATCATTTGTTTTCAAAAACCGAAACCATCGGTTATTATCGCTTACATTCGGAATCCAAATGGCATCATCAAAATCATAAATAATTTTCTTCTTAAATAGTTTAGTAATAATCCAAAGCGTTAATGGGAAGCCGATCGGCGAGAATTCTCTATGAACAAAAACATAGTGGTAACGACATACAGAAAACAGTAAGAAATAACGCTTAATAATGCCAAGTAGAAGAAAAAATCCTTTTTGTAAATATTTCCCTTTAGCATAAAGAATTGTCCATCCATACCTATTCCAAAAAGGTTTTTGAACATACTGCCATCCTGCTTCAGTTAATGCTTGAAAGAACTGCTCAAATCTAAACCTTTGACTTGGTGCTACATCAAATGGATATGGCGTTACAAATAGAATGCGCTTGGATTGCTTCACTATTTAGATTTTTTTCTTGAACCATAACGGCTCATGTTATCATCTAAAGGTAAAAGGCCGTCTATAATTTGTTTAACATCTTCTGCGTCTCCTCCAATAAACTTATGACGTTCAAAAGGAATAGACGCATCTATCATGTAGCGATACGTATGATATTTTCTCAGAACAGAAGCATTGAGGTTCTTACATAGCTTTAACATTTTTACATTAAAATCGCCAATCCAGGTAATCACCGTATCTATATATTGGGTATGTCCTCTAAAATGGATACCTGCGTATTTAATCATAGCCGCTTCAACACCTTTCCCTTGAAATTCAGGCACAACACCAAACACAATTCCATACATAGTCGTACTACCATATAGCTTTTGATAAAACAGAAACTTCAGTTTACCCCAAAGATTCAAATTACCATTCACATGTTTAAAAATCTGATTTAATTCCGGGATGTTAATATAAAAGGCCACCGGTTTATTATCATAGAAGGCAAATAAGGAAATTCTCACATCCCGAACCGGGTGAATGGCCTTCATAATTTTATGAGCTTGTTCAAAACGCATAGCGGAAAAGCCCTCATGCTTACCCCAAGCCTCATTATAAACAGCTAAAAAGAATGCGGCTAATTCTTTATCCGTATAGCCTTTGGCACTTGTAATTTTAAATAGAGGGTCTTCCCATAAAATAGCAGCCTTTCGCCGAAACACCTCATCTGCATCGCGAATAATATCTCGCCAAAAAAGATACTGCTCATAAAAAACCCGAAATCCGTATTCTTCAAAAAATGTTTGATAATAAGGTGGGTTATAGTTCATTTGATACGTATTAGGGTAATCCGCATTTTGTGTAAGCAACCCCCAATAGGCATTCTTTTCGCCAAAATTAATTGGGCCATCTATGGCTTTCATTCCATGTGCGGCGAGCCACTCACGAGCTGTATCCAACAATAAGAAAGCGGCCACTTTATTATTAACACATTCAAAAAAACCTATACCTCCTGTCGGTTGTTTAAACGTCTTGTAATATTTAGGTTCAACAAAAGCTGCAATCCGGCCAATAGGATTATCGTTATCGTCCAATAACAACCAACGCTTGGCCTTGCCATCACGAAAGGCTTTGTTTGTTTCTGAGTGGAATATTTTCTCTATATCTTGTTTGATATGAGGTATCCAGTTCTTATCCTGTTTATATATGTAAAAAGGAAGCTGATGGAACTGGTTTATCGCTTTCTTATCATTAACCTCTATTAGCTTCATGAATCATTATTTGATAATCAACAATAACGTTTTATTATATTAAGGGTGTAAAGGTTTCAAGGTAATTGTTTAATCGGTCAGCTTGGTTAGGAAAAAGCCAATCTGTGTAGTGGGCTCCATAGAGTTTTGTTCATTCATCGTTTCACCGGAATAATATGTACCTAATACAATACCTCTGATACCGAAATCAAGAAGGCGAAAGAGTGACCAATATGCATTACCGCTTTTATAATGACTAATACGCATTTGTTTTACCATCCATCGCAAAGTACTATCAGGAAGTACACTTAACAATGAGAGCAATAGACTCAAACTATTGATATCGCTTTCGGGTGCATATGAAACAATCTCATCAATATGCTTGGCCGCACCGGATGCTTCGTAAGAAGGTAAATCATCCTGTGCTGGGATAAAAATATTTCCAATTCTGATTAAGTTCTTTTTTGCTGTCGGTGATAATGTTGCCATACGTTTTAAGCATTAGAAAGTTGAGTTAGTAATCTATGAGAAAATGCCATCACTGAAAGAGATGGGTTAATACCCGGCGCACTGGGAAATATACTTGAATCGGCTATATATATATTGGGCATATCATGAACTTGAAACTCGGGATTAACAACAGAGTTGGCTCCCGACGAACCGATAGCACAACCTCCCATTAAATGCAAACCGAAAAAGAATGGGGATTCCAATATTTCTTTAGCACCTTGGGCTGTAAATATTTTTTTTAGTGTTTCAGCTCCAGCAGCTTTACGTGATTTATCCTGAGCAGTCAAATATTTCTCAACAATTAGTCGCCCTTTTCTGTTAATACGTAATCGTCCGCCATCCGGCTCATCGCGTACTGCTACTTCTATACTACTCATGTAACGATAACGTTTCATTTGTTTTTGGAACTCAGCGCCGTAAGATCTTAGCAACATGCCGGCAGAAATGGGTGGTGCATAGACTACTTCCAGCTTATATCCATTCTTTCTGAAAGGGTGCTTACCGGATGCTAATGTTTGAAACGCTCCTTTATATCCATCCACGATTTCGTCAAACACACCAAAGAACATAAATTGCGGATGCTGGCAAAATCCTTTACCAAGAGCCGTGAGTTTTTTATCAAATCCTGAGCGTAAAAGGACTTGTGTTGTACCGAAAGAACCGGCAGCCATGATGAGTTTACGGCATTTTAGTACAGCTTTTTTACCTGCCGTTAGCACATGTACATCACAATGATCAGCATGATGTTCAACAGATAATACCTCTGTTTCTGTCTGTGCTTTCATTCCGTCCTGCATGGCCTTTTGAATGGAAGTAACAAGCGTGCTTTGTTTCGAATCCCGATGACAACCATTCAAGCATGCAATACAATCATTACCTCGTTCCAGCGCACAGTCATCCTGCCCGCGACGAAGATATTTCCAATCATAGCCCAACTTTTCACACGCCATCTTAAACAAGCGTGCGTTGTTATTCATATCTTTATCTTCAAATGTTTTTAGCTTTAATCGGTTTTCAACAGCTTCATAAGATTTATCCAATTCAGATTGTTCCATCCATGAAATGCCGGTTCTATTTTTCCAGTCATTAAACACATCTTCATCAAACCGATCCAGCAATGCCTGGTTAACGATGGTCGTACCTCCCAAACATCGAGAACGCAGATACGCTGTTTTGGCTTCTGAATCAAACTCAAAGCCACCGCCCCAATACAAGGCCGCAGAACCTCTCATTTCATTATTCGGAAAAGTTTTCTTATCATACGCCTTTCCGGCTTCTATCAGCAACACATCTGCACCAAGTCTATGTAAATCTGATGCAAGCAAGCCGCCTGACGCTCCTGAGCCTACAACAATATAATCATGTATATCTATCATAATTAATATTTTTCTTTCCGTCCAATTTTATCTAACTGCATAGCCGCCTTTATGACTTGCGGCCATTTCTTGCTACGCACAAATAAACTATCAAGAATCGTATTTAGCAGTTTATATTTTGAGAGTGTAAAAGGATACCAATGCGCTTCAATCATCGGTGATTGTTTATCTACCAATACCGATTTCATATTACAGAAAGTCCAGATACCCAAATCGCCTTTATATCTACCGAAACCACTTTCTTTCACACCGCCAAAAGGCAAATGCGGATTGGCTTCGTTTATCATATGGCCATTGATAGAGATATTACCGGTTTTCATGGCTCTTGCTACGCGATCGGCACGTTTTAAATCTCTGCTCCATATACTACCACCTAAACCGTATGGCGAATCGTTAGCTAATCGAATCACTTCTTCTTCCGTTTGAAAAGACATAATAGGCAAAACCGGGCCAAATGTTTCTTCGGTCATAATCTTCATCGAATGATTGACATTTACAAGCACCGTAGGCATAAAGACCTGAGACCCTTCGACACATTTGCCGCCACATAAAATTTTTGCCCCCTTTTCTATGGCATCCTGAATATGCGCTTCAATCACCTTAACCTGGAATGGAGCCGTCACAGCTCCAACATCAACATTTGTTTTACCCAAATCCTCTTCAGTGGTAGCGACTTTAAGTTGTTGCGTTAAACGCACTATTTCTTTTATCAGTGTATCAAAAATGGATTGCTCTACATACAAGCGTTCAATAGATGTACAGGACTGACCGGCTGTAGTAAAAGCCCCCCATAGAATACCGTTTGCCGTACGCTCTATATCAACATCCCCAAACACGATAGAGGCGTCTTTTCCTCCTAACTCTAAATCTACGGGGATGAGATAACGTGAGGCATGTTCCATAATTTTACGTCCGGTGGCACAACTGCCAGTAAAATGAATTTTATCCGGTCTCTGATCTATCAATTGCGTGCCGGTTTCCTTTCCTCCATAGACAACCTGAATGGCATCTTTAACAAAGCCTGACTTCTCCAAGATATCTTCAAGAACACCTTTCATGGGTGTTTGCTCAGAGGGTTTTACCACCACGGCATTGCCTGCTAAAAAAGCCAACATAGACGGTACTAATGTTTGATAAAGAGGATAATTCCAAGGTGTAATGACTAAGATAACGCCTAATGGCTGAGGTATAATAAAAGATTTCTTCCCCATCAGTACCAATGGTGTAGGCACCGGCTGATCTTTCAACAAGGCCAATGCCTTCTTTTTATAGATTTCAATAACATCACATATTTCAAAAATCTCTGAAGTAAAGGCATCAAATCTGGACTTACCCGTTTCCTCAACAATCCGATCAATCAAGACTTCGCGATTCGCGATCACATAATCTTTTATCTTCATGACATATTCAATACGCTCCTCGGGTGAAAGCGACTCAATCGTCGGCTGAACTGCTCTGGCTCTTTCAAAGACAGTTTGAATATGTGTTTCACTATCCGATTCTAAAGTATATAGCTGACGTAAACTTACCGGATGATTAACCGGAATAGATTGGGATGTCGTGTTAAGCCCCATAATAGATTATTT
>JAIXKU010000292.1 GCA_026936045.1 Flavobacteriales bacterium
TATTAACAATGCTTGCGAATTAGCCGCAGAATACGATTTCACACCTAATGCATCAAAGAGCGTAACCACATGATTCTTCTCCGACGGGAGCTGTTGAAGCATATCTATGGCTCTGTCTGTGAGGTCTTCAATATGTCTTTCTCTTCCATATAAAAACATAAACGGCGCTGTGACATTAAGTATTAACGACTGCGCTGACTGCAAACCCATCTGATTTCTCTTTTTGGAAGGCTTACCATCCGGCTGGTATCGGTATTGCCAATATGCACTAACAGGTTGTGTCAACCATTGCATAGCCTCTTCATATTTATTGATTTCAATCATCCGTGAGAAGAGCGAGGAAGAATGATGGATTAACGACGCAAACTGAACAATGCGAACAGTCGGAAAGTTTGGTGGACGCATTCTGCCATATTTCCACATATGATCAGGCATCGCTTTAAGCGAAAGCTTAGCAGAGAGAAAACGGTATTCATTCCATAATGCTTGCATATATTCATCCTCGTGTTTATCATGCAACAACCCGGATTGACCTAATAAAATAGCTTCAATCTGCATCAGGTTATTTTTATGCTTAGACAATATCGATAAAGGCGTAATGGAAGCTAAATAAAAAAAGGGATCGGCATTCACTTTAAAGCCATATGCACGCGCCATGAAACGATAGAACGCATCTTCCCAGTTCCATCCATTCTCCTGAAGTAATTGACGTATGGCATTTGTTTTCTCTTCCAATCGTTCAACTAAAAGACGCTGAAAGAATAAGGGAGTACTATCTAAATCTGCCACAGAAGGTAATAGCTTCTCACATGGAATACGATATCGGTTTTTCATCATAGCAGCATAACGGCTTAATAGCGAAGTTGAGATGCGATGTTTAAGTTCTAATGTAGGAATCCAATCATCATTTTGTTTTTTCACCTCTTTATCATGTTGAAAAACCACATGTAAAATCACATTATTATAAGCAGGATCTTCATTGTGTTTGTGTTGATCCCATTCGGAACTGTACCAATGAATTTCCACATTACCTGCCCATTCCTGTCCATTCAGACGAAGGCGGGCATTAAAGAAATCTGGGCCAGCATTTTGATTTAATAAACCTTGACTTAACAAGTCCATTTTCTGACCTTGCGTTGTATATAACACACTATGGTCAAAATACAAAAACTGCCAAATAAACTGTAATAATTCTTCGGATTGGGTTTTCATGGGTTGAAGAATAGATGATTCCCAAATTTACATATTTTCCTTTTGAGTTACCTTAATCAGATTCAAATAAGCAAGAATATAATGTATGTCTTCGGATATACTGAAAATTATTTCCGATGTTGAAATGCCGATACACGGCCACTCATCTTTTCATAAACGGATCCAAATGCATCACGCGCATCCTTAAGCTGATCTTGCATGATATCATACAAACGATGATCAAACATTTTTCTAAAATCAGACTCAGATAACATGGACCTGGCATAAAGCGCCTGATATCCTTTATTCTCAATCACAAATTGCTCTAATTCATGTAATGCCTTATTGCCATCAAATGGGTGTGCATGCGGTGTACCATAAGCACCTATATCCACATAGAGCTCATCCGTCTCTCCATTTTCGGTATATGGATGAATAAATCCTTTACCAATATTTAAAATACGCATAGGACAAATCCAAAGTGGATAAATCTGATAATGTTTTTCAAAATACATGAGGGCATCAAAAAGTTTTGAAACCGGGATTAACATATCCTGCACGACATGATATTGCTCACGCAAGCGAGCCGTTGTTTCTGTTTCAAAACATTTCATAAGAGCAATCTGCGGCGGCAGTGCCCAACCGAAGAAAAACCGAAATACCGGATGATTACCAAACGGGATAATCTGTTCCATCTCCCAAAAAAGACTGCGAGTATGACGATGGTAGTACTCTCGAATAGGCATATATTCCGTTACAGATTCAGTGTTACGTAAAAAGCGCTTTACATATTGATAAAACCATGGTTTATACCACTTGCCGATACGATTTATCGCCCCGTCAGGTTGAGATTTATCGGCAAAATTACCGGTTATTAATACCGCTTGATCAGATGAGAATTGTAAACATTCAACAAAATCGTGTATGGATACTTGGCGCGATGCCTTAGTAAATTGCTCAATAATATTAGAAAGTCCTTGCAATGGTGTATAAGTGATACGTATGTATTTAGAAGCCGGAATTATTCTTAAAGTAGCCGATACCAAAATTCCCAAAGTGCCATGCGACCATGGGATAGCATAAAACATATCCGCATTATTTTCAGGTGAACAAATGACGACATCCCCTTCTGCCGTCACAATCTCAAATGAGACACATATATGCTGAAACAAACCATACTTATGACTGGATGACTCTATACCAAAACCCATTATTAAGCCGCCAACCGTTAGAT
>JAIXKU010000234.1 GCA_026936045.1 Flavobacteriales bacterium
AATAACGACTGGCAGTTGGCTTTGGCTGCATATAATGCGGGTCCGGGCAATGTGAACAAAGCCATTAGGCGGGCAGGCGGGCAAAAATCGTATTGGGAACTGCGCGAATATTTACCAAAAGAAACCGGCGGTTATGTACCTGCATTTATAGCTGTAAACTATATCATGAACTATTATCAGGAACATAATATCTATCCGATAAAGCCTAAATATTTCTATTATGAACTGGACAGTATTTATGTGAAGCAATATCTGACATTCAAGCAAATCTCTGATTATCTTAAAATCTCGGTAGAAGAGTTGCGAGTCTTAAATCCTGCTTATATTAAAGATGCCATACCTGAAAGTGAGAATGGTTATCCTTTGTTTCTCCCCAAAATATTAATAGGCGATTTTATAGCCAATGAAAGCACCATCTATCAAAAGCTTTTGCAAGAAGATCATATTGAGATACCTATAGTAGATACGACGACTAAAGCCATTGTTCCATCAAATACAAAAGAGATTTATCATACTGTATTAAAGGGAGAATGGCTGTCCACAATTGCCCGAAAATATAATGTAACCGTGCAACAGATAAAAGATTGGAATCAGCTGTCTTCAGAAAATCTATACGTGGGTCAGAAGTTGAAAATTGTACAACAGGGAAGTGATAAGCAAGAAACATCTACAAAAACAACTACTACAACCACAACTACAAAATCAAATACCGAGACACAGTATTATACAGTCAAAAGCGGTGATACTCTTTGGGGTATCTCCCAAAAATACAATACCACCGTTGACAATCTTCGAAAGTGGAATAATCTGTATGAAGGGCGAACGATTCAGATTGGTATGAAAATCATTGTTGCGAAGCATTAATGAAACATCATTTTATATCTTTTCTCAGTTTACTTACACTGCTTCTGCTTAACGCGTGTATGGGCGATAAAGGTATTATGCCGCGATCAACCGGGAAAGAAGGCGAGCTCCTGCTTATCGTAGATGAGAAATACTGGCATCATCCTGTGGGTGACACATTGAAACAATATTTATTACAGGAGTTTCCGGCCATTCCCCAATCAGAGCCCTTGTTTCGCTTGTATAAAATATTCCCCAAAGACTTTACTGTTTCATTTAAAGCAAATAAGAACATCCTGATCATAGTTATTGATCCCGCACGACCTGTCCATGATCCATTATTGGAAATCGGCTATGATAACTGGGCAAAAGATCAACTGGCCATCAAACTTACCTGTCAGAATCCGGATGAATTTTATGAAGCGTTCAGAGAAAAAAGACAACGCATCATCACCCTCTTTCGCAATAAAGATATCGAGCGCTATCAAGCCAAATTCAGGCAAACGGCGTCAACTCCGTTGATGGAGCGTGTCAAAGAAAAATTCAATGTGCAATTTTCCGTGCCCGATGGATTTTATATCAGCCGCGAGGATTCAAATTTTCTGTATTTCTCTCATGAGTCTATAAAGAAAGTGGGTGAGTTGCAACATCAGATTACACGCGGTTTGATTATGTATTCATTTCCATATACCAATCCATCCACTTTTACAGTTGATTTTGTAAATCATCTGCGCGATTCGCTTACACAACGATATGTGGAAGGCAGTGTAGAAAACTCATATATGAAGATTGAATACCTCTATAAGCCTGACTCGGCATCTACGGCTATTCAAGG
Organism: Flavobacteriales bacterium; assembly: GCA_026936045.1. GTDB lineage: Bacteria > Bacteroidota > Bacteroidia > CAIKAF01 > CAIKAF01 > BA4. The sequence continues at coordinate 1,679 of JAIXKU010000234.1, forward strand.
TAAATATGCGCTTGAAACACGGGGTTTATGGCATATGGAAAATTATTTTATGGGTGGACCGTATATCAATTATCTAACTCTTGATGAACAAAGAAACAGAGTTATTCTTATTGATGGATTTATTTTTGCACCCCGCTTCGATAAGCGTGATTTTATGGTACAAATGGAAGCGCTCCTGCGAATGATTAAAATCAACTAGCGGATTATCTTTTAGAAAGATTCTTTATCATGTCAAACACCATCTCGTTGAGAGAAAACTCGGGTTGCCAGTTCCAATCACGTCGAGCATCTTCATCCGAAATATTCTGTGGCCATGAATCGGCAATACCTTGACGAAAATCCGGTTCGTAGAAAATCTGAAAATCGGGAATATGTTGTTTTATCTCATTCGCGATTTCAGCCGGTGTGAAGCTGAAAGAAGAAACGTTATAAGATGTTCTGATCTTTACCGAATCTGCCGGTACTTGCATTAACATGATGGTGGCGCGAATGGCATCGGGCATATACATCATGGGCAGGCGCGTTTCGGCTGATAGAAAACAATTATAAGATTTCTGTGCTAACGCTTTATGAAAAATATCGACAGCATAATCGGTTGTGCCGCCACCGGGAGGCGCCGTATAACTGATTAATCCCGGATAGCGCAAGCTTCTCACATCCACACCATATTTGGTATGATACCAGTTGCACCAATGCTCCCCGGCTAATTTACTAATACCATAAACGGTGGTGGGTTCGGTAATGG
>JAIXKU010000211.1 GCA_026936045.1 Flavobacteriales bacterium
ATACGGTGGTACTGATAGAAGACGGATATTACGAAAGAAGTTTATCCATCTTATTCTATGTGAGATTGTCATAGGTGGGTTGTCTCTACCAATGACTTGTCCCCAAATTAGGAATTCTATGTTTTCCGGCGTTGCTCTGGCCAAATAGATTGACAAATCATGCATAGCCGAAACATTAATGAAAATACGATTATAAAAAATCTTATAATACCGATCTGGAATGGCAATATCTCTTGGCACGCCACTATTCACAGCATATCTAATAAACGTATCTTCCACACATGGATAAAAAATGGATAAAGAAAGTGGTGTATATATTCCATTAAAGTATTCTGTTAAACTGCCATAAGAAAAAGTAGTTTTATTGTCTAGAACTTCAGAATCCAAAATGCTTAGGCATCTTATCTTACTACGTATTATCTTTTCTATATAAAGAATTTGTAATTCTCCTTTAGGGTTTAAACTCCATTCAATGTAGCAAGGGCCGCATTGCCTCAGTATTGATTCTGCAATATGAATTAGCTGTTTAGCCAATGGCAGATTAGACAAAGACTCGACAAAAGATAGTTGCTCAATAGAATGTTTATATACTGAGAAGCTCAGGTCTTGTTCGGCCGTACCGGTTTGCTTATTCCCAGGTTTATTTACTTGAAAAAACAGCTTATCACATCGGTCTGTTTTTAATGCAATCGTACGAATGAAGCCGGATTCTACATTTGAATATATTGGATGAATCAGTATCTCAATATAAGAAGGGGTAGATGATTCAGTAACAAATCTCTTATACGTATCGGAGATAGTTTGATAAATAGTTGATGCGTCCGATGGCAGCTGAAAAGTCAGTATTTGATTAGATAACTTAGTATTGTCTGAATTAATTTTTAAGGCTAATCTAAGCTTAATCTGCACTTCGGCATACAGATGCAACCAATCTGCTATAGCAGAGATAGAAAGCTTTTCAGGTATAACTTCTTTTTGATAATGGAAAGGTGCAAGACTAAGACTGTCAGATGTATGTAATTCTTTTATAAATCCCAACACATCTTCATGCTCCCCTGTCTCTATGTTATCTGATGACATCTCTCAAAAATACAATCAAGTAAATATAGTGATTCTAACGCTTAACTACAAAATGAGTATGGTGCTGTTTGGTTGCCTTAAACAATTTTAAAAAAGCATTGTTAAGCATAAACCTGCCTACTTTAACTCAAAGTCAAATTATATGAAATATGTATTTTTAATCGTGCTGATCACATTAGCGCATACGGCTTCTTTGGCTCAAGGCAATGATACGATACCTCTAAAAAAAGGATATGTTAATATCGCATTGGTCTCTCCACTATCCACCGCCTGGAAGGATAGCCCTAACCGATATTATCATTTTTCTCTGAATCTGTTATATGGCATAACCGGCGGTATTGATGGAATGGAATTAGGATTAATTAACCATACACGTGGCCGATTTAACGGATAGCAAACCGGCGGCATTAACATAGTAAGAGATCAATTTAATGGATTGCAAATTGGGGCGTTGGTTAATATTAACCGAGGAAATATGAATGGGTTGCAATTATCCGGTTTGTGGACCTATAATCAAGGAAATTTTACCGGATTTCAATTCTCTTGGTTTGGAAATACGACTGGTGGAGATGTTTATGGCGCTCAGCTAAGCCATTTATGGAACCATGCAAACAATTCACTCTATGGTATTCAATTCGCCTTAGGACCTAATACTGCTAAACATAATGCCTACGGTATTCAGTTTTCAGCAACAATGAACTACGCCGGCACTGATCAAAGAGGTGTTCAGTTTGGCTTTCTTGCCAATTATGTAGGTGGTGGTTCTCATGGATTCCAGATAAGTCCTGTAAATATTGCATTAGACAGAGCGGGTACGCAAATAGGTCTTGTGAATTACACCGATACAGCAAGCAAGTTTCAGGGAGGGCTAGTTAACATTGCTCGGCGTTCGGGAGGAGTACAGATTGGGCTTATCAATTATTCCGGTGATAATAGAGTAGCCCCCATTGGTTTGGTGAATATCGTAAAGAAAGGATATAACAAACTGGAAGTATGGGGCGGCGAATTACAATCTTTCAATCTTGCACTTAAAACCGGTGGCAGGCATGTATATTCCATTATCAATATTGGAATTAATCCCTTTACCAAGAACTTCTTTTGGACAACCGGTTGGGGATTCGGTGCGCATATTCCCGTTTATAAACGACTGTATGTTGACTTTGATAATATTACATCTTTGGTTCATATCAATGAAGCTTTCTCTATCGGGAAAGGGAAAAATACCTTCTTGAACCAGATACGCTTTATGGCCGGTATTTCTGTTCATAAACGTGTAGCTATTTTTTTAGGTCCTGTCGTGAATTTCCTATTCTCAGATAATAATAACTTAGATGGGGGTAAAAATGGCATTGATCTGGCACCGACCTTCAGAACAGGATATGGGAAAATAAATAATTATCAGTTTGCTATTTGGCCTGGAATAGGTGGCGGGCTACGATTCTTCTAGTTACAGACTTTATATTCTTAATTCGGAAAATCGTATCTTAGCCTAAAACTAAGATCGTTTGAAAACATTAATTTTAGATAATCGCCAAATCTCGGAAAAGATTCATCGGCTGGCCTATCAGGTTTACGAGGAGAATTATTCCGAATCAGAAATTGTATTGGTAGGGATAGCGCCTAATGGTTATCATATAGCAGAGAAGATTGCTTCCTTATTAAAGGAGATTTCCTCAATAGAAGTTCATCTGATTCGACTTTCCGTAAACAAAGAGAATCCTCTGAACAGCCAGATTCAAAGTGATAAGTCTGATACATTCCGATTAGATAATCTATCAGTCATTGTCATTGATGATGTATTGAATACCGGCAAAACAATGATGTATGGCATAAACTATTTGCTTGCGTTTCCTGTAAAAAGAATACAGACTTTAGTTCTGATTGATCGTGATCATAAGCAATTCCCTGTTCTAGCTAATTTCATTGGTCTATCACTTTCTACTAACTTACAAGAGCATGTCAGTGTAGAGCTAGGGCAGTCTATAGCCGTGTATCTTAAATAGATGTCATGCAATTTTAATCATATCTCACAAATATCTTCTTCTTCAAAACTGAGATTAAGACAAGCAAAAACCGAAGACGCTGCCTTTCTATTTAACCTTCACACAGATTATCGGGTAATGCAATATACGGGTGAAGCTTGCTGGAAGAATATGGAAGAAGCTTACGCATTAATAGCAGAAGAAAAAGTAAATATCAAATCCGATATATGCCGATACATAGTATCTCTTGCTGATGGTACACCAATTGGATTAGCCGGTTTTAGGAAATGGCTGACATTGCCGGGCCCATTAGATATCTCTTTCCGATTTTTGTATAATTATTGGAATAAGGGTTATGCACAGGATTGCATCAGTATTCTAAAGAAGGCGGCATTCAACAATCTTAATTTAAAATCACTAAGAGCGCAAGTGCATCCTAAGAATACAATATCTATTCACATCTTAGAAAAAGCCGGATTTTGTTTTGAACATACCGTTAAATGGGAAGAAGAATCCTGGCTAGCTTATCATATTATTCTGGCAAAGTAGCTGAAGATGGCTTATCTTCAGTAAGCGTCTCAGGATGATCTGAATTAGGCCATGGGCGTTCACCAAAAATTTCAACTAGATCTTCTCTATATAAAATCTCTCGTTCAAGCAGACGAGCAGCCAGCTTATCAAGCTTCCCTTTATTGTCTGCCAAAACTTGTAAAGAGCGCTGATAACATGCCTCAATTAATTTCTTCACTTCTTCATCAATAATTTCGGCTGTTTTTTCACTATACGGTTTTGTAATAGCATAATCTGACTGTCCGGTCGAGTCATAATAGCTCAAGTTTCCGATACGTTCATTCAAACCATAAACGGTTATCATGGCATAAGCTTGTTTAGTCACTTTTTCTAAGTCACTTAATGCGCCGGTCGAAACCTTCCCAAACTCTAACTGCTCGGCAGCTCTTCCACCCAATGCCGCACAAATTTCATCTATCAATTGTTCGCTTGTAGTAATTTGCCGCTCTTCGGGTAGATACCATGCAGCACCCAAAGACTGACCACGCGGGATAATTGTAACCTTAACCAACGGACTTGCATGTTCAAGCAACCAGCTAACCGTTGCATGCCCGGCTTCATGATAAGCTATTGTTCGTTTCTCTTTGGGAGCAATAACTTTACTTTTCTTTTCAAGGCCACCAATTACCCTATCAATAGCATCGTTAAAATCTTCACGGGAGATTGACTGTTTGTTTTTTCGGGCGGCTATAAGTGCTGCTTCATTACAAACATTGGCAATATCCGCACCGGAAAATCCGGGTGTTTGTTTTGCTAGGAGTTCCACGTCAACCGATTGATCTAAACGCGTTAGCGGCTTCATATGCACTTTAAAGATAGCCTTTCTGCCAACTAAATCTGGTAAGTCTATATATATCTGGCGATCAAATCGCCCGGGACGTAATAAGGCTTTGTCAAGAATATCAGCACGGTTTGTAGCTGCCAAAATGATAACACCCGTATTGGCTTCAAATCCATCCATTTCAGTCAATAACTGATTCAACGTATTCTCCCGTTCATCATTTGCGCCTTGTGCTACCGATCTGCCACGGGCACGACCAATTGCATCAATTTCATCAATAAAAATAATGGCCGGCGCCTTTTCCTTTGCTTGTCGGAATAAATCACGCACACGTGAAGCACCCACCCCTACAAACATTTCTACAAAATCCGAACCCGATAAAGAAAAGAAAGGCACTTTTGCCTCTCCTGCAATGGCTTTAGCCAATAGTGTTTTACCTGTTCCGGGAGACCCAACCAATAAAGCACCCTTTGGAATTTTTGCACCTAAGTCCGTATATTTCTTAGGACTTTTAAGAAAATCAACAATCTCTTTCAGCTCTACTTTCGCTTCGTCCAATCCTGCTACGTTATCAAAGGTCACCAGTACATGCGTATCTTTATCAAAGAGTTTCGCTTTCGATTTGCCAATATTAAAGATTTGTCCACCGAAGCCTCCGCCACTCATTCTGCGCATAATAAATATCCATACTAATACCATCAATCCTATAGGAATGAGCCAACCCAAAAGATCTCCAAACAGGTTTTTTCTTGTTTCATTACGAATCTCCACATTGCGCGTTTCAGGATATTCTGACCACAAATCTTTTATCTCCGTATCAAAAAGTTGTGGAGAGCCGATATTATAACGGAAATGGGGGCCTGGATTTTCGCCTCCCAACGATTTTTCCCTTACTGAAGCATATTTTTCTTTTGATAAGCGGTCTGGAAGAATGGTTATCTCGGCATATTCATTATTGACGATTGTAATAGTTTGCACATCAAGCTCGCGCATCATTGCAATGAACTCGTTCTTATTTATTTCTTTTATGGACGAGCGAAAGCTGCTATACAGCTGCATCCCAATGAATATAATGGCTATCAGTGCATAAATCCAGTAAAGATTAAAATTGAAACGAGGCTTACGTGAGCCGCTTCCTTGGTTATTTGAGCTGGGTGATATTTTCTGTTGATCTGACATGTTTAAGTCGTAATTAGTAAAAAATGGGAAAAACTATTCTTCGATTGCAAAATAACAAATAATAATCATTTTGGTTGCTTGGCTTTCGGTTTAGATATTTGGGCATCTGCCCATAAATCTTCGATAGCATAAAACTCCCGAATATCGGGTTGAAAAATATGAACCACTATATCAATATAATCAATCAAAATCCATTGTTTATTTTCATAACCTTCCATGTGCCATGGCTTTGTCTTGCATTGCTTTCTTACCTCCTCGATCACCGAATCGGCAATAGATTCCACCTGCGTGGATGAATTACCTGTGCAAATAACAAAATAACTGCATATCGAATTGGGAATACTCTCTAAATCCATCACAATAATATCCGAGCCCTTCTTTTCTTCAATCCCATGAATAATACTATCTAAGAGTTTTTGTTCTGGTTTAGCCTTCTCTTTTTTTGCCATTTAGCTATTTTTACCCTGCAAATTTACAATTATCCACACATAACCCCTCATGCACAGGTCGTTAATAATTGATAATTCACGTATTGAGTTGGAAGAAACCGATTCTACCAATGCCTATTTATCCCAGTTGATACGTGATCGGCCTATAGCTGAGGGCACTGTCGTTGTTGCTCATCACCAAACATCGGGACGTGGCCAAAAAGGAACCCAATGGTACAGCACACCCAACGAATCTTTAACTTTCAGTCTATACCTAAAACCTTATTTTCTACCCATAGATAAGCAGTTCCTATTAAATATTGCTATCTGTAACGGTATCTCTACTTGTTTAAAACAATACATCAGTCATGTAAAAATAAAATGGCCCAATGACATCTTTATTGACAATAAGAAATGTGGAGGAGTCTTAATTGAAAATACTATTTCCAATGGCAAATTGGCATCTTCAGTTATTGGCTTAGGTCTCAATCTGAATCAAAAAACATTTCCGGAAAACCTACCACACGCCACATCTATTTCCATGCACACCAACCGGACATATCCTATTGATACGTTTCTAACCAATTTATGTAAGTATCTAGATTATTCCTATCGTCAATTACAAGAAGGGAAATGGGAGGTTTTGAAAGAGACTTACCTTCATAATCTCTTAGGAATAGGTTGCCCTCAGAGGTTCTTTGATGCAATAGGTGTTTTTACCGGCATCATACTTGGCATCACACCTGCAGGAGAATTAATAGTACAGAAAGGAGAAAAAGAAGTGCATTATGCTCTTAAAGAAATTCAATTTATATTTTAATTCCTTCAGACACTATATTACTCCTCGTATTCGCCAATTTTTATACTGTTCAGGCGTGTAGCTTATTCTCTCCGTATTGCATGGAATAGTTACGCTGGATAAATGCAATGCCATTTTTTGAGAGGCTGTTATACAAAGACGTATCGGAATAAAGACGATTAATCGCATTAATAAAATCTTGCGGTGAGTCTGCTATCAATACATCTCGCTCAGGTTGAAGCGGAATACCTGATGCAGCTTTTGTCGTGCATACAACCGGAATGCCCATAGCCATTGCTTCAATAATCTTAATTCGCAAACCACTTCCATGATGTAAGGGCACTACCAATACATCAAGGTTTTTCATAAAAGCCTTGGCATCAGGCACATTAGCATAACAATATACACCTTCACTTTCTGTATCTAAAAAAGAAGTCGGCATACTTTTCCCTCCAAAATGAAATGATATATCCGGATGCATCTTATAGATACCCGGAAAAACGTCTTGCAAAAACCATTTAACGCCTTCAATGTTTGGGTGCCAATCCATAGCACCGAGATGAAATAATTGTAACGCGCGCATAGGCTTCTCTTTAGGATTAGCCGTATCTTCTATAAGAAGCGGAATAGTGGTTATCCTTTGTGTCGGGTTATGATTAGAAATGATTTCAGCATCTTCGGAACTAATTGAAATAATGCCATCAACTGACGAAAAGATATGATACTCCCATGATCTTAACTTTTCCGTTTCTCGCAGAGCAACCCATCTTCTTAGTGGATTAGAAATCGCTTCACGTAGCGTTTGCCAAATTCTATGTTCAATATTATGAGATCTAAGAATAACAGGCGCAACAGTGCATCCATGTATATCCGATAAATAAACCGAACTAAATAATCCATCCATTACAATATACTTATATGTATGAAGTGTCCATAATTGTTTAATTGAGTCAGCTGCTTTTTTAGTATAAAATCTTGAAGCCTGATAAGATTGAGCAGAGAAAAGGATGGTGAAGATATCCGGTAAGGCAAATTTTGTATTTACAAATTCTGAGAACATATTAATACCTGATTCCCATTCCGGAGGAAACGCAGTCGGTTGAAAAGGATGCTTCGATGTATGGATAAAAAATATATGAACGGAGAATCCGGCCTTTTGCCAAAGTTTCAGATGATTCGCCATAGCGACTGTTCCGCCGTCAATCATCGGATAAGGGGGCTTAGGCATGATAATCAGCACATCCGTATGGTTAGTCTTTTCCAAAAATTTTCTTAAAAAAATGTGTATAAGTTTCAGCCGTAAATATGGGTGAATCTGTTGATGCTTTTAGTGTAAGAAATAATCCGAAAGGGAGAAGAATAAACGTAGAGATCCACATACCCATAAAAGGAGATAGCGTCAGTTGTTTCACCGATTTTTCACCAATCGTACTTATTACATAATAAATGATAAAAATAACGATGCAGAAGATAAGCGGAAGACCCAACCCGCCTTTACGAATAATAGCGCCTAAAGGCGCACCAATAAAGAATAGAATCAAGCAGGCAATAGATAATGAATATTTTCTGTGAAACTCGACACGGTTTTTTGCTATTTGTGATTGTTTACCTTTCAATAACGATTTATGTTCTTCTATTTTAGACTTTATTTCTTCAGCTGATTGTAATGCACTGGTTTTTATCATCTGCACCTGCTCCTCATTAAACGCATTGAGAAATTGATTATTTGAGAAGTTTACTTTAAGAGGTCGGTCTTCGATTTCAGTGTACACATCTATATCAGGGATTCCCTCTTTATAAATATCCGGTATGGCAACCTGCTGCTCATTTGACGACCTATCAGCCAAAGAAGATATATATTGCATCATCAACGATGTATTGGTATTTAAATAATCTACATCTGTTTGTAATTCCTCATTAACCTGATTGAGTTGGCCAACTGTCATCATGGAATATTGATTTTTAACCAAACCGTCATCGTTACGACTGAATTTTGAACTGCTTAAATCAAAAAGCACCTGCTGCTCAGAAAATGTTTCTCTATACAAAGGCAACCCTTCACGCTCTTTAGTAAAGAAGTTTCTATCGTCAATTCGCATACCCTGATATAAGCGCAAGACCAAAAACCGATTATCATCTGTCATATTTAGAATACCTCGCCTTGCCATAGTTACAGATGAAGCACCATACATATCTTTTGAATGATCATAAATCAACACATCCTGAAAAGACTTTCCGTCTGGTTCTTTCTTTCTGATAAAGATCTCAAACCCTTTGATGCCGTCATAGAATGCCCCTTCAGGTATATCAATGGCCGGGCGTGTACGTTGAATGGAAAACAATAAGGACTTTAATTTATAGTTAGCAACCGGCATGCCATAGTTTGCAAAAAGAAACGCTGTAAAGCTGATAATAGTAGATAAAAACATAAGCGGTCGCATCAGACGAAGTAATGATATGCCGGACGACTTGGCTGCCACTAGCTCAAGATTCTCAGCTAATGATCCCATCGTCATTATAGAAGAAAGCAAAATAGCCAATGGAAGTGCCATCGGTACTAATGTAGCAGAAGCATAAAAAAGCAATTCAAGAATAATAGACGTTTCAAGGCCTTTGCCAACAAGCTGATCAATATATTTCCAAAGAAACTGCATGACCAACACAAAAAGAGAAATAAAAAACGTAAGTATAAACGGTCCGAGATAGGCACGAACAACCATTATAGTTAGCTTTTTCATATTTCTATTATATAATAAAGCAAACTTACAGAATATTTTTCAGAGCGGATTATGATGCAAACAGAGAAGCAAAAGATAGAGGCACTTCCTGCACCTTTCTAACAGTATAATCAAAAAACACCATATTGGTCTTGGCAAGAGCTATAAGTTTTTGGTCTGATTCGCGAAGAATACAATAAAACAAGTCAAAAGATGTGGGCATAAAATCATACGCTGTCATCTCAAAAATTAATATATCACCGGCAAAAGCTTCATTTTTAAACTGAATACCCACATCCGACATAATTAATCCAACACCTTCTATATTTTGTTCTGTATAACCATAGTTTTGCAAAAACTCTATACGTGCTTGATGTATCAATGATAAGAGTGCATCATTACCCAAATGGTTTCCATAATTCAAGTCAGTAATTCGAACCTTGATACGGGTTGTAAAATGTATTTTACCGGGTGCGTCTAATTTGATACGAGCCATAATTATAGTTTTTAAATCTATTGTAAGAATTCGAAGATGCGTATAAAAATAAAGATTTCACTATCATTGTACTGAAAAATATTTGCTTGAACATGAGAAAAAAATATATTGCTGCTAACTGGAAAATGCATACCACCTTAGGTGAGGCAAATGTATTGGCAAGTAATATTATTAAAAAGTCAAAGCCAAATACAAATCAGCATATTATTTTCTTTCCTCCTTTTCCTTATATACAATCTATTGCTGATTTGGTATCCGGTAATGAATCATATAGTGTCGGAGCACAAGATTGCGCATCCGAACCTAAAGGTGCTTTTACCGGCGAAGTGGCCGCTTTTATGATCCGGTCTGTCGGCGGTAAGTGGGTTATCATCGGTCATTCTGAAAGACGATCTCATTTTAATGAATCAAATGAGACACTTAAGAAGAAAGTAGAGCTTACATTAGATGAGAATCTTTCTGTCATGTTTTGTTGTGGCGAAACAATCGAACAGAGAGAAAAATCTATTCAAAATCAGATTGTAGAGACACAATTGGAAGCTTCGATTTTTCACCTAAATCCTGCTGCATTTAAAAACATTGTAATTGCTTATGAACCTGTATGGGCAATCGGAACAGGCAAAACAGCTAGCCCTGAACAGGCGCAAGAAATGCATCATTATATACGTCAACTTATAGCAATCAAATATAACGATAGGTTGGCAGATGAAATATCCATACTATATGGCGGCAGTGTAACATCAACTAATGCATCCAGTCTTTTCTCTCAACCGGATATTGACGGTGCGCTAGTAGGCAGCGCGTCATTGATGACCGACGAATTTATTTCTATCATTCATGTCGGCTTATGAACTGGGAATGCATCACTTTAAGTCTTAATCGTGAAAGCGATATACAAGAAGAAGAGCTGGTGGACATAATTACAGCCGAGCTAATGGACTTCCCTATTGAAGGCACATGGCATCAAGACGGTATGCTTGCGCTATATCTTGCCTCTGATCAGCTTCGTTCAGAACTCATTCAAACATTAGAGTCAATACCTTATATAAAAGAAATTTCTTATCAGGATATAGAACAGCAAAACTGGAATCAAATCTGGGAGTCATCTTATCAGCCAATAGAAATACTATTTGCGTTACGTGTTCGTGCATTGTTCCATCCGGCTGATCCCCGATTTGCAACTGAATTAGTTATACAGCCCAATATGTCATTTGGTACCGGACATCACGCTACTACACGAATGATTTTAGAGGCTTTAATAGAACAACCGCCCATAAACAAAAAAGTATTGGATATGGGATGCGGCACATCCATTTTGGCTATATTGGCAGAAAAGCTAGGTGCTCACACCGTCCATGCAGTTGATAACGATCCCCAATGCGTAATTAACAGCAACGAGAATATCATTTTAAATAATTGTAAAAGAATAACCGTTTGCAATCTTAATAAATTTTCTCCTGAACCGTATTATGATCTTATTTTAGCCAATATCCAACGTCAAATACTTATCGAGCAACTTCCTTTTTATAATAACATGACACAAATCGGTTCGGAATTATGGATGAGTGGTATTGAAGCTGATGACAAAGAACTATTGGTTGATACGGCAAAAGAATTTAACTTTAAGCTAATAAAAGAGAAGACGATATCTTCATGGGTACTATTAATTTTCAGAAAATATTGATGCGGTTTTGGTTTTCTCTGCTTGGCGTTTGCTTCATGCAAAGCCTATTTGCACAAGATTTTCCCGGTGAGCCTTCTCAATTTTTACCGACATTTGGCAAATTCATGACTGACGGTCAGAACAGTAAAGAGATGAAGGATTTTGTCAAATCTTTTGAAGCCGTTTGGAATGATGGACCTTTTGAACCCTATCAAAAGCAGGTTATTGAATTTTGTAATAGTATTAAGCGAAAGAAATTACTTATTGATCCGCATTTCAAATCATATATTGAGGCGGTTATGTATTTTTATGCTTCACAAAAGCCTAAATCTGAGTTTGACGAGTGGGATCGTGGCCTTCAATGGATGATAAAAAAGAAATCCGGGACATACTTAATCAGTTACTTACAATTCTCTTCGGATCTCTTTCATTATAACGCTTTATATCGCTCATCAGGTCATACATGGTTTAGTGAGAGTAATCAATGGCATATCGGATTTGAAGATGAGAAAGTTAGGATTACATTTGATAATATCGTATTGAGATGTGAAGGCAAGGATGATTCCACCAGCATAAACGGCACATCAGGTATCTTCTATCCTCAAGAAGATATGTTTTATGGCAAAGGAGGGCGCGTATTTTGGGATCGGCATAAATTTCCACAAACGGATATTTATGCCGATTTAAAGCAATATACAATTGCCGTTAAAAGATCTATGTTTATGGCCGATTCCGTCATATTTATCAATACTAATTATCCAACGGGACCGATGGAAGGCCGGCTTGAGGATAAATTAACCAATCGAGTAGAAGGCGACAATTCTCGTTATCCTAAATTTGACTCATACACTAACCGGTATTCTATCCCTGATATTTTTCCCGGTGTATTATATGAAGGGGGCTTCTCTTTCTATGGCAATAGGTTTGTAGCTAAAGGAGACAGTATTACACCGGCCATACTTTGGTTTAGTTATAACCTCAAACCCTTCCTGAAAGTAGCATCTAAGCTCTTCTCAATACAAGACGATAAATTTATCTCAACTCAGGCTGCTATTACGATTTATATTGGCGAGCATGACAGCATATACCATCCCGGCTTAGAATTTAAATTTTTGAAAGAAAATAAAGAAGTTGTATTAACAAGACATAATGAGGGTATCTCTAACACACCTTATTATGACTCCTTTCACTTTCTTCAGCTTTTCGTAGAAGCCATGTATTGGAAGATGAATGAGTCGTTTATTTCTTTTGGAATGACCAAAGGCTCATCAGAAAGTAAAGCTAGATTTCGTTCGGATAAATTCTTTAATGAATTGGAATATGATCGAATGCAAGGACTGGATGAGGTACATCCACTCGTTTCATTAAATTATTTCCTTCGAGATAGAAACAAAAATGAAAAAACATTTAAAGCCATTGATTTTGCCAAATATTTAAAAATAGATATCAGTCAGGTGCGGCAAATGCTAATTCGTTTCTCCATTGCCGGACTTATCAGCTATAATATAGATACGGAAACAGGTACGGTAAAAGACCGATTCTATCATATCATTAATTCTAAAGCTCATCGTACCGATTATGATGTGATAGAATTTAATTCATATATGCCAAAGGGTGCCGATAATGCAAAATTAAGCTTAATGGATTACCGGCTTGATCTGAAAGGTGTAAATAATGTTATTATTAGCGACTCACAAAAAGTAGAGATTTTCCCCTACCAACGAGAGATCACCATCTTAAAAGATTTAGATTTTAAGTTTCATGGCGTTATTGCTGCCGGCAAAGCCGCTATTCATGGCTCTAACTTCAACTTCTATTACAAAGACTTTAAATTTAAGATGAAGGATATTGAGAAAGTTCAATTTGTTGTTGATGCTTTCAAGAAGAATGAATATGGTATGTACGATACCCTTAAGGTAAAGAGTATAATAGAGCATCTTACCGGCGAACTCTTGGTAGATCATCCCAATAATAAATCCGGTTTGAAAGCAAAAGACTTTCCTGAATACCCTTCGCTTATCAGTAATAAAACATCTTATGTATATTATGAATACCCTTCTGTAGAAAAATCAGTCTATAAAAAAGATCGGTTCTACTTTGCACTTGACCCATTCAGAACCGATACCTTGGATAACTTTCATACCCAATCATTGCGGTATAAAGGCACCTTTGTATCTGATGGTATATTTGAAGACCTAAGAGAAGAGCTCAAAATAATGGATGATTATTCCTTTGGATTCTTTAAGAAGATTGACAAAGGTGGATTAGATATTTATGGAGGAAAAGGTGTGTATAATGATACATTAACCATGTCACATAAAGGATTGCGCGGTGCAGGGCGACTTGATTACCTTACATCTCAGGCATGGTCAAGAGAATTTAAGTTCTATCCGGATTCAACCAAAACATTTGCTTATAAATTTGGCATTAGAAAAACCAAAGGCGGTATTGAAACGCCTGATGTAAAGGCTAAAGATGTCTATATTCATTGGCTGCCAAAGAAAGATTTGTTTGTTGCCAAAGAAACCGGGGATGCATTTGAAATGTATGACGGCGAAAGTGTGATGAAAGGTAAACTCACACTTACACCAAACGGTCTTAAAGGAGATGGTGTTTTAAGTCAACGTGGTGCCGACTTCAACTCTAAAATCTTTCGATTTAGAAGCGAAGAATTTAAAGCGGATACCATGAAGTTCACACTTAAAAATACCATTCAGGATGATGCGAGTGATACCACACAAGTAGCCATGCGAACAGATAATGTACGGGGTGATGTTACCTATGCCGGCCGTAAGGCTACCATGAAGACCAATAGCAAAGAGTCTTATGTGGATTTTCCTATCAACAAGTTTAAGGCATACATGGAAGAAATTGAATGGTATATGGATCAGGAAAAGGTTGATATGAAGAGTGCTATGGTAGATGAACTAGGTCTAAAAGGTGCTTTATTTGTATCTACAGATCCGCGTCTTGATTCGCTTTCTTTTGTCGCACCCAATGCCAAGTTTACTACGGCTGGCAAGGTTATCAATTGCGATGGAGTGCAATATATTGACGTAGCCGATAGCAGGCTATTCCCTCCCGACAACAAAATCATTATAAGAAAAGCGGGACGTCTTGATCCATTAGTAAATGCTGAAATCTGGATTGGGAAAACCGATAAACTTCATGTACTGAAAAATGCCAATGTATCCATCTTCACCAGTAAGAAATATTCCGGCACGGCCGATTACACTTATGTGGATGAAATAGGTAAAGGGCAGGTCATACATTTTACACAAGTAGATGTGGATGAGAGTTATATTACCATTGCGCAAGGTATTGTAGAACAAACAAGTGATTTCCAATTAAGCCCACATTTTGGATTTAAAGGTACAATTAACTTGTATGGTAAAAGCCCTTTCCTCACATTCTCCGGATATACGCGTGTTAATCACAATTGTAAAGGTATGAAAAATGAATGGATTCGTTTTAGTACAGAAATTGATCCAAATAACATTCTTATTCCAATTGCAGAAGATGCTGAGAATGATCAGCAAAATAAAACCTTTAACGGATTTCTCTTCGCATCCGACTCAACTGGTATTTATCCGGTTATCCTTGCGGCTAAGCAAAAATATAGTGACTATGATGTGCTGCGTGCATACGGTTATCTCAAATTTGACAAGCCAAGTCAGGAGTTCCGTATTGCTAGAAAAGAGAAATTAAATGATCTTGAATTACCCGGTAGTTATATTGCTTTCAATACCAATAAATGCACCTCGTATGGCGAAGGCAAAATGGAATTAGGCGCAAAGCTCGGTCAGGTTACTTTAAAATGTGCCGGAAATATTATTCACGAACCGAAAGAAGATAACGTCGTACTTGATATCATGCTCGCCATGAACTTCAAGATGGATGCCGGCATGTTTAAATTTATGGATGAAAAAATTAAGCAGGCCAATTACGATGAAAGCAGTTTGCAGAATGATAAGGTGCGCAAACAAATTGTTGAACTGCTCGACTCTCTCAAAGCGGAAAAACTGTTTAGCTCGCTGACCGGTGATAAGTTTAAACGCTTGCCTGCCGAGTTAAACAAAACAATGGTACTGACCGGTCTTAATATGAAATGGGATAAGTCTCAACGTTCCTTGCTCTATAGCGGCGAAGCCGGTTTATTAATTTTTAATGGTGTGCAGATTAACAAATTGGTTGATGTTAAGATTGAACTCAATCGTAAAACGGGAGGCGATATCATAACCCTATATTTGGAAATTGACGAATCAACCTGGTTCTATTTCTATTATCGTAATAATGTGATGCAAATCTATTCAAGCCTTAAAGAATTCAACGATATATTTGCCGGATTAGAAAGCAATAAACGTCAATTCCAACAAGAAGGCCAACCCATTTATCAGATTACACCCGGTACGCAACGGCGTGTAGATAAGTTTAAAGAAAAATTTGAACAAACGGATTAGAGCCTATGAAAAGCGATTACTTATTTCTGATTTACCTGGCTGTTGCCTATCTGATAGGCGCTATTCCCACATCCATATGGGTTGGTAAAATCTTTTTTAAAAAAGATATCCGTAGTATGGGGAGCGGGAATGCAGGCGCTACCAATACATATCGTGCATTTGGCAAAACAACGGCCATCATCGTATTGTTTATTGATATAAGCAAAGGGTGGTCTGCGGTTATGCTTCCCTACCTTTTAAACCGTTGGCTCTCTGTTCCACTGCCTGTTACATATTATATAGAGTATCCTGAGATCATATTGGGATTAACAGCCGCTCTAGGACATGTCTATCCTATTTACGAAAAATTTAAGGGTGGTAAAGGTGTAGCAACCTTGTTTGGAGCTATTATCGGCATGGATTATCAAATAGCTACCATTTGTATTGTTGTATTTATGCTTTCATTCATCTTTTCACGAAAGATCTCCCTTTCCTCAATGATTGCAGCTATTACCTTCACCATAGCATTTCTTATTTTTCATGCGCCTTATCGCATTATTGATACATTAGCTATTTATATGCTTCCGCTACTTGTTATATATACACATCGAAGCAATATTATACGCTTGTTGAAAGGAGCA
>JAIXKU010000279.1 GCA_026936045.1 Flavobacteriales bacterium
TGGTACAACTTTGGGTCAATCTTTCAAAAGAAAATAAAAAACAAAAGCCCAAATACCAAAGTATCACAAAAGAACAAATGGGCAGAGTTGAACTTCCAGACCATGCAGGTACAGTAGAAGTAATAGCCGGTGAATACAATGGAGTCAAAGGACCTGCATTTACATTTTCTCCGGTTGAACTTCAGAATGCTAAATTGAACAAAGACGGCAAAGTAGTTTTTACTTTTCCTTCATACTATACTGTAGCTGCTCTTGTCATCAAAGGCAGCATTAAAGTAAATACCGAAGAGGAAGTACCCACAGACCACTTTGTTTTATTTAACACAGACGGAGAAAGCTTTTCTATTGAAGCAATGGAAGATTCCATCGTGCTCATAATGGCAGGTAACCCACTCAGAGAACCCATATTTGCTCATGGACCCTTTGTGATGAATACACGAAATGAAATTATTGAAGCTATTGATGATTTCAACAATGGTAAATTTGGGGTTTTGGATTGACATGTAATATTGCAATCCCAATACATACGTGCCTTGATAAGAAATAAAAATCCTTTTTTTCCTATAAAACCATTTATTTCCCCCTATAGCTTTATTCCGAGTTCTTTTATTTATTTGCGTGAATCAACTACATTTACACATCCCTGGAAATAGTGGGAACACAGATATAACACATTATATGTTTAATGGAATTTTAAAAGGCTTAGGAAAAGTTTTTGGAAACAACTCAGAACGGGATGTTAAAGAACTGGAACCTTATGTAGCAAGGATTAATGAATATTTTGAAGAATATAAAAATCTAAGCAATGACGAACTCTGAGCCAAAACGGCAAAACTCAAAGAGTATATAAAAAAATCTCTTAAAGGAATTGACGATGAAGTCATTGATTGTAAAAAAACTAATTGACTTCAAATCACCTTTGCAGGTAATATTTTTAATGAAAAGAACTTTCAAGAAACAACCTGACAAACTTTTCAAAAATATTGAAGAAAATAACACAACGCTAAAAAACAATTGACTGTTCAGTGGAACGAAGTTAGGGCAGTGTTAAAAATGATTTTGCAGGCGGTGTGAGGTGCTAAAAACCCTGCCTGCGTCAAGCCGCAAAACCGTCGACGAGTGTGATTTCAACCCCATACGCTTCATCGGACAGGCATGACCCGTAACAGGATACAGACGGCATCCGTATTCCGCCACCCTAATAGTTTAGTTCGGATTGGAGACCTTGATGAATTTTTGACTGCGCCCTTTGTAATAGATGAGATACACGCCATCAGCCCAATCGGCTAACGACAGATAGAGCTGCTCTGAAAAGGCTTGCGATAAAAGGCGTTGGCCTTGCATATTAAATATTTCAATCGTTTCATTCGCCAGGTATTGGTCAGCATAGATATGAATGGAGGATACAGCCGGATTGGGGAAGATCTTTATGCTGTGTACACCCATTTCGTTTTCTAAAGACACATCCGCATTAACGCTCCATCCCAAGTCTTGTAATATGGCAATAGCTACCGGACCTGGATGATGCTGCGATTCGCCGGCCGAGATATAAGGCGTCATCATCGTATTGGGATTGTTGGGTGGATAAGTGGATTCGTTTAGATGGTGCAGGCTGGAGCCAAACTCAAAATTGGCCGGTGCAAATAGCCTCACACGTTGATTGTTATTCGCTAACTTGGCAAGCGACCCGTTAAAGTATAGCTGATTGCTGGTAAACTGTGCGGCCAATTCCGTTGACGGATTATGAAACGTATGGCTGTCACTGAGTAGCTCGCCTGCTTGGTTCTCAATAAAAGTTGAATACACGGCATAGCGACCTGCTAAGTCAGGGAAAGGGAAACTAAAAACAAGAGGTGCGAGATCTGTTGGCGTGATATATCCAAACGAGCCTTCGCCGTTTTCTATTTTAGACAATGCCATAAAACCCAAGCCATGGGCTATTTCATGCATAAGCACTGAAACAAAATCATATTTGTTGTAGGGCGTATTGCCGTCTAGTCCGAAATACCAAGCAACGGTATTATCAATAAAAACATTCATGTCATCTTCGTTCGGATTTAGCTCAGTGCCTGATAATGCATTGGCCAAAGTGGTTGGATACCAAACGGAATCAATCAGCGCGCCGGGAAAATTATATCTTCCGTTAGGAATCGTAATCCCTAAGGTAGAACCGGAAAGATTCACGTAATAGAGTGTGATTTTTATTGGTACGGATGAGTTGAGATATGCGCTCCAAATATTACTGCAATAGGCCGCTGCATCTTCAACCTGTTGGGTGCCATTCACCACATCAATCTGAATTGTACTTTGTCCAAAACTGGAAAAGCTTATTAATAAAAGACTGTATATAACGATTCTCTTTTTCATATAGCCGTAATTTCCAT
>JAIXKU010000248.1 GCA_026936045.1 Flavobacteriales bacterium
ACGTTATGGTAGTTCTTATACACATCGGCCGGTGACAAATCTGCAAAATAGCGATTCATGATAGGTGCGCTATGTGTAAATGAAATGACGTATGCCGCATCTATTGTAATCCATTTGCGAGCTCTGTATCCTAAACCTATAGACGCGTGATGGGCTGTCAGATCGGTATTAAGATTTCCCGATAAAGGATTCATCTGAAAACGATAACCGGCACGGATACGAAAAGGATCAATACGCACTTCTGCGCCTACGCGGATATTATGCGTTACTAAATAATTTGAATCAATAAAAGCATTGCCTTCCTGAAAAAACCCTGAAGCAGGGCGCAGTTTTATGGCGTTGTAATTCACTAATTCATAATCTAAACCTATCGCTGCTCTTTTGAAAAGCAGAAATCCCAAAGACGCTTGTAAACGCCAAGGTGTATTTAAATCGTAATCAAACGTACCAACCGGCGATTCGGCATTGTATTTTCCAAAAGAAAAATCTGTTCTAAGTTGGTTTACATACGTTTCGGACATGCTGTACCACGTAGGTGTATGAAATGAAAGACCAACTCTGAACCAGTTAAGCGGACGATAGATGACACCTAACTTTAGATTTACACCGATACCCGAAACATCCAAATCTTCTATATATCGAAGCGAATTAAAATCTGGATCTAAATTCTCATTGTCTATTTCCTCATACGTTTGGGTATTCTTGTAAGTGAGTGTTGCGACAGAAATATTAGCACCTATGAAAACCTTATGACCGATATTGGCCGATGCCGCCAGGGCAATTTCACCGATTGATCCACGTGAATGGATGAGGCGAGACATTTTTTTAGACGTATTAGATGGTGCATTACTGATATAATTAGTATTGCCACCTGTCGTATCAATCAGATATGTATTGAAAGCTAAGAGCGATTCAAAAGGATCTAAGCTTGCGGGAGAAAGACCCTGAGCGTTATCTCGTATGGATTTGCCTAAGCTGTATTGTGCATCGGTTCCTTCAAAATAGGCAATCTGGTTGAAGTTGTTAATGCGATTATAGCCAAGGGCAAAATTCATAAACTGAATGCCCGTATTCTTATTCTTGTTGGTGCGCCAAGCATATACTAAGCCGATACTGCCAAAATTAAAATTGAATTTATCATCAGAAAATTCAGCACTTTGATAACGCGCATGGCTTGTAGAAAGGTATATAGAAGGGCTGATGCTTATTTCCGAATTACGGAAAAAACCTAAACCGGCGGGGTTGTGTGAGATACAGGAAAAATCACTTCCCAACGACCCCAATGCACCACCCATACCAATAAAACGGGCACTGCCTGAAAAATTAAGCATAGCATAACGTAGGGCCTCACTTTCGTATTGACCAACCGCCGAAAAGGAATGCGCCATTAAGAACCAAACTAAACCGAACTTATACAATAAGATGAGCAAAAAGCGTGGTTTCTTCATTTTTCTTCTTGAAAATAGCATTTAGTTAACGTGATCGGTGAGTTGGTGTATCCTGAGAATTCCGAGGGGTGGTTGTGTTGGGCTGTGTATTATTTTGTTGTGGCATATTGGAGTTGCCACGGTTATTGAAGAACTCGGAATTATTATCATAGGTACGGCTACCTTCCATAAAGGTGCTACTACGCTGTACACCATCTTGTTTTCTTTCGATATTAAAGTTTTCTCTTCCACCCGTATTCCATTGACGGTATGTGTTGTTATTATTGTTGTTAGTGGGTGTTTCTTTGCCACGAGGCATTGCGTTTTTATCGTTTGTTATGGCCTTATTATCAATGACCTTGTTATCGTAATTGCGAATAATGGTAGCATCGTTATTCTTTCTGGTATCTTTCGTTGTATTGTGTATCGGTGTTGTCGGATCATTTGTTATGGTTTCATTTACCAATGTATTTTTATTTCGATCTACAGAACTAACGGGAACGTTTTCAATACGATTGGCGGCAATATCGCGTCCAAGACCTTCATCTTGCATTGTTTTGGCAAAAGAGAATGTCGTGCGATTGGTAGATGTATAGCGTGGTCCGTAATAGTATGAATTGTTATCATAACTATTGAAATAAAGGTTACCCATAGCTAAACCGTTATAATACCCATTATAGTAACCGTTGTTGTAACCGTTCCAATAACCATATTGCCATGGATTATTCCATCCGCTGTATTGCCATGGGTTATACGGATTCCACCAGTTATACGAATAATGATTATGCCAGGGATTGTTCCACCAGTATGAATTTCCCCAGCCGGAATAACAATAAGGATTATTCCACCCCCAGCTGTTTCCCCACTGATAGACAATAACATATCCGGGTCCCATATATCCATAAGGCCAAGTAGGCGAAGCACCCCACCAGCCATAAGTTTGATAAATACTTACACCCCAGTTATACGAATAAGGATTATACCAATACAAATTGGTATAATATGGATCATAATAGCTCCAGGTGTTATAACCTGAACCAAACCGACGAATACGTGCAGAGTAGGCATAATCGTAATAATCATCAAATGCAAACTGACTGTCATCTGCATAATCGTTTCGAATGACAATATTGCCGTTTTGATCCGCTTCGTAATCCGGTTTTACAGTCTCCGCCTGTTTGCTCAGGTTTTCGGCTTGCTGTTTTCTTGCTTGCTGTGTACGATACTCTCTGTCAGCATCTGACAGGTCATAATACATATCGTCCACAAACACTTTATTGGTAGAACAACTTGCAATCAGCATGACTGCTAACGCCGCAAGCCAAACAATTGAAAGTTTCATATTTTTAAAATTAAGACACATTGCTCGGTCAGGGGTTATTTTGATTTTGTACATTTGTTCACAACAATTATTGACAAATACCGTACCATTAAACGCATAAAAAGTGGAAAAGTTAACATCCCGACGTGAAAATTATTCTCAATGGTATAATGAGTTAGCCCTTCGTGCGGGCTTGGCCGAACATTCGGCGGTGAGAGGTTGTATGGTAATCAAGCCTTATGGCTATTCAATTTGGGAAGCTATGCAACAAACCTTAGACAGGATGTTTAAAGAAACCGGTCACGAGAATGCTTATTTTCCGCTTTTTATTCCTAAATCCTTCTTCTCAAAAGAAGCGAGCCATGTGGAAGGGTTTGCCAAAGAATGCGCTGTTGTTACGCATTATCGTCTTAAAAACGCACCTGACGGATCGGGTATTGTGGTGGACGAAGAAGCAAAACTGGAAGAAGAGTTGATAGTGCGTCCGACGTCTGAAACCATCATTTGGAATACGTATCGAAATTGGATTCAATCCTATCGCGATTTGCCGATTTTGGTTAATCAATGGGCCAATGTGGTACGCTGGGAAATGCGTACGCGTTTGTTTTTACGCACGGCTGAATTTTTATGGCAAGAAGGCCATACGGCTCATGCTACAGCAGAAGAAGCCGTTGCAGAAGCTGAAAAAATGTTGGATGTGTATACTGAATTTGCTGAGCAAACACTGGCCATTCCTGTTATAAAAGGCGTTAAAACGGCCAATGAACGATTTGCCGGCGCCTTAGAAACATATTGTATTGAAGCCTTAATGCAGGATGGAAAGGCGCTGCAAGCCGGCACATCGCATTTCTTAGGACAGAATTTTGCCAAAGCTTTTGATGTTAAATTTGCCAATAAAGAAGGTAAGCAGGATTATGTTTGGGCCACATCATGGGGTGTTTCAACCCGTTTGATGGGCGCGTTGATTATGACCCACTCGGATGACAACGGCTTAGTATTACCACCAAAGTTAGCCCCTATACAAGTGGTTATTATTCCTATTTATCGCAATCAGGAAGAATTTGATGCCGTGCGGACCAAATGCACTGAAATTTATGACGAAATAAAAGCCCTGGGCATACGCGTAAAGTTGGATGATAACGATAAATATAAACCGGGGTGGAAATTCTCGGAATATGAGTTTAAAGGGGTGCCATTGCGTTTGGCTATGGGACCGCGCGACTTAGCCACCGGCAGTATAGAAATAGCAAGACGCGATACACTGAGCAAAACAAGCGAAAATATAAATGGCATTGGTGTTCGCATGCTTAATTTATTAGATGATATACAAATAAATCTCTTTAATAAAGCCAAGACATTCAGAGATGAAAATATCTTCAGAATTGATACATGGGATGAATTTATCGCTATTATGGAAAAAGGCGGTATCGCTAATGCTCATTGGGATGGTACACCTGAAACAGAGGCTAGAATTAAAGAAATGACTAAAGCTACCATCCGCTGCATTCCGATTGACAACCCTCAGGAAGAGGGGAAATGTATTTTAACTGGCAGCCCATCAACACAACGGGTGTTGTTTGCGGTCGCTTATTAAAACTTAGTATTATGAAAGACCTCGAAGCATCTAATAACGACAATGCCCGCAGCCTGATACTGCAAACACTCAAAGACAAGTCATTGCTGAAACAAGAGGTTTTTACCATCACACGTGATGTGTTTAAGCAACTTAAATCCTCTCTTTTAAAGATTCATGATGACCTTTTGCGGCGCACCCAAAACGAAAACATGCGCCTTTATTTTAATTATCAGGAAAAGGGAGATTTTGAAGCTGCTTATGCCTTTGCCGGCGACACGCTTATTTTTCACATGCATACCAACGTGTTCAACTTTGATCGCAGTAATTCTATTTGGAAAACGACTTATATCAAAGAGAACGAAAACAGAGCCTATTGCGGAGTGATTAATATTTATAATTTTCTTACCGATTCGTTCAGATATAACCGGGAGAATGATGTCGGCTATTTAATAGCTCGTATTTTTATCAATCATGAAAGGCATTATTTTGTTGAGGGAAAGCGACAGTTAGGGTTTCTTTATAATGATTTTCCCAATGCGGTGATTGATGAGGCTACCTTGTCAAAAATTATTGAATCGGCTATTTTATACACTCTTGATTTTGATTTGCTCACACCCGGCTATGGTCAGGTAAAACAGGTAAGTGTAATGGAAATTAATGCTAATTCCGAGATTCTTCAACAGCGTACGGGTAAACGTTTAGGATTTAGATTTCAGGCCGACAGCGATGATCCGGTTAATGAATTTCTTTAAGTTCTTAAAATAAAAACGCTATTAGCGAACTTTAAATATTGTCTTTTCATTTCCGATTATTGCACTAAATATAATTGTAACTTAGCTGCTTCAATCTATCAAAATGATATTTGATCATATACATAACGCCTTTCTTTATGAGGCCATGCATCCGTTGTTTGCTAAGGCTTTTGATTATCTGAGAAGCACGGATTTTGAACGGATGGAAAACGGGAAATATGAAATTGATGGCGATAACCTTTCTGCTATTATAAATCGCTATACAACCGAACCGGCCGATATGCGCCAATGGGAAGCTCATCGTACATATATTGATATTCAATACATGGTTACGGGAGAAGAAAATATGGGTGTGGCGCCGCTTCATACCATGAAGATTTCCAAGCCTTATGACAATGAGAACGATTATTTTCTTTTAAACGGTGAAGGGGTTGAGCAAACTGTAAAACCGGGATTTTTCACTATTTTTTTCCCAACCGATGTACATAAACCTAATCTGATTGCATCATCGGCCAATACGATTCTTAAGGTTGTATTGAAAGTGAAGATGGAAACATCAAAAGCTTTACAACTTTGCTTTGCATCCAACAACAAATACAAATTAGACGAAATACGCTTATTGCTATCCGATGATCGCATCCAGCTCAATACCATGCAAGATTTGGGTGTGTATGACGAGTTATCGGAAACCGGTGACACGCTTGAATATAACGCATGGCAAAAAGCCAACCACTTGTATGTTTATCACGGATTTAATGCGTTTGCAGATGATACCGGTCTTGAGGTAGAAGCGTTGGGCGGGCGACCGGGTGTACATTCGGCACGTTATGCCGGCGAAAAAGCCGTTTCGCAAGAGAACGTGAAGAAACTGCTTCAGAATATGCAAGGTGTTACACAACGACGTGCTAGATTTCGTACGGTTATTTGTTTGATATTAAATGCGGCAGAGTACCGTTTTGAAGGGCAGGTGGATGGTGTTATTGCTGAAACACCACGTGGTGAAGGTGGATTTGGTTATGATTCGGTATTCATACCGAATGGCGAAACACGTACATTTGCCGAGATGAGCACAGCGGAAAAGAATACCATCAGTCATCGAAAAAGGGCCATTGAAAAAATGGTTTCATTTTTGAAGGAAGAATTTTTAAAAGGAGAACCATATTATGAGAAAGATTAAACTTCTTGGGTTTGTTTTCTTTTTGACGCTGTCATTTCAGAGTCGAGCACAAATCAAAACAGCACAATCATACTATGAATATGTCATCGGACAGATTACAAAAGCTGTGGGTAATGATACGCTATTAGGTCATGCACTCTTGGATATGGATCAACATAGAGCAGACAGCGCCCGTTTGGTCATCTTATTCCAAATCAACAAGTCATACCAAACCATTAAAGAACTTGAGCCTTTTCGTGAAAATCCGGTGTTTAGAAATGCTACAGCTGACTTATTATTCTTTTATAAAACAGTCTTTGAGAAAGATTATGCGCGCTTAGTGGTAATACTTTCACATGCCACGTATGGCGTTCTGCCGGATATAGAGTTGAGGGAGTTTGAAGAGATTCTAAATTCGGTTGATCGGCGCGAGCAGATTGTAAAATCAGAGTTTGATAAAGAGCGGACAGAATTTATCGAAAAATATCAGGTTAAGCTTGAGCATTAAGATTTGATTAAACTGCCTTTTACAAGAAACTAAAAGCCATATTTATCTTTCCAGCGTTTCTTTAGTAACTCACGTAATTCATTTTCTCTCGGATTATCTCCCGGTTGATAAAATTGTTTACCAATCAATGCATCAGGCATACATTCCTGCGCGGAGAAATGGGCTTCATAATCGTGATCGTATTTATAGCCTACACCATAATTTAAGGTTTTCATCAACTTAGTCGGTGCGTTTCGAAGATGAAGAGGCACTGGCAAATTGCCCGTATCACGTACGGTTTGGATGGCATTATCTATAGCCAGATATGAAGCATTGCTTTTAGGTGATGAGGCTAAATACACGGCTGTTTGACTAAGAATAATACGCGCTTCGGGCATACCAATAATGGAGATGGAAGAAAAGCAAGACTCTGCCAACAACAAGGCGTTGGGGTTGGCATTCCCAATATCTTCAGAAGCCAAGATTAACATGCGTCTTGCAATAAATCGTGGATCTTCACCTCCTTCAAGCATCCGAGCCATCCAGTACAGTGCCGCATTCGGGTCACTGCTACGCAACGATTTTATAAATGCAGAAATAATATCATAATGCATTTCTCCGTTCTTGTCGTAGGCAGGTAAGCTGCGTTGAAGCAAAGCTGCGGTCGTGGTGTTATTGATTACCAATGGCTGGGTAGTCTCCTGTTTTGATCCGGCAATAATCTCCAGATAGTTCAACATTTTTCGGGCATCACCGCCACTCATAGCAATAAGTGCATCCGGTTCTTCTATGACAATATGCTTTGATTTAAGCCATTCATCATTTTCCAGTGCGCGTGTCAATACTTCTTGCAATTCTTCTTTACTCATAGATTGCATAACAAAAATCTGACAACGCGATAAAAGTGCCTGAATCACTTCAAAGGAGGGGTTTTCGGTCGTAGCACCAATTAAGCATACAATGCCTTTTTCAACCGCATTGAGCAGTGAATCTTGTTGTGATTTATTAAAACGATGAATCTCATCAATAAACAATACGGGTTTTTTAAATTCACCCATAAAACCGCTTTGTTTGCTCTTGTCAATTATGTCACGCACATCTTTTACGCCGGAATGAATCGCATTAAGCGTAAAGAAATCACGGGAAAAAGCCTTTGCTAATAGATTAGCCAGAGTTGTTTTACCTACGCCCGGCGGGCCCCAAAGAATCATGGAAGGCAAAATGCCGGATTGAAGGAGTCGCGTTATGGCGCCATTGACACCTGTGAGGTGTTGCTGGCCTACAAATTCAGACAATACTTTTGGACGCATGCGTTCGGCAAGTGGCGTTTCGGCGTATGTGTACATAAAAAATATGGAATCAATAAAAAAATGAATAATTCCTTTACCAAAGATAGAGTTTATTATCTTTGTTGAATCAGAATCTATTATAGTCAGCGATGTCAATCAAAGTTCAGAACATAACTAAATTTTATGGCTTACAAAAAGCTTTAGATGCTGTTTCGTTTGACATCCCTTCCGGGCAAATAGTCGGGTTTTTAGGTCCCAATGGCGCTGGCAAATCTACCATGATGAAGATTCTGACCGGTTTTATACCGCCTTCCGAAGGACAAGCCCAAATTTGCGAATTTGATATACGGACACAGATTATGGATGTGCGCCGTCATGTTGGCTATTTACCCGAACATAATCCGCTGTATGTGGAGATGTATGTGGTGGAATATTTACGATTTGTTGCCGGCATGTATGGCATGAAAGGACAAGCAAGAGATGCCCGCGTGCGTGAAATGATTGACATAACGGGATTAGGCGCGGAGTACAAAAAGAAAATCCGTATGCTCTCCAAAGGATACAGGCAGCGTGTAGGATTGGCGCAAGCGCTTATACATAATCCCAAGGTTTTGATTTTGGATGAGCCTACCAGCGGCTTAGATCCTAATCAATTGGTGGATATCCGTAATCTGATTATTTCTTTGGGCAAAGAGAAAACAGTTATGCTCAGTACGCATATCATGCAAGAGGTAGAAGCTATGTGTAAGCGTGTTATCATCATTGATAAGGGGCAAATAAAAACAGATGATGAGATGACGCATGTGCAGCAACATATGCAAGAAAGTGGTGAGTTTGTAGAAGTGGAATTTGATGCGGAGGTACAGGAAAAGGATTTAAAAGTGATTACCGGTGTGCGTGCGGCTAATAAGATAGCCAATCAAACATGGCTACTTGAAGCCAAGCAAGGTATAGATATTCGTCCGGCGTTATTTCAATGGGCTGTTGAACACAATATTGGCGTTCTGACATTAAAGAAAAAACAGACTTCTTTGGAAGATATATTTCAAAGTGTCACAAAGAATAAGAAATAGCCTAAATTTGAGCACGATCAACTCAGAACTATTAATTTTTCAGGGTAGTTTCAAAGCAACTATATAAACTGTTTTCCCGGAATGGCATCTATCAATTTTATTGTATAACTACTTTTTGGAGAGGCGAAAATAGTATCCGGATCACCGGCTTCTTCTATGTGTCCGTTTTGCATAACCAGCATGCGGTCACTCATAAATTTTACAACAGATAAATCGTGCGAAATAAAGATATAGGTAAGCGCCTGAGATGCTTTTAATTCATTAAGCAGATTAAGAATTTGCGCCTGTACACTCACATCCAAAGCTGATACCGATTCATCACAAATTAAGAATCGTGGATTTAACGCCAGTGCGCGTGCAATCACGATACGTTGTCGTTGTCCGCCTGAGAATGCATGCGGTAAGCGATCGGCAAAAGCGGCGGATAAACCCACTTTCTCCAGCAATTCTTCCGCCTTCTTTTTACAAGCTTTCTTGCTTTCATACAAGCCGTGTGCCCACATCGGCTCGGCGATGGCTTCACCAACCGTCATGCGTGGATTCAGCGATGAATAAGGGTCTTGAAACACAATCTGCATGTCTTTACGTAATGCACGCAAAGCTGTTCTGTTCATGGCTGTTACTTCCTTTCCGTCAAACCATACGTTTCCACTATCCGGTTCGATCAAACGTAAAATACATCTGCCAAGCGTGGTTTTGCCGCAGCCGGATTCGCCAACCAACCCCAATGTTTCTCCGGGATACACATCAAAGCTGACACGATCAACAGCTGTATGTTTATGTTTTTTTGATCCCAACAAACCACTGCTTTGCATGTATCTCTTACTGATATTTTCTACTTTCAAAAGCGATGTTTGGGCATACATAGCCTGATGTTGTTCTTTCCTTTTTTCGGCAGAAAGGATGTTTTGATTATTATTTATAACAGCTGTATTTCCAGATAAGAAATCAGTTACTATCGGCAGGCGATACAACCGTTTATCAAGCGGTGGACGGCAGGCAATCAGACCTTGTGTATAGGGGTGTTGCGGATGATTAAAAATATCTTTTGTCTTGCCTTGCTCTACTATTTTTCCTTGGTGCATTACCAAAACACGATCTGCAATGTCGGTGGTAACACCTAAATCATGGGTGATAAAAATCATTGACATGTTATGTGCTTCTTTAAGTCGAAGCAGTAACTCTAAAATGTCTTTCTGTACGGTAACATCCAAAGCGGTGGTAGGCTCATCGGCGATGAGTAGCTGTGGTTGACAGCTTATAGCCATAGCAATCATCACCCTTTGTTTCTGTCCGCCGGATAGTTGATGTGGCCATGATTTCATCATTTGACGAGCACGCGGTAAACGTACCTGTTCAAACAGATCGAGTGTTTTTTTATGCGCTTCTTCTTTGCTTATATCATAATGTAAGCGAATAGCTTCAGCGACCTGTTTGCCACAGGTCAATACCGGATTGAGAGAGGTCATCGGCTCTTGGAAAATCATAGCTATGCTTTTCCCTCTCAGTCGGCGCATTTTAGATTCCGGTAGGCCGATTAAATCAATGGGATTATTATTGGCATCATGATAGACAATACGTCCTGCACGAATTTTACCACCTGCGCTTAGCAGTTGCATTAGTGATAAAGATGTAACAGATTTGCCCGATCCGGATTCGCCAACAATGCCGATGGTTTCTCCTTTATAAATATCGAACGAGACCGATTTTATCACCTCTCTTTCACCTTCTTCCGAAGGAAAAGAAACCACCAAATCGTTTACTGAGATTATGGGCTGTATCATTAACTATAAGATCAACTGCAAAGCAGGCGACAAAATATGATATATTGTTTGTACTATAACCATCTTTTTCTTCTGAAAAAAAGTAAGAGTATAAGGGATAATAAACCCATTCCGCCCAAAATGATAAAGTAGCCGTAGCGCCATTCTAATTCAGGTATGTGCCGGAAATTCATACCGTATATGCCTGCAATCAATGACAAACACATAAAAATAGTTGAAATGATGGTTAGTGTTTTCATGATATTATTCATGGTATGATTGGTGCCGGAGAGATAGATATGCATTAGGCCGTTCACCTTATCCCATGATTGGTCGAGTGTTTCAACAATATGTACGGTATGATCCATCATATCGCGAATAAAAACCTGCGTTCTTTTTTTCACTAAAGAATTTTCTGTTTTATAAAATGCATACACCACTTCTCTGCCGGGCAGCATAACACGTTTCAGATTATTAAACTCATGTTTTGTATCAATAATCTCTGCCAGTTCGGGCTTACCGGATTGCGTGTATAAGCGCTCTTCCAGTTCGTCAATAGATTTGTCAAACCATTCACAAATCACAAAATAATTATCCACGATTGCATCTAAGAGCGAGTACATCAGATAATCCGCTCCACGCATTCTTGCTCTTGATGAGCCGGTACGCAGCCTGTTTCTGATAGGCTCGAACACATCGCCTTCTTCTTCCTGAAACGAAATCAAAAGTTTGTCTTTAAGAACAAAAGACATTTGCTCCGCCAATAAAGCGTCATTCTCAACAAACACATCTTTAATTACACAAAAGACATAGCCTTCGTATTCATCAAATTTTGGACGTGTATGTGTATTCAGCATGTCTTCCAACGAAAGAGAATCCAGCTCGAAAATCTGTCCCATACGTTCAATCAGCGCGACATCATGAACACCATCAATATTTATCCAAATAATATCCTCATGGTTTTTCCATTCTGATAACGCTTCAACATTTTGGATATGGTGTTCCTCACAAAGTTTATCATTATATCGAAAGACGGTAATGCGTATAGGTTTAATATTGGCATCTCCCACATAAACTAAACTGCCCGGCTCCATACCGGTTTTTTGGATGCGAGAAGGTTTAAGCGGTGTACTCATACATTAGGGTTGTTTATCTTAGTTGTACGGTTTTAAGAAATAGGGATAAGGAATCTCTATTCCTTCTTTGTCGAATCGTTCTTTTACACGTTTATTGAGATCCGTTATCAATTGAAAAGATTCACCGGAATTGTTTCCACAGATGTTAGCCCTAAGCTTAACACCGGTTTCGGCCAAGCGCAGCACAATCACATTTACTTTTGGCTCGCCGGCTTCAATCTGTTCTGTTGTTCGCATGTCAACAAACAAAGGATGTGAGGAAGCTTCTTCGGCAATAATCTTACCGGCTAAATCTATATTGCTTGTATAAGTAATGGTCACATCAAAATAGCGGATAATTTTTTCATCCACTATGGTGCGGTTGACAATCATCTCGGTGCTGATAACCGAGTTAGGCACAATGACGCGTTTGTTTTCAAAATTTCGTATTACCGTATGACGTAAGGTAATGTCTTCAACCGTACCGATAAATGCGTCACCTTGATTGCCGATTTCAATCAAATCGCCAATTCTAAATGGTTTGAACATAACAATAAAAATACCGTTGATGATGTTTGAAAAGGCTGTTTGGGAGGCAAATCCAAGAATAGCTGCCAGAATACCGGCGCCGGCAAACAATGTTACGGCCAGCTGTTTAAATGTAGGGATGGAATAAATAATACTGAGTGAAGCAAAAATGACAATGATAAAGGTGAGTGCATTTTTAAGAAAATTGTAAGCGGTGGGGTCAACATTGATACGCGCCGATTCTCTTTTGAAATAAGCCGATACCATTGTTCGTAACAGCTTATTTAAAGTAAAGGCCGAGACAATGATAATGGCAATCTTGAATAACGGCTCGTATTCGATATAAATATGTTTCCAATTCATTTGTACAAAAATACCTTAATTCCGACAGAAATCAACCCTGTGTTAGGTTTCTTTTATTAGGCTTAAATTCATATAATTATATGTTCAGACTATCGGAGTCTTCATGCAAATTTGAATAAAAAAATTTGTAGGTTTGTAAATAGGCCGACAGGAATTAATCATGAAAAAGAAAGCATATAATAAACCTAGAAAGATATCTACAGAGCCTGTTACACAACCTTCTATACCAGTCTCTGATAGCGTTTTCGATAAGAAAAAATACATCATGATTTTTTCTTTGTTTTGTGCGATTCTTGGCTTTGGCCTGTACATACAAACCATCGGGCATGACTATGTGTTGGATGATGAAATGGTGACGTTTAAAAACAGTATTGTGACAGAAGGTGTTTCGGCTATTCCAAAGATCCTTACAACGGCATACAGAGAAGGATTTTGGGATAGAAAAGAAAGTTTATATCGTCCACTTTCTTTGGTCATGTTTGCTGTTGAATGGCAAATAGCGCCCAATCAGCCATGGCTTCATCATCTGATAAATATATTGTTGTATGCATTCACCGGTTGGCTGGTATATCGTTTCTTCAATCGGCTGATGCCCTCTTTACACCCGCTAATACCTTTGACGGCAGCCTTATTATTTATAGTGCATCCGCTTCATACGGAAGTTGTAGCCAATATTAAAAGCCGTGATGAGATGCTTGCGTTAGTTTTTGGCATTTTAAGCTTAGAGCAATTTCTCAACTATGTGCAAGAATCAAAATTTAAGCATATACTTTTGGGCGCTCTCTGTTTCTTGTTGGCTGTTTTAGCAAAGGAAAGCGCCATCACACTTTTTGCTATCGTGCCACTCACTCTTTTCTTTTTCTCTAAACCCAAGAAGAAAGATTATCTCATATCGTTAGCCGTATTATCACTGGCTGTATTAGCTTATTTTGGTATGCGCATTTCTGCTTTGGGCGAATTATCCAACTTCAATGAAATAGCTGTTATCAATAATTCCATTGTAGCAGCCAAGAATGGTTCTGAGCATTTTGCGACAGCTTTTGTTTTGGTAGGCGCTTATCTGCGGCTCTTTCTTTTTCCGCATCCATTAAGCTATGATTATTCCTATAATACGTTTCCTATTGTTACCGTTTCCGATCCGCAGTTTTTACTGTCGTTTGGTGCATTCATAGCAATCGTTGTTTATATTTTCTTTCATTGGAAGAAAAAAGATGTTGCGGTTTATGGCTTGGTTTTTTTCGGCCTTACTATATCTATTGTATCAAATATGGTTATCATTATCGAGGCTACGCTGGGTGAACGATTTGCTTATTTGCCCTCTTTGGGCTTATGTATGGCTTTGCCTGTATTGGGTGAGCGATTATTTAAACTTAAAAAAAACTCAGTCGGCTTACCTTTTCTTCAAATGCTTAAGGCAAATACATCTTTTACTTTGATTTTTGGAATTATCATAGTAGTATTTGCACTGAAAACCCTATCACGTAATCCGGATTGGAAAACCAGTGCCACGCTTTTTACTGCTGACAAGGATCATAACCCCCATAGTGCACGCGTGCAGTTTTCGTATGCCAGCAATATGTTGTATAAGAAAATTATCTCGATGGATGATAACAATCCGCAAAAAACAGCTCTTGCCCGTGAGGCCATTGAATATCTTAATCGCAGCATTAAAATCATGCCTGATTATTTTGATGCATGGGTGCATCTAGTAATCGCTTATCGTATAGTAAAGGATTTTCCGGCTGCCGCGCAGGCGTACGAACATGGCATCCAGTTTAAGAATAAGGATAATATTGATTTTTATATTCAGGGAGCGCTTACTTATTCGGATTTAGGCATGTGGGAAAAGGCCATTTCAGCCAATCAACTGGCATTGGCGCTTGATAGCTCACGTGCAGAAATTTGGAATAACTATGGTATGTGTTTGACAGAAATGGGTAATCGCTCGGATGCATTTATGGCGCTTTTGCGTTCTCTTCAACTTGACAGTACCCAATCCAATACATGGTATAATGTAGGCAACTGGCACGCGAAAGGCGGTGATTACCTTTCAGCAATCGGCTTATATCGCAAAGCGCTTGAACGTGATTCAGTTCATGTTGGCTCGTTGAATAATACTGGTAATTGCTATGCAGCTATGGGACAATACGAAACAGCCATTACATTTTATGAAAAAACATTAGCTATTCAGCCTAATAATGTGGAAGCAACCCGTAATATCGGCATAACCTATAATCGCATGGGCCAACCTGATAAGGCTAATGCATACCTGAGTCGCTTGAGTAATGACACCAGGTAAGGATATCATTATATTTTGATGAACTTACGAATCACTTCACCTCTGTTTGTTTTAATACGTGCCCAGTACATGCCTTCAGATAAGCTGCTTATGTCAACAGATTTGGAAACAGATGTCAGGCAAGTTCTACCATGAACATCAACAATGGTGATAGGTTGCGTAATTTCAACATCGGCACTCAACGTTGTGATTTGTATATAATCTTTGGCAGGATTTGGGAATAATCCTATTAATCCGGCTACAACAGATGTGCTTTGCAATGACACAGGCAGGCCAACCAACTCTTGACGGAAATCTTCTAAAACATAACGCATGGCATTTACCTGTCCCTGTGTAAACATATTCATACAAGAATCGGCGGCATAATCCATATAGTTTTCAATGTTATCAGGCAATTCAGGACCCGGCGATTCGGTACAGGTGTTTTTTGTCCAGTCGCAGATCTGTTGTGCATCCGAGGCGGCGGGCGGCGTATCGGCAATACCGTCATCCATTGAACAATCACCATCGCCCCAGATATGACGAAGGCCTAAGAAATGACCTACCTCATGGGTGACGGTACGCCCACGATTAACAATATCTAAAGGCGAGACAGCTAACGGATTGTTTCTTCCAAAAACGGGGTAATGGATCACCACGCCTTGTTTTCCCGGATCAGCCGGAGCGTCACCGATATTCCAGTTAGGCACATTGCCAATCGGGGGATAGGCATAACCTAAGATACCAAACCCAAATACCAAATCACAAACCCAAATATTCAGATATTTATTCGTAGGCCAAGCGTTCTTACCACCAAGCGAGTCAAATTTCACGTTATCGTCAAAAGGGGTATATGTGCCGAAAGACGGCGTACCGGCGGTACGAGTAATTCCATTCGTTGGGTTGCCATCCGGATCGGTGGTAGCGAGATAAAATTCAATCTCTGCATCCGCAGCAACCGGCAAAAATTCGGCACGTGTATTAATTGTATCGGCATTCATCCGCCTGTAATCTTCATTTAACACAGCAATTTGGCTATAAATTAAAGAATCCGGAAGATCTTGGTCGGGTGTTAAATATACCACATGCACCACAACCGGAATCTGATAAACGCCACCTGATTTTTGTCCACCATTATTAGCTACCCAGTTGCTGATGGCTTGGTAGGTATTTTGCACTGCTTCGCCATATGCAGGGTATTGGGCTGCATTATGCAAATACACGTCATGGGTGGCACAACGTTGTATGGTTTGAGCGTTAAGTGCTAAACCGGCTAGTAGAAAAAGAGAGGTAAAAAAATGTTTCATATTTGCTGTTTTTTACAAAATTAAGATTTTTATAAAGATAAGACTGTAACAATTTTACAGAAAAATCGTCATATTCTTAGGTAAATCCCAATGAATAATCAAATTA
>JAIXKU010000311.1 GCA_026936045.1 Flavobacteriales bacterium
GGGTTTATTCAGTTCTTTTTCTACCGCTGTAGGAAAGGTGAATGGTGAAAAAATTGAAATAAACGAATTCAATACCAAGGTTAGGATAGCAGAACAGATGGAGCAGCAGCGAACCGGCCAATCTGTTACTGGTATAAGAACATACCAGATTCGTGATGAGGTGTGGAATCAGGCTATTGCAGAGCGGATTTTTGGTGATGAAATTAAGAAACTTAACATCGAGTTTACGCCCAAAGAATTATCCTATATATTATTAAGTAACGAACCCAATAATCCTTTGTTACAAGAACAGGCATTAAGGGATCCTGTAACCGGAAAACTTAATTTGGCTGAAGCGCAAAAGGCATTAAACAATATCAAGAAATTTAAAGGTGAGCAAAAGACAAATATTGAGCAACAAGTAATAAATCCCTTAAAACTCCACATTAGTAGCTAAATATTCCGGGTTAATCAATGCCAGTGTATATTATCCGGAGTGGATGAAAAAACAAGACAAAGCGAACAATGGCAGTTTTGCTCAATTTAGTTATGTAACAGTTCCTTTTATTGAGATAGCAGACAGTACAATTAAAGTTACAGATGAGGAGATAAATAATTATGTAAACAAGCACAAGGAGCAGTATGAGCAGGAAAAGGGGAAGATGATTTCGTATGTAACATTTAGCCAATTGCCAAGCAATGCAGATAGTGCGAGTACGATGAATATGTTAACCGCATTAATACCGGAATTTGCCGCAGATACCAATGTAAACGCCTTTTTATTAAGCAACTCTTCAACAGAAGAATATCAGGATGAGTTTGCCACGTTCTGCATACGCTTTGCCTGTAGAAGAAATTGTAATGCACAATGGCGCAGTATATGGTCCGTTTCTTGAGAATGGAAAATATGCCATAGCTCGTTTGATAGGCACAAAGATGTTGCCAGATAGTGTTCGTGCCCGGCATATATTAATTCCGCTTACAGACCGTCAAACCGGTCAGGAAATAAGAGATGATGCAACAGCAAAAAAATTAGCCGACAGCTTGTTACTTGCTATAAATACAGGAAGCGACTTTGCTCAATTAGCACAAACTTTTTCTTCAGACGGTAGCAAGGATAATGGTGGAGATTTGGGTATGTATGCTTATGGCATGATGGTTCCCGAATTTCAGGAGTTTACCTTTAACAATCCAGTGAGTTCACGCGGTGTGGTAAAGACACAGTTTGGATATCATGTAATAGAAGTAACCACACAAAAGGATTTTAAACCGGCATATAAAATTGCGGTAATGGCGAAGGATATTTTGCCCAGTGATGCAACAATTAACACTTCAAGTATAAACGCTACCAAAGCTTCTTCATTGCAAGGTGGTGCGAAAAGTTTAGCAGAATATGCTGCCAAAAACGGCTTATCAATGATTGACGTACCTAATGTTATTAAGGAAAGCGATTATAGTATTGGTGAGCTACAAGACGCACGCTCCCTGGTAAGGTGGATAAATGAAAATAAACCCGGTGCGGTAAGCGAGCCCTTTAGTATTGGTGATAATTTTGTTGTAGCAACAATTAACAAGGCATACAATGAGGGTGTTCAAGACGCCTCAATAGCCCGCATAGCTGTGGAGCCTATTTTATTAAAGGAAAAGAAAACAGAAATAATTATTAAAAAAATGGGAGCCACCCAACCTTAGAGGCTGCAGCAAGTGCTTCTAATAAAACCGTTATGGAAGCCGGAGCAGACTCAACAATAACCTTCCAGTCTCTTTTTATAAACGGTGTGGGTGTTGAGCCGAAAGTAATAGGAGCGGCGTTTAATAAAGAGTACCAATCAAAACTTTCACCGGCATTTGGAGGAACAACCGGAGTATTTGTAGTTAAAACAAACAGTATTCAGGAAAAAAAACCGGCAACTTCGGAAGAAGAAGCACAGCGAATGAACAGCAAGATGCAAACGCTGCGCACACAATCCGGAAACTGGTATGAAGGCCTTCGCAAGCAAGCGAAGATTTCGGACAACAGAAATCAACATTTTTAATATCGGTATAATAGATTTTAAAAAGCACCCATACCGGTGCTTTTTTTATGTCTGAACAGGAAGGTTAGAACCACCCACAAAATACAATCATAAAAACCGGAACAATATGCATTACTGCTACAGAGATAAAGAAACCCCATTGATTATGAAGCAGAGGTATTTTATCGAAGTTCATTCCAAAAATCCCACCAATAACCGTTGCGGGAGCAAGCAGACAGGTTACAATAGCCATTACCTTCATTACTTCATTTAGCCTTAGGTTTACATTACTTAAATAAAGATCCTGCAGGTTAAGCATCATATCCCGATAGTTTTCAGCAAGGTCATTTGCTTGAATTACGTGATCATAAACATCTTT
>JAIXKU010000226.1 GCA_026936045.1 Flavobacteriales bacterium
CTATACAGTGAAACTTACAGCAGGCAACGGCAGCCAAACGGTAGAAAAAACAAAACGAAATGCGTTGTCTGTCATCTCGCCAACAGGTCAGTCATTACCTTTTTATGAAGATTTTGAATACCGAGACTCATTAACCGAAACAGGTCTTCATCTGTTCTCAGAGTTTAACACAAACTGGACACTTAATACAACGTATGGCTCTAATGGTCATCAATCGGTTTTTATTCCTTGTAATGCCGATACCCTTTCATACCAGTATGCGCTTTATACACCCGGTTTTGATTTTACTCAGGTGCAACAACCTGTTTTTAGTTTTACATACGCATTCGCAAAAAAACAAGACGATAATAAAGATATATTGAAAGTGAAAATATCAAAAGATTGCGGCCAATACTGGATTACACGTCTTACCATCTCTGATACCTTGCCAACGGCGCCAAATCAATCTACGAATTTTGAACCGACAGCTACAGAATGGAAGCGCGTTTCGGTAACGAATATTCCTATTTCGTATTTGACATCGAATCTTTTGTTTAAAATAGAATTTACCTCGGCCGGCGGCAATCAATTATTTATTGATGAGATTAATGTATATGATATGCAATCTATCGGACTGGAATTACAACAAACCTCCGATCAAATACACATCTTCCCCAATCCAGGGTATGCTTCTTTGCATATAGAATCACCTGTTCCCGTTAATGCTTGGCAGGTGTTTTCAACCACCGGCCAACTCTTGTTACAAGGCGCAATCTCGGATGATACACAATCATTAAACCTTACAGGCGTAGCTCCCGGCATCTATCTTATTTCTTTACATACCAATAATGGTATTGTTTGGAAAAAATGGATTTGTCAATAGTAATAAGATAGCAGACTTAGTCAACTTGTTTAACTTTGCACCGCATTTAGCAAAAGTGGGATGGAGTCAAAAAGAAAAAAGAAGAGAAGCAACGGTATTGATTTGGATCATTTTGATCCTTCTACTCATATTCTTATTAAAGGCGCGAGAACCCATAATTTAAAGAACGTAGATGTGGCCATTCCGCGTGATAAGTTGGTTGTGGTAACAGGTCTTTCCGGTTCGGGTAAATCATCTTTAGTGTTTGAAACATTGTATGCTGAAGGGCAAAGAAGATATGTGGAGAGCTTGTCTTCATACGCCCGACAGTTTATGGGAAAACTGGATAAGCCGGATGTGGATTACATCAAAGGTATTTCCCCGGCTATTGCCATTGAGCAAAAAGTGAAAACTCATAACCCGCGATCAACAGTTGGTACTTCGACCGAAATATATGATTACCTGAAATTACTCTATGCTCGGATAGGTAAAACATACTCGCCGGTGAGCGGAGAAGAGGTGAAGAGACATACGGTATCCGATGTGGTAGATCGTATTAAAAAAATGCCGGAAGGCAGCAAAGCTATTCTTAGTACGCATGTTATAACAAAAGCAGGACGTAATCTCCAGCAAGAGCTGCAGATCTATTTGCAACAAGGCTTTAGTCGGGTATGGATGAATAAGGAGATTCACCGAGTTGAAGATATACTACCTGAAGCTAAATCCATTCAGGCCTCAAAGATAGAGCTTCTTATCGGCCGGGTATCGGTCAGACAGGATGATGGGTTTTATGCTGAAATGGCTGATATCGCTCAAACCTGTTTTTATGAAGGGCAAGGAACCTGTATTTTGCATGTATTTGATGATGCCGGCGCTTATGCTCAGACACATGTGTTTTCCAATAGATTTGAAGCGGATGGCATCACGTTCGAAGAGCCCTCTGTTCATCTTTTTACATTTAATAATCCGTATGGCGCATGTAAAACATGCGAAGGGTTTGGTAGTGTTTTGGGTATTGATGAAAATTTAGTCATTCCGGATAAGTCGCTTTCTGTTTATCAGGGCGCTGTAGCCTGCTGGAGAGGAGAGAAGCTAAGCGAGTGGTTAAACCATTTTATTACGCATGCCGCCGATTATGAATTCCCTATACATAAACCCTATGCTGACCTGTCTGCCGGTCAGCGAAAATTACTTTGGGAAGGCGGTAGAGAAATTTCGGGTATCAATGATTTTTTTCGGATGGTAGAAGAAAACCTGTATAAAATTCAATACCGCGTTTTATTATCCAGATACAGAGGTCGTACTATTTGCTCTGAATGTTATGGCACACGCTTGCGTAAAGAAGCAGGATGGGTAAAAGTAGCAGATAAAAGCTTGATAGATATTTCTCAAATGTCTATTAAACACTTACGTGATTTCTTTGAAAGACTTCAACTCAGTAAACATGATCAGACGATAGCCTCGCGCCTTTTGATAGAGATTAAGAACCGACTTGCATATCTTGAGAATGTGGGTTTGGGTTATCTTACCCTAAGTCGGCTTTCTTCTACACTATCGGGTGGCGAAAGTCAGCGCATTAATTTAGCTACGTCTTTAGGCAGCAGCTTAGTTGGCTCCATGTATATCTTAGATGAACCCAGTATTGGTTTACATCCTCGCGATACGGAAAGATTACTCAATATTGTGCGCCAACTCAGAGATGAAGGGAATACGGTTATTGTGGTGGAGCACGATGAGACGTTCATGCGAGAGGCTGATGCCTTGATTGATTTAGGGCCGGGAGCCGGCGCACATGGCGGATATGTTGTTTTTCAAGGTTCGCCTCAAGATATGCTAAATTTGGAAAACTCCTTAACGGCCGATTTCCTCAACGGTGTAAAAAAAATACCTTTACCTGTACGTCGCAGGACATGGACAAAATATGTGGAAGTGCAAGGGGCGGCCGAGCATAATTTAAAATCTATCAATGCCCGTTTCCCATTGGGTGTGCTTACGGTAGTAACAGGTGTAAGTGGATCGGGAAAAACCAGTTTAGTAAAACATATTTTAGCGCCTGCTTTAAAAAGAGCCATTGGCCAACCATCTGGTGAAACGCCTGGTCGCTTTAATAAACTTACAGGCTTTATTGAAGACATTAAAGAAGTAGAGTTTGTAGATCAGAACCCGATAGGGAAATCATCGCGCTCTAATCCGGCCACGTATTTAAAAGTGTATGATGAAATACGTAATCTGTATGCCTCGTTGCCATTGGCCCGTTCAATGGGTTTGAAACCGGCACATTTTTCTTTCAATGTGGAAGGCGGACGTTGTGATGCCTGCGAGGGTGAAGGTGAAGTAACCATTGAGATGCAGTTTATGGCCGACATCAAGATTCCTTGTGAAAGTTGTAAGGGCAAGCGCTTTAAAGATGAAATTTTAGAAGTAAACTATCGTGAGAAAAATATTTCGGATATCCTTAATTTGACCATAGACGAAGCCATAGCCTTTTTTCAGAATCATCCCAAACGGACGGTCTTAGATCAACGTATAGCTCAGAGATTGCAACCATTATTAGATGTGGGATTGGGATATGTAAAACTTGGCCAATCATCATCCACGTTGAGTGGAGGAGAAGCACAGCGAATAAAACTGGCTCATTTCCTAAGTAAAGGAGCTGGAGAAGGGAAAACATTTTTTTTGTTTGATGAACCGACAACCGGTTTGCATTTTCATGATATTGAGAAATTATTAGATGCCATCCATGCATTAATAGAAAGAGGACATACGTGCGTATTGATAGAACATAATTTAGATATTATCAAATGTGCTGATTGGATTATTGATATTGGGCCGGGAGCGGGCGAAGAGGGTGGCATGTTGGTTTTTGCCGGAATACCGGAAAACTTGGTTAAAGAATCGCAATCGGCGACAGCTAAATATTTAAAGAATAAGCTTAATGAAAAATAAAAATCAAAAAATTTGTACAGATCAGTACAATGTTGTAACTTTACGAAACCAAATTTAAGAAAAGGAGTCTTTATGAAACGTATTTTAACAATTATGGCATTTATGTGCATTGGCTTTGGTGTTCATGCACAAGGATCTAAGGATTGGACACTCATGCACTCAATAAATGGTGTAGAGATTTATTCTAAAGAAGTGGTTTGTAATCCCGTTGGGAATGACATTCAAGCTGAAATGATTATTCTTAAAGCAGTCAATAAAACAGGTAATACTAAAACCATCAGCTGGCAATATGAGATATCCTACGATGGCAAATGTCTTACATGTAATAATGAAGAATATCTCATTACATTTCAATTAGACGGGTACAAATCCATTACCGGAGAGTGTCATTTGGAAGAAGGAAAACCGACTCTTTCCATTCATAAGCGGTATGTTAATAATATTCCCAACCATCAGGAATTTACCGGTTTCTCATTGTCAAAGCTAACAGTTAACTAATTAGTTCTCAAATCATGCAAACAACCACGTGCATCCAAACGCTCTTATTATCCATTTTTTTAGTATCGAGTCAAGTTCAAGTACAAGCCCAAGCTTGCGGTGATTGTATTGGATTTGTTAGTGCTACGGCTAATACTACTCTAATATGCGCAGGTCAGCCTGTAACCATTTATGCAGTGGGTGATGGTTATGCTTATGCAAATAACTTTAACAACCAAACGCTTGGACCGGGTTGGTCAACCAACCTGACGCCTATGTTTAATAACCCATGTGGGGCAGGCTTGGATGGCACGCCACATCTTTGGATGGGTTC
Source organism: Flavobacteriales bacterium (assembly GCA_026936045.1). Classification (GTDB taxonomy): domain Bacteria; phylum Bacteroidota; class Bacteroidia; order CAIKAF01; family CAIKAF01; genus BA4. The sequence continues at coordinate 4,599 of JAIXKU010000226.1, forward strand.
ATCAACAGCTGCACCACGCTTGCTGGAAACAGTAGATTTTAATATGCTGGGTGGCGGTAATATCTCTTTTGATTTAAGAATGGCTATTCAAGGAGCGCCTTCTCCTTGTGAAGGACCTGACTTATCAAATGAAGGTGTCTATATTGACTACTCAACCGATGGCGGTGCAACCTGGACAAATATATTTTATTTCTTACCTCCTGATGCAGGCGGGCCTATAGCATATTCGAGTTGGAACAATTATTCTTTTCCTATACCGCCGGCTGCACAAACACAATGTACACGCTTTAGGTGGTATCAGGGCGGCTCTTCCGGTAATGATTTTGACCACTGGGGTCTAGATAACATTCAAATTGGTCCGGCCTTACCTCCGGGTTCTGTAAACCTTTATTGGGAAAATACAATGCAATCGGCCTTATCCAGTGAAGTGATTTATCCGCAGTCCGACACAATGTTGGTATTGGTGATGGAATCACCCATTGATACATGCCGTGATACCATTTTTATTTCTGTATCTCAACCTCCTGTCCCAATACTCACATTTCAACCTAATCCCGCATGCGCCGGCCTACCCATCAGTTTTATAGCCAGTGGATCTACCGGTACCATCGGTCAAGTGAGATATGACTTGGATAATAATGGTACGTATGATTATACCGTTAATGCACCGGGAGATACTACTTTTAGTATTTTGATTCCCGGTCTTTATACCATTAACATGCAAATACTGGCGCCAGGTGGCTGTCAGGCTAGTGATGTGTTTGATTTAACCGTCAACCCATTACCTACTTTAGATCTAACGGGTAGTCCATTAGATATTTGTTTAGGTGCGTCAGTCTTTTTACAAGATTCAGCCAGCCTAATTAATCCTCCATCCATTAATACAGATATTGACTATTTCTCATGGGATTTTGATAATGACCATGTGATAGATTCCGTTTCGCCAGGTACTACTCTTACCGGCCCCCCAATTATTCGTAAGAAAGATAATATAACCTATACATACACGTATCCCGGCACATATCAGATTTTGTCTTCTGTGACCTCTACAGGTGGTTGTACGGCATTTGACTCTATTACTGTTATTGTGCATGACTTGCCCAGAGCTGGTTATACAACTACAAACGTCTGTGACGGAAATAATGTGGAGTTTACGGATACAACAAATATCATTGCACCAGATGTGATAGCCAATTATTCATGGTCTTATGCATCCTCTTCTCCGGTTTATGCCGGATCAAGTGATCAGCAAAGTCCATCTATCTCCTTCCCTGGTCCGGGTGTTTATTCTGTACAACTGATAACAGCATCTAACTTTGGTTGTGTAGATACGATTGAAGGTTTTGTTACCGTCTATCAAAATCCTATATCCAATTTTACGTTTGTTACGCAATGTTTCCAAACGAATATTCTGCAACAAACAGCCACACCGCCCACAGGTCTGTCGTATTTTTGGGATTTGGATGCTGATGGCACCACAGATGAAACATTGCCTTCATTTACATATGTTTTTCCGGATTCATCAGATAAGTATGTTTCCCTGACCGTTATTGATAGTAATAATTGCACGGCAGATACCACCATTTTAGTTGATGTAAAAGGCGGTGTAGATAACCCTATTATGCCGAATGTATTATCTGTGAGCAGCTCCATCAATAATAAATTCGACTTCCAAATGTTTGCACCCGGCTTTAATGAATGTATTGATTATACACTTTCTATTTATAACCGTTGGGGCTTTAAAGTGTATGAGGCCGTAAACAATACAAATAATCCTGATTTTTCCTGCAATCAATGTTTTACAGGCACAACAGCCAATGGATCGGCGCTTGTGTCGGGTATATATTTCTACGTCCTAAAAGGGAGTAAAGATTATGAGTTGAAAGGTTCTATCACAATTTTTGATTAAGCCATTAACAAATTAATTCTCACAAGGGTTGCAGTATTGTGACCCTTTTCTTATATTAGACCGAATTTATAGTGTAAATTTCTATCTTATGAACCGATTTATACTGTTTATCGTCTTTTTGAGTAGTATTAATAGTTTATCCATAGGTCAAACTTTTCAGATGCCCAGCATCGAAGACTCTTATATTGGCACAAATAATAGCGGTCCTTGTTTAAGTTGGCAGACGACTAATAATGGAACTTATCCGATGATTTTTGCAAATCATTGGACATGGAATGCACTTGGCTGTGGCGCAGGTGCACACAGAGGTATGTATAAATTTGATATAAATCCATCTGTTACGAGTAAGATGCTTTATGACAACCGTGCTTTTATGCATTTGTTTTTTCCACCGGGCAGTACCGAAACTCATTTCTATACCGGTAGTGCTACAAATAATCAGTTCTATGTGGAACGGATTAATCAGTCATGGAGTGAGAATATCGTAACATGGAATACTCAACCTACCACGACCGCTGTTGGGCAAGTATTAGTGCCTTCCAGCACACCTAATCCTTCCACGCAAAATTATATCATAGATATATCCGGCATCGCATTGGAATGGATTTGTAATGGAGCACCGAATTATGGTGTGATGCTTCGCATGACAAGCGAGACACAGTTATACAGACGTGTAACATTCACATCAAGAGAATGGACTGAGGTCTCCGAAAGACCATATTTGAGATTAGAATATGCAGAAATAGCCGCCACCGGACCTGATACGGTTTGCTTGAGTCAGAACTTTACCATCAACTGTAATTTAACCAATGCTAACAATCCTTCTGTTTATACTTATGCATGGACGCATGTTAATTCAGGCACAAATTATACGACGCAGAACGTTAATAATCCTCAGACCGTATTAGGTTTAAATACATATGTAGTTACGGTCAGTAACCCTTGGTGTCAAACCGCTAAAGATACAATTCAGGTATTTGTGGCACCGAATGCTGTAGCATCCATAGATCCTGTATCACCGCTATGCCAAGATGTGGTGGCTTTTAATCTCACGGCAGCGACAGTGGGTGGTACTTGGACAGGTAATGGTATAACAGATGCTTCGTTGGGTACGTTCGATCCGTTGGTTGCCGGCGTCGGTACGCATACAATTACTTATACAATTAGTGGGCCTTGTGGTGCTACTGCCACCACGGATATAGTAGTTAATCCATCACCAACACCATCAATAAGCGGCACGACAGCTATTTGCGAAATGCAAAGTACAATGTTAACGGCATCAGGTGGAGATACGTATCTTTGGAATACCGGTGCGACAGGCGCAAGTATTAATATGAGTCCGATAAATAGTACAACATACACGGTAACGGTCACTAATAGTAATGGTTGCTCGGCAACTGACTCTGTTTTGGTTGTCGTGCATGGTTTGCCTAATGCGGCTTATGTTGCAACGAATATTTGCGAGGGGAATGATGTAAATTTTATAGACGCTACAACCATTACACCACCGGATAATATTGCTACCTATGCATGGACTTTCTCATCCTCATCACCGGTTTATAACGGAGCAAGTGATGTACAAGATCCTCTGATGAGCTTTCCGGGAGCAGGAACGTATGCTGTACACCTGCTGGTAGCTTCCAGCTTTGGATGTACAGACAGTATAGATGGTGTTGTGACGATATTCGCGAACCCAGTTTCTGATTTTACGTATCAGTCACAATGTTTCCTGACTAATGTTTTTCAGCAAACAGCCACGCCGCCTTCCGGTCTCATATATCAATGGGATTTAGATGGTGATGGCACAATAGATGAAACCTTACCTTCTTTCACTTATGTGTTTCCTGATACCTCAGAGAAATGGGTGACACTTACAGTCATTGATAGCAACAATTGTGTATCGGATACGACAAAGTTGGTAAATGTAAAAGGCGGTGTAGATAACCCTATTATGCCGAATGTATTATCTGTGAGCAGCTCCATCAATAATAAATTCGACTTCCAAATGTTTGCACCCGGCTTTAATGAATGTATTGATTATACACTTTCTATTTATAACCGTTGGGGCTTTAAAGTGTATGAGGCCGTAAACAATACTAATAATCCTGATTTAACATGCATGCAATGTTTCACCTGTCAAACTTCTAATGGAGCACCGCTTGTGCCAGGTACCTATTTTTATGTACTGCAAGGTAACAAAGGCATTGAAATCAAAGGTGCCATTACGATCTTTGAATAAAGGCTGTTGTATTGGTTTAGTCTGATAACCTCTATTCTGTTAAATTTTTGGGATTACTCATTTTCTTAATATTTTTACTGCATAAACCTCGGGGTGCTAATCATTTTTGATGGCTGAGAAGATACCCGAATTCTGCTTTTGGCAGGAAGAACCTGATCCGGATAATGCCGGCGTAGGTATAGGTAAACTCCTTTTATTTAGTGGTTTGCCTGAAATGTGTGAATGAAATTTAATTTTTATGCATATGATGCGAACGATGTTTTTCTCAGTTTTCTGCCTGATTTCAGGTATGACAAAAATTGCTGCCCAAGAAAAAATTACTGGTGTGATTAGCGATAGTAATACAGGTGAAACCCTTGCGGGGGCAACGATATTGCTTGTTGAGAGTTTTAAAGGGGTGACGTCGGATGCCCAAGGACGTTTTGAGATTAAAGGTGTGAAGGCTGAGCCGCTGCTTATTCGTGTCTCATTTCTCGGCTATCAAACCTATAACGATACTATTTTCCCTCCTTTTAAATCAGAATATCACATGGCATTAGTGCCTCATACAATCATGGTAAAAGAGGTGGAAATTGCAGGCATTCGTGTGTCGGAAAATACACCCGTAACACAAAGCCTATTGACCGAAACGGATATTCAAAAGCAGAATTTAGGGCAGGATATCCCTTATCTTTTGGAACAAACACCTTCTGTAGTGACATTCTCGGATGCCGGTGCGGGAATCGGCTACTCCGCTATGCGTATTCGGGGTACGGATGCAACGCGCGTTAATGTAACCATCAATGGTGTGCCTTTAAATGATCCGGAATCACAGATGGTTGTTTGGGTTGATTTACCGGATATGGGCTCAAGTATTTCGTCTATGCAAGTGCAAAGAGGAGTAGGCTCTTCTTCTTTAGGTCCCGGCTCGTTTGGCGGAACGATCAGCATTCAAACAAATCAGTTGAAAGCAGAACCATATGTCGAAATAGCTAGCTCGGCCGGGATGTTTATGTCTTTTAAAAACACAGTGGAGTTTGGCACAGGTCTATTGGCAAAGCATTTTAGTTTTACCGGTCGGTTATCTAAAATTTCGTCTGATGGATATATAGATCGCGCTTGGTCTGACCTAAAATCATTCTTCTTGAGTGGCGGTTATTATGGCAAGAAAACGACGGTTCGGTTTAATATTTTTTCAGGTCATGAGCGAACATATCAGGCATGGTATGGCGTACCGGGCACAGCCTTGGATACAGCCCGAACATATAATCCGGCAGGTATGGATTGGCAGCCCAACGTCAAACCTTACGATAATGAAATAGATAACTACCAACAAGACCATTATCAACTGTTTGTTGATCAACAAACAGGTAAATACAATACGTTGAATCTAGCTGTATATTATACACGAGGGCGTGGATATTACGAGCAAATGAAATATGATCAATTACTATCGGATTATGGCTTACCTCCTTTCTATACCCAGCAAGATACCTTGTATTATACCAATGCGGTGCAACAACTTTGGCTTGATAACCATTTAGTCGGCGCTAACTTTACGTCTCATTATACACGCAAAAAATGGGATGTGGTAGTAGGCGCAGCCTTTAATACCTACTTTGGTAATCATTATGGGAAACTTGTTTGGTCTATATCTACAAATGAACAGGAGTTTTACAGACATGCATCCCGAAAAATGGATGGGAGTGCATATGCTAAAGCAAGCTTTGAAGCCTATCCCGGCTTGCATATTTACGCCGATCTTCAATATCGTATTGTCTATTATACAACGGATGGATTTAGATATAATCCAACGATTCAAATTAAAAATGTATATCATTTTGTAAATCCCAAAGTCGGTGTCAATTATCGGATAAACTCTGACCATACACTCTATCTTTTCTTTGGTATGGCCAGAAAAGAACCCAACAGAGATGATTTTGAGGCCGGCGTTAACCAACAACCTAAGCCGGAATGGTTGAGAGATCTTGAAGTAGGGTACAAGCACAGAGGAAAAATCTATGAATTGATGGGGAATATTTATTGGATGGATTATACCGATCAATTGGTACAAAGCGGAAAGGTGAATGATGTCGGCGCATACGCACGTATCAATATTCCACGCAGTTATCGTTTAGGTATAGAGCTAAGCGGACAGGTACGACCTCACCGTACATTTTTAATGAAAGCCCATGCCGCTTTTAGCCTCAGCAAGATAACCGATTTTACCGAATACATTGATAACTTCGATACCGGTACACAAGATTCTGTTTTTTACAGTTCGTCGGACCTGGCTTTTTCGCCTAATATCGTAGCCGGTTTTGTCTTTACTTATACACCGATTAAAAATTTTGATATAGAACTGACAGGAAAATATGTTAGTCACCAATATCTTGATAATACGGCCAGCTCGGATAGACGCATTGCGCCTTTTTTTGTCAACGATCTCAGATTACGCTATGAATTATCTTTCAAAAAGCATTTTTACATCCGGTTTAATCTGATGGTAAATAATTTCACGAACCGAATGTATGAGCCCAATGGCTATACCTTTGGATATATCATATCAGGGGAACGAAAATCTGAAAATTATTATTACCCGCAAGCCGGTATTCATGTGATGGGCGGTATTACATTAGGTTTTCAAAAAGCAAACCAGTGATATATCTGAATAATACTTTATAAAGGCTTCGCTAACTTATCAAGCAATTCCATTGAATTAGATAAGTTTCATCTATATTTGCTCCTATAGAACGGGTTTTGATATCGGTATCAGTACCTTAAAAAAACAAAGATAAACAGCATGATAATAACGCGCACGCCTTTTAGAATCAGTTTTGTAGGAGGAGGGTCAGACCTTCAGGCTTTTTATGCGCATCAGCCGGGAGCGGTCTTAAGTACAACGATTAATCAGTACATGTATATTTCGTCTCACCATTTCTTCGAACCCGATAAGATACGCGTAAAATATGCATTGACAGAAACAGTAGATGATATTCAAAAACTTCAACACCCGATTCTTCGGGTTATTTTGGAGCGCTTTAGATTAAGTGGTATTGAAATAAGCTCGATTGCTGATGTGCCAGCCGGAACGGGTATGGGATCATCCTCTTCGTTTACGGTTGGGGTATTACACAATCTCTACGAAATGATGGGTAAGTCCGTAGGTAAAGAACAACTGGCTAAAGAAGCTTGCGAAATAGAAATTGAGATATTACGTGAACCCATCGGCAAACAAGATCAATATGCAGCAGCCTACGGCGGATTGAATGTTTTTCGCTTTATGCCCGACGAATCCGTTGAGGTCTCACCGGTAAATATTCCGACAGATACCTTGCAAAGGCTTCAAGATAATCTACTTCTTTTTTATATAGGCAGTCAGCGAAAAGCAGCAGATATATTAGCTACGCAACGAGCGAATACAGCTCAATCCGATAAGTTTAGGACTTTGGTCAGAATGGTTGAACTCGTAGATGTACTTAAAGCATCATTGGTAAAAGGCCTGGTGGACGATATGGGAGAAATTTTGCATGAAAACTGGACACTGAAAAAACAATTGGCAGGCTCTATTTCCAACCAAGAGATTAACGCTTACTATGATTTGGCCATGAAACATGGTGCCACAGGCGGAAAACTGCTAGGTGCCGGTGGTGGTGGCTTCTTGCTTTTCTATTGTCCGCAATCTCGTCAGAACGAATTGATACAAACGCTTCATCCTTTACGAAAATTTGATTTTTCTTTTGAAAATCAAGGCAGTAAATTAATTCATCATGCCGAGATGACATAGCACTTGCTCTAACAAGAAAGATAACAAGATAGAACATTATACAATCCATTACGTTAATCTCAACATTTGAGATGCTTCTTAATTTACCTATTTAAAAAATAGAATGATATTAGAACTCAAACATTTTCTTAATTTTATAGCCTATTAACAGCTATGTTGCGTAAATATTTCGCCAGCATTATATTTATCTTAACCTCGGTGCATCTTGCTTTTTCTCAATCGCATGATGATTATCTGCCGGCTGTTTTGGTTAATGTCAACGGCGACACAATACATGGAGAAATAAAAGTAGTGCGAGACGATCGTTTTTCAAAATCTATCATGTTTTATCGTAACGGCAGCGACTTGCAAGAAAAGTTTTCTCCCAAAGACATACGTTATTTTCGATTCGAAGATCAGGAGTATGTTAGTCGAAATATTGATGGCAAAGACTATTTTGTAAAACGCGTGATTGGCGGCGAACTCTCTTTGTACGAATATGCTTTTCGTGAAAAGAAAGGGACTAAGTCAGAAGCAGCATACCGCTATTTTGTTGATAAACAATCAACAAATGAATGGGTTGAAATTTCTTCTAAAATTTTAAAATATCTATTTCTCCTTTAATAGCAGACCATTCAACTCTTCTTCAAAAAATTGAAGATAAATACTATAGCTTTAAAGAAAAAGAAGCAGTGGTTGAAGAGTATAATGAATGGCTGAAACAAGGCCGACCAGGCAATACATGGCAGATTAAAGACGGTAACTTCACCCGCCCGGAACAAGAATACCAACCTAAAATACAAACTAAGCCGATTAAAAAATTTAATCCGACGTTGTATGGTTCTCGCTGGGGGATCGAGATACCTCTTTATGCTACATATGGCTTTGTATCGTATCCTGAACAACTGAATTCGGCCATTATTACTACTAGCAACGGGTTTGGATATGATATCGGTATTGGTGCCAGGTACACCGCTATGCCTTCACTAACCCTGCATGCAGGGTTCCATTTTTGGGATAAACGGTTTCATTCATACTACTTAGCTGTTGATCCCAATCAGAATCCGCCGCAAACATACAATGTGGATGAATATGGTACCATTCATTATATGGGGATGTACGCTACTACTGATTATGAAGTGAGCAACGTGGTGGTAGGTGGTGGTTTTGCATTCTCTTTTTGGAATACATACAGAGCCGATTATCGTATTAAAAATACCAGCGGCACTATTGTAAATGATGATTCTAATGTCGATCAGTCAATTCTTACCGATAAGTTTAATAACCAATTTGATTTTATTATCCATTTCGGTTATAAGTTTTCATTATTCAAAAAGCAATTGAAACTAAAACCAATGTTTCAATACACCATGCCGATGATTCATTTATTTGAATTTTCAGATAACACGCTGAAAAATTTTGGCATCTCCGGATTCCTTCTGCAATTAGGTCTAACAGTAGATATAGGCTTTAAAGTTAAATCATAGAAAATCTTTCTAAACCGGAAGATTTAGAAAACGATTATCTTTGCCTTTTAACTTGTGAAACATGAACAAGATTGATCTCACTCAACTAAAAACACCCACCGGCTCTCATTTACAATGTAAAGGATGGATTCAAGAAGCGGCATTACGTATGCTTCATAATAATCTCAATCCTGAAGTGGCAGAGCGCCCTGAAGAGTTGATAGTATATGGCGGACGTGGAAAAGCTGCGCGTAATCCCGAAGCGTTTTATCAGATTGTTGAATCCCTCAAACAGCTTGAAAACGACCAAACATTATTAATCCAGTCGGGAAAACCTGTGGCTATCCTGCCCACACACCCTAATGCACCACGCGTATTGATTTCTAATTCGATGCTGGTACCTCGTTGGGCCACATGGGAGCATTTCAATGAGTTGGAAAAAAAAGGCTTGATGATGTACGGCCAAATGACAGCCGGTTCATGGATTTATATAGGTAGTCAAGGTATCGTACAAGGTACATATGAAACCTATGCCGAATGTGCACGTCAACATTTTGGAGGCTCTTTAGCACATACACTAAACGTAACAGCCGGCTTAGGCGGTATGGGTGGTGCGCAGCCGTTGGCTATAACTATGAATGGCGGTGTCGCTTTGGTTGCCGAAATGGAAGAGTGGCGGATAGATAAACGGATTGAAACAAAATACCTGGATGAGAAATTTAAAGATATTGATCAAGCGATAGATCAGGCAATCAGATATAAGGAACAAGGTAAGGCGCTTTCCATAGGTGTCCTCTGTAATGCTGTGGATTTACTTCAACGCCTGATTAATCGAAATATCATTCCGGATACACTGACCGACCAAACCTCAGCTCATGATCCGCTTATCGGTTATTTCCCTAAAGACTTGACTGAGGCGCAGGCCAACACGTTGAGACTATCAAATCCTACAGAGTATGTGGAAAAAGCATTGGATACCATTGCTTTACACGTACAGCAAATGCTTACGCTGCATACGAAAGGCGCTATCACATTTGATTATGGAAATAATATCAGAGGACAGGCAAAAGATAAAAGAGATATAAACAATGCATTCGATTTTCCGGGTTTTGTACCGGCTTTTATACGACCGTTGTTTTGCGAAGGGAAAGGCCCGTTTCGTTGGGTTGCACTTTCAGGCGATCCCGAAGATATTCATACAACAGACAGGGCCATAAAAGAGCTGTTCCCTGATAATAAATCGTTGAGCCGTTGGATTGATATGGCACAAAGCCGTATTGCTTTTCAAGGTTTGCCTGCACGAATATGTTGGCTCGGACAAGGAGAAAGAGAGAAAGCCGGTTTAGCTTTTAATGAACTGGTGAAAACCGGAAAAGTGAAAGCACCCATCGTTATCGGTCGCGATCATTTAGATACAGGATCGGTAGCATCACCTAATCGGGAAACGGAAGCGATGATGGATGGATCGGATGCTGTGGCAGATTGGCCGGTATTAAATGCCTTAGTCAATACGGCAGGCGGAGCCAGTTGGGTATCATTACATCACGGCGGTGGTGTAGGAATGGGCTATTCTATTCACGCCGGAATGGTGATAGTAGCCGATGGCACAGAAGAGGCAGCCGTGCGTTTGAAACATGTACTGCACAACGATCCAGCCATGGGTGTCATTCGTCATCTTGATGCCGGATATGATATAGCACGCCAAACAGCTATTACATATCATTTGAATTCGCCCTCAGCCAAACTATAGCCTTATGATAAATCAACCCATCATTCTTATTACAGGCGCTTCTTCCGGAATAGGTTGGGAGTTAATGCAGTATTTTTTACTACATACAAGTTATACCATTATACCTATTGCCCGAACTATGGATAAGGCATTATCTGAAATGGACTCATGGGATCATAAACGCATATATCCTATAAGCATAGATGTAACGGATGCACATGCTACCAAGCATATCCTTGACTTGATTCAAAATATAGGAAAGATTCAATTTCTGGTTAATAATGCAGGTACGATTTATCCGCAACCGATAGCTGATACAACCGATGAGCAATTGCATCAGCAATTTAATACCAATACCATAGCTCCCTTTCGTCTTATCAGAGATTTACTTCCGCTATTTGCAAAACCGGCACACGTGGTCAATATTTCATCTATGGGTGGGGTACAGGGTAGTGTGAAGTTTTTGAGACTCTCTGCATACAGTGCGAGTAAAGGGGCCTTGAATATACTGACAGAATGCTTAGCGTTGGAATTAGCAGAGAAGCACATTTCAGTTAATGCACTGGCATTAGGCGCAACAGAAACACAGATGTTTAAACAAACATTTCCCGGCTACCAGGCCTCTATGACGGCTACTGCAATGGCCAGACATATTGCAGGTTTTGTGTTGGACGGTTATAAATACAAGAACGGAAAGGTTATCCAATAC
>JAIXKU010000148.1 GCA_026936045.1 Flavobacteriales bacterium
CCATCTTCCATCAGATGTGGGTATTGTTTTATCTAACAGTAATTCGAGCCTTGATACCGATATCAGGTATTTTGACTCGGTAAAATCATTTCCCAGTCCGGCTTTGTTTGTTTACACACTTCCAAATATTGTAATAGGTGAAATAAGCATTCGTTATAAACTTAAAGGCGAAAACGCTTTTTTCATCAGGCAACAGTTTGATGCAGATTGGTTACACTTTTATATAAGTCATTTATTTCAAAACAATAAAATAAATGCCTGTATAGGAGGATGGATAGAAAGCATTGATTCAAATCATGATGTCTGTTTGTTTTTAACAGAAAGAAAAGAAAGAAAAAATGGTATTAACTTTACACCCGAAAATTTAAACAATATATATGGTTTAGGAGTTGATGTTTCAAACATAAAACATTAAACATTAAACATTAAACTTTAAACATTAAACATTAAACCTTAAACCTTAAACCTTAAACCTTAAACTCAAAAGTTATGGATAAGCAGGAATTAATGCAGCGATTGAAAGAGCAGATTATTAAACAACTGAAATTAGAAGGAACAAAACCCGAAAGTATTGGAGACCACGACCCGTTATTTGTGGAAGGTTTAGGTCTTGATTCGATTGATGCATTAGAATTAATCGTTTTATTGCAACAGGAATATAAAATCAAACTGAATAACGCAGAGCAGGGACAGGAAGTTTTCCGTTCGGTAAGTACAATGGCCGATTTTATTATGGAACGTCAGGCTAAACAGGTTTAATCTTGAGTCAGAAAGTATATATAACCGGTGTGGGTATCATTTCTGCCATTGGCAACAATGTCGGAGAAAATCTGGCTTCTCTGAAAGATGGTAATGCCGGTATGCAACAAATGGAGCGGCTACAATCTGTTCATAAAGACAAATTACCTGTGGCTGAAGTATCATTGAGCAATGATGAACTGTGCAGCCAACTGAAATTACCGAATCATATCAGCCGGTCGGCGTTATTGAGCACTGTTGCAGCCAAAGAGGCGATCAGCAATTCCGGAATTGATATTCACAAATGGCGCACCGGCTTTATTTCTGCCACATCGGTTGGCGGCATGGATAAAACCGAAAATTTTTTTACTGAATTTCTGGCCGACCGCCAAAAAGGTGATTTAAAGAATGTAGTAAACCACGAATGTGGCGCTGTTACCGAAATTACAGCGGACCATCTGGGTATCAGAGATTTTGTTACTACTGTAAGCACTGCCTGTTCTTCATCGGCAAACAGTATTTTTCTGGCAGCAAGACTGATCAGGCAGGGATTTCTGGATGTGGTAGTTGCAGGTGGCACCGATTCATTGACTAAATTTACGCTTAACGGGTTCAACACGCTGATGATATTGGACAGTCAATATTGCCAGCCTTTCGATGAAAACCGCAGGGGGCTTAACCTGGGCGAAGGAGCAGGATATTTAGTCTTAGTATCTGAAAAAGTTGCCGAAAGCATGGATCAAAAACCCGAAATAGCGCTTTCGGGATGGTGCAATGCCAATGATGCCCATCACCAAACGGCATCATCCCCTGACGGCACAGGAAACTATCTCGCCATGAAAGGCGCATTAAAAAAGGCGGACCTGAAACCGGCAGATATTGACTACATCAACCTGCATGGAACCGGAACCAATAATAATGATATAGCTGAAGGCACAGCCATAAAAAATTTGTTTGAGGGAAATTATCCGCCGGTAAGTTCTACCAAGTCTTTCACAGGGCACACGTTGGGGGCCAGTGGCGCCATCGAAGCGGTATATTCGGTACTGGCTATCAGAGAAGGGTTGATATTCCCCAACCTCAGGTTTGAAACACAAATGAAAGAGCTTCCTTTTGCGCCTGTTACCGAACTGCAGCATAAGGAACTAAGAAATGTAATGAGCAATTCTTTTGGTTTTGGTGGCAATTGCAGTTCATTGATTTTCAGTAAAGTAATTGGTTAAACACATACAATTTTTAATAGCAATAAATGTATATTCGTTCCGCATCAGCAGTTTCTCCACAGGCATCTTTCAATCAGATGCTGAGTACACCTGCTGTATATACCGGTGATAAGCTCAACTGTATAGAACCGGATTATTCAAAATACATTGATCCCAAGCTGATCAGGCGTATGAGCCGCATCATAAAGATGGGTGTCGCCGCAGCGATGGAAGCATTGAAGGATGCAGAACTCTCCATGCCCGATGCTATCATTACAGGTACAGCTTACGGCTGCCTTGCTGATACGGATGCATTTCTATCCCGCATGGTAGAGTTTAACGAAGAATTGCTCTCGCCTACTTCTTTCATTCAGTCCACCCACAATACAGTAGGCGCACAAATT
>JAIXKU010000287.1 GCA_026936045.1 Flavobacteriales bacterium
ATCTACAGCCAGTACAATAAAGCGATGCAAAATAAGATGATATTCGGTTTGCATATAATTACCGTGCGATGTCCAAGTTAGTAAGAAGTCCTTTATTTTAGCATCTACCTCTGTTTCTTTATCAGCATCTAAAGCGCGTGCCGCTTGAAAAATAAATACTTTGGCATGCGCCGGCAGCGAGAATGATGGAATATGTATTATATCAGAGATCATTGGCTTTGGCTATCATTTCAGCAAGATCCATGACGGTAATCTTGTCTTGTTTTTCTTTTATTTTAACCCCGTCATTTAGCATGGTATTACAGTAAGGGCAAGCAACAACCACAATGTCCGGTGATAATGCAATGGCCTCTTCGGCGCGTTCGATATTAATTTCTTTGGTGCCGGGCTCTGCTTCTTTAAACATTTGTGCGCCGCCGGCTCCACAACAAAGCGCTTTCTCTTTACTACGCTTCATTTCACTAATCTCGATATTTAACTTCTCGATTAATTCACGCGGCGCTTCATACACATTATTGGCTCTGCCCAAATAACAAGGATCATGATAGGTCACTTTCTTTTCTTTAAACACGTCATCTTTGACTTTCACTTTACCTGATTCGATAAGCTGAAGTAAGAATTGAGAATGATGTATGACCTCGAAAAATCCGCCTAAATCAGGGTATTCATTCTTTAGCGTATTGTATCCATGCGGACAAGCCGTAACGATCTTTCTGATGTTATAACCGTTCAGTATTTGGATATTCTGCAAGGCCATCATTTGAAAAAGAAATTCGTTGCCGGCTCTTTTTGCCGGATCACCTGTGCACAACTCCTCCGTACCAAGAATAGCAAAATTAATGCCTGCGTGGTGTAGAATCTTCGCAAAACTTTTTGTTACGCGCTTGGCACGATCATCAAAACTACCGGCACAACCTACCCAAAAAAGTACATCTGGTGATTTACCTTCTGCCATCAATTCCGCACATGTTGGAACACGAAAAGGCGCAGCATTTGTATTTTGTTCGCTCATGGTTAATTTCAGTTTTTAATCATTCATTTCCTGAACCCAATTTGCTCGATCCATAGGAGAAAATTGCCAGGGGGCAGCATTGTTTTCAATATTAGAGAACATCGCATTAAGTGCGGCCGGCGCTTTAGACTGCTCCATCACCAAAGCTCTGCGAAGTTCCATTACTATTTCCAAAGGATTAATATTTACCGGACAGGCCTGTACACATGCATTACATGAGGTGCATGCCCATAATTCCTCTTCTGATATCCGATCAAATAATGTTTTATTATCGGTATAATCTTTTCCGTGTTTATCAATATTTCTTCCCACTTCTTCAAGACGATCGCGTGTGTCCATCATGATTTTACGCGGCGATAACAATTTGCCGGTAATATTAGCTGGGCAAACGGATGTACAACGCCCGCACTCTGTGCAAGTATAGGCGTCCATTAAGTTTTTCCAAGTCAAATGACGAACGTCCTTAGCGCCAAAAATAGGTATTGGGGCATTGGCATCAGGTGGAGGTAACGATGGATCCAGCATCAGTCTCACCTCAGTCGTTACAGCCTCGTTATTTGTAAACTGACCTTTAGGTTTTTGATTGGTGAAATACGTATTGGGAAAAGCTAAAAAAATATGTAAATGCTTAGAGTATGGCAAATAAACCATAAATCCGAGAATCCCTACTAAATGTCCCCACCACCCTATTCTTTCAAGGATATGTAAAGTGGAGGCAGAGGTATTGTGCCATAACGATGAGAGGCTGTTAGATATAAAAAACGTACCGGTGGTTACACTTTCTCCTTTATACTGTAACGCTACGTCCGTACTATTCATCAAGATAATACAGAGAATAAGAAATATTTCACCGGCTAAAATCAGATTAGCATCCAAGGCCGGCCAACCTTTTAATTCCGGTTTTTGGAAACGGGCCAATCGAATGATATTACGGCGGGAAATAAAACCTATAGTCGCAACAAAAGCTAAAACAGAAAGTATTTCGATAAAGTTAATCAATCCGGTATAAACAAAACCAAAGCCTGATTGCCCTATCCAATGCCAGATACTTCGATGGCTAGAGGAAACACCGTCTATAATAACCTCGATTAATTCAATCTGCGTAAAGATGAAAGCCGTATAAACGAATAAGTGAAGCAAAAAAGGAACTGGACGTACCGTCATTTTGCTTTGGCCGAATGCTACACGCAGCATCGTTAGTAAGCGATGAGCGGTACTACCTTCCAATTTTGCCGAACGGCCTAATAAGATGTTTCTTCGAATTTTGCTGACTCTAAAAAGGAAGAAACCAAAAGCCGATGAGAAAACAAGGATAAAAATAAGGGAGCTAATCATGTCAATCTATCAATCTTTAATTTTTTGCTTTTTCCCCGAATCTTTAGGTGCTACCTTGCGATTAATATGTATGAAGGAGAAATGCAAATACTTTTCCGGATTATCTTCTATATCTGAAATAAGCTTGTTTAAGT
Organism: Flavobacteriales bacterium; assembly: GCA_026936045.1. GTDB lineage: Bacteria > Bacteroidota > Bacteroidia > CAIKAF01 > CAIKAF01 > BA4. Next base: position 2,482 of record JAIXKU010000287.1, read on the forward strand.
TCTCAGCAGCGGCATCCAATTCACGATAAATTTTGTCATCATAGAGTAAAGCGCCTAAGGTTCCTTCTCCTCTGCTTATCTTATCCATCATCAAATCAATCTTTCCAATAACAGATGTTGCGTTGGCAATAGTTTCTTTAAAGTTAGACTTAGCCAAGGAGTCGGTTATTTCGTTTACATTTTCCAGGATTGAGCCAATCACATCGTTGTTTTTTCGCAAGTTGTCTGTTATGGATTCTACATTGCTGATGATACGGCTAAGTTTCGATTTCTCTTGTGCCACAAGCGTATCAATACGTAAGGTAGTGCTCTCTAAGTTTTTTAAAATGCGAGGGATACGTTGTAAACTCTCGGCCAAACGGCGCGTTCCTTCTTCATCCAATATGGTTTGTATGGGCACAATAATAGAATCAATGTTTGAGAGTAAGCGGTCCACCTTGTCTTTTAGTGGTGCTATCATTTTATTTACGGATGTCTGCAAGTCTTCTTCTACGGATGTAAAAAGGGTATCACCGGGCTGTAAATACTCGGTGGCTTCTGAGAGAATTAATTGGATTTGTTTAGAACCCAATAAACTGGTACTGGCAATTTTTGCTTCCGTACCAACAGGTATCTTCAATGCTTTATCGCTCACACGAAATTTCACTAAGAGGAAACCTGGCTTATTCGGCATAAGACTAACATCCGAAACAGCGCCAACAATAAATCCATTAACAGCAACGGGGCTTGAGACACCAAGTCCGTCAATATGCGAATAAACCGCATAAAATTCACGGTGCTTTTTTAAAATATCCTTGCCTTTAAGATAATTAAATCCCCAAAATCCTAATGCCAACGCGGTAATAACCAGAACGGCAATCTTAACTTCACGATTTATTGTCAGTTTCAATTTTATTGCATTTTTGATTTAGACTGGAAATGTTTTAGCACCACAATATTAATTTTTTTTGTTGATATATTCTAATGCTTCTTTAACACTTATACGTTCTTCTCCTCTATAAGCTACCACATAGGCATCTTTATAGCCCTTATCCACCAGTATTTTCTTAATATTCTGGGCAGATTCAAGAGTCGTTTCATTTCCTGCGTTATAACGGAATATTCCATTGAACTCTATGATATCTATATCCGGTATATCTTTAAAAGTGATGTCCTCTTTAGGCAGCCTGCGTGGTAAAGACATAAACTGCACTTTAAAACGGATATCAGTTCTATTGACCGTTTCAATGTGAGCATCTGTTTTTTTTTCTTCTTTAACGGTCGTATCGGATGGCTGTACCAGTGGATTCTTAGCTGAATAGGCGGAAACAGCGATGGGCGTATATTTTTTTACTGTCTCTGTAAATAAGTCATTTTCAACTTCTTTCTTATAATCTGTAAACGCTTGAAAGATGGAGGCGGCTATTATATCTTGTCCTGTAGGGGCCGCTAAAAACTTTTCTTCTTGCGAATGTGTGGCAAAGCCTGTTTCTATCAAGACAGCCGGCATGGTAGTACGTACAAGCACTAAAAATCCGGCTTGCTTCACACCTCGGTCATATCGTTCTGCATAATGCTTGAAATGATGTTGAACCTTTGAAGCAAATGAGATGCTTTGTTCTAAATATTTATTTTGATAAAGAGAGAAAATGACACTCCCTTCATCCGAGTTGGGGTCAAAGCCTTCATACTGGGCTTTGTAATCATCCTCCATTAACACGGCTGAGTTCTCTCGTTGAGCGACAGCTAAGTTGGCTTCCGATTTATGCAAGCCCATTACATACGTCTCTGCGCCATATGCCTGACCGCTTCCGCCGGCATTAACGTGTATGCAAATAAATAGATCCGCTTTATTTTCATTGGCAATTCGAGCACGGTTGTGTAATTCGATAAACACATCGGTTTTTCGGGTATAAACGACCTTAACATCAGGATAATACTCTTCAATTAACTTCCCTAAACGAAGCCCAATAGACAAGCAAATATCTTTTTCATACGCGAAGTTCCCATGACAGCCCGGATCTTTACCACCATGTCCCGGATCTATAACTATTGTTTTAATCTTCTTACCACCAACTAACATGGCATGCATATAGCCGGAAGAGAAAAGAGAAAAAAGAATAATAAAGACGTTAAAATAGCGTTTTTGAAGCAAAAATATTTTTTGCAGTTTGACGTTTAAGATGTCCTTCTTTATGGATATTAGATTATTGTTTAGTTTTGGCATGCTTAATACATTACAAACTTTATGCAAATTTAGCCGTTCCGAGTGCTTAAATTCAACCACATACTTTATATTTTATCCACACTTTTAATAACAATGTCGTGTGCTGTTAAGCGCAAATCAAAAGTCGAAGCACATAGCAACGATGAAAAAGCGACACTCACTGACACATTGACCTTCTCTAATCCTGACTCTTTATTTAACGACAGCATCAAGCCCTTATTATCTAAAAAGGCGGATACCGTATCATTCTCTCTCTTACAAGACAGTACAAGAAAGCAACATAAAAGCCCTATTCCCGACAAGGTAGATTACGAAGCACAGGATTCAGCTGTTTTCGATGTACATCGAAAAATCATGTATTTGTACGATACCACCAAGGTCCATTACCAAACCATACAACTTGAAGCCAATTACATAGAACTCAACATAAATGCCAAAGAGCTGCGCGCTACCGGCAGCTCCGACACCACTGGTAAACTATATGGTAATCCCATCTTTACCGACAACGAAAAATCGTTTACATCTAAAGAAATAAACTATAATTTCGACACGAAGAAAGGGTTAATTACAGAAGCCGTAACCAACGAAGGTGATGCCTACCTCCATGCTGCATTAGCTAAGAAAGACAGCAACAACGTGATTTACGTAAAGAATGCAAAATTTACAACCTGTATAGATCCCGAACCCCATTTTTATATACAAGCAGGCAGAGGCAAGGTAATACCTGATAAGCTAATCGTTACCGGCCCAGCGTATTTGCGAATAGAAAACATACCTACCCCGTTGGTTGTGCCCTTTGGATATTTCCCGACTAAAAAGAATAAATCGTCTGGTCTGATCTTACCCGAATATGGCGAATTGGCGAATTACGGCTTTTTCTTGCGCAACTTAGGTTATTATTTTGCTGTCAACGACTATTTTGATATCACATTGAATGGCGATATCTATACCAGTTTGAGCTTTGGCGCCCGTGTTCAGATGAACTATAAAAAGCGTTATAAGTTTACCGGCAATATAGCGCTCGGCTACTCTCAATTACAATACGGCGATCCGAAAATAGAAAAGGAATTCCGTCTCAGCAGAGATTTTAAATTCACATGGAATCACCAGCAAGATCCCAAAGCCAATCCGACCATAACCTTTAGCGCTGCTGTAAATGTGGTAACGGCATCATTCAATCAATACAACGCCAGCAATGTGAACGGTATCGTACAAAACCAATTTCAATCAAATATAGCCTTTAGCAAAACGTTCAGAAATACGCCATTTAGTATCTCGTTAAATCTTAGGCATAGTCAAAATACACAAACACGTCAGGTCAATTTAAGTCTGCCCGATTTTGTATTCAATGTCACCAGGTTTTTCCCCTTCAGACGTAAAAAACAAGTCGGGGAATTGAAGTGGTATGAGAATATCGGCATGACCTATTCGATGAATATCAGAAATGATATCAATACAACGGACACCATGTTTGTAAGAGATTTTGTGGGGGTATTGAGTAATATGAATAACGGGATTCAACAACGCATGAGTATCAGCACAAATGTGAAAATGCTTAAATACATCACTTTTACGCCAAGTGTCAATTATATTGAGAAATGGCATTTCAGTAATTTGAGGAAAGCATTTGATCCTGTTTCACAACTTACAGAAACAGATACAATAAGGGGATTTTTCAGCACTAGAGAGCTGAATGCAACGGCATCGCTCACGACCATTATTTATGGTATGTATCAATTTAAAAGTGGCGGATTAAAAGCCATCCGACATGTTATGACACCAACCATAACCGCCAATTTCAGACCCGATTTAGGCGATTTAGTAAAAGGCTATTTTGGCCCTAACGGCGAATTTATTAGCTATTCACCAAATCAAATCGGCATATTTGGAGCTTCGCCAAGTGGAATGAGCGGCACGGTCGGTTTTTCTATCAATAATAATATTGAGATGAAGGTGCGCTCTAGAAAAGACACCATTACCGGTGAAAAGAAAATCCCATTGCTAGAAGTCCTGACTATTGGTATGAATTATGATTTCGCACGAGACTCGCTTAATCTTTCAAATCTATCCATAGCCGGACGAACGACGTTGTTTAATCTAATAGGGATCAATTTTGCATTGTCTTTCGACCCGTACGCCATTGACTATGTCAATGGACAAGCGATAAGGGTGAATCGTCTTCAGGTAATGGAAAATGGCGTACCGACACGCTTAACGATGGCCAGTTTAAATATCAACTTCAGCCTTCGCGGTGAGTCAAAGCGAAAATCTGGCGCTACACAAGGTATGACGCAATCGGAGCAAATGATTGCGACCAATCCGGATTATTATAACTATGTGGATTTTAATATACCCTATACCTTCTCGATAGGTTATAATATTGCATACAATAAACCTCTGGATAAAGAGAACATCACCCACGCCATTAATCTAACCGGCGATGTCAACATCACAAAAAAGTGGAAGATTGGGTTAAATTTGAATTACGATATCCAGAATAATAAAATTTCCACTTCTCAGATTACCATATATCGCGACATGCACTGTTGGGAAATGCGCGCATCTGTTATTCCTTTTGGTATCAGGCAAAGTTATATGTTTACTATCAACGTTAAATCACCCTTACTGCAAATGTTGAAGTTGCAACGCCAAAGTGGTTGGGCTAATATTCAATAGTAACAAGCATTCTCCTATGGCTTAAAATTATGAAAAAGAAAATCGAGCAAGAAATAGGAAGTAAAAGAAATAACGGTGGAGGAAATAAGGTTAAGCCAAAATCCGGTTTTTACCATCTGAGCAATCCGGATATATCCGCTTGAGAAGACAACCGCATTGGGTGGTGTGCCCATCGGCAACATGAAGGCGCAACTGGCGCCTAATGTAACAGGCACTGTCAGAAGTAAGGGGTTTATACCCATCGCATCTGCCACGCCGGCAACAACAGGTACCATAACCATTATAAGCGCAACATTACTGATAAGCTCTGACAGAAAAACAGCTAATACCGTTAACCCTATTATCACATATAATGTGGTGTTTCCCGATAATGAAGCGATGCCTTCTCCCATAGAAGCAATAATACCGACTTTCTCAAGGGCATTGGCTAAGCTGAGTCCGCCGCCAAAAAGCAATAAGATGCCCCAAGGCAAGCGATTTGTATCCTGCCAATTTAAAACAGGAGTCAACGTCTTTCTTTCTACAGGTAAAATGAATAATAATATAGCAGAGAACAGCGCAATCATCGTATCATCTGATTTTACACCCGGTATCCAAAGGTTAATTTGTTCTTTAAACACCCAACGTACAACGGTAAACAGAAATACGGCAAGGACTATTTTCTCTCCTATATTCATGCGCCCCAGTTTTCTCAATTCGTTTTTTATTACATCATTAGATGCCAATTTGCCGATTTTGTTAGGGTACAAAACATAGGTCATTAGAAAGTATGCAGAAAACAAAAGGATGAGAACGATAGGCACAGCCAGTTGCATCCATTCGAAGAAGTCCACATTGTAGTTGTATTTCTCTTTAAGGAAAGCACTCATCACGGCGTTAGGTGGTGTGCCAATCAATGTTCCCATGCCACCGATATTGGAGGCATATGCAATGCCTAAAGTCATGACCAATGCAAAGTTCTTAAAATTGCCTTTGCCATTAGATTGAGAAGACACCAAATCAATAATGGATAAAGCAATGGGTAGCATAATAATTGCCGTTGTGGTATTGCTCATCCACATGCTCAGGAAGGCAGTAGCCAACATCAATCCTAAAATAATGCTGTTTACGCCGGTGCCTGTCAGATTTACAATCGTTAACGCAATTCTTCGATGCAAATTCCACTTCTCCATTGCCAGACCCATGACAAAACCGCCCATAAATAGAAACACAACAGGGTTGCTGTATGGGCGTGCTGTGTCTTCCAAAGACATGACACTTGTTAAAGGAAATAGAACGAGCGGTACAAGGGCTACGACGGCAATAGGAACAGCTTCTGTTATCCACCACGCCACCATCAATGAGGTCACAGCTAATACTTGATTTATATTGTCGGATGCAAATCCAAATATGTTTATCGTACCAATTAGAAGAAATGAAATGATACCTAATATCAATCCGATCCATTGAACAATAATAGGCGATTGTTGTGCGATGTCGGTTTTGAGACTGGTCATAAACCGGGTAATAAACCAGATGCCGCAGATTTCATTTCCATTTCCCATTTGGCTTCTGCACGGCTGATAGCCTCATTTACAGCCATAATCAGATGATCTTCCAATTCTTCAATTTCTGTATTCTGTAACGACGGATCAATCGTGATTGATTGTATTTTCTTTGAAGCCGTGATACTGACTTTAACTTTATCAGCAGGTGACGATGCTTCAATTATAGTCTGCTCTAAACGCAATTTTATATTTTCTATTTCTTGCTGTGCCTTTTGCAGACGCTCCATCATATTACTGTCAAACATAAATGATTATTTAAAATAAATTTCTTTAATAATTTCTGCTCCTAATCGCTCATTTAAGAGGGATTGAATTAGACTTAGCTGACCGGTTAATTCATTACGCAAGACCGCACTGTTAAGGCGAATATTCAAAACATGATTTTTATAGGTCAACGAAGTAGTTCTTTTTGCTATGGCGTTCCCCATTTGTAAATACCAGGCTTCTTTAATACGCAATTCCATAAGCTTGTCATCCATCTTTAATGATGCCAAATACAATTCCAAAGCTTGTTTCATATTGTATTCGTCAGAGGCTGCCATGCGTTATGTGTATATAAAATGCGCCGAAGCACCAAATTTATCAAAAATTTCCGACAATTTTTCTTTTCCTGTATCTGTTATTATGACCTGGCCAAATGTCGGTTCAGATACTTTTTTAATCAGTAGCTCAGCGCGAGAACTATCCAACTTATCAAAGATATCATCTAATAAAAGGATAGGAGAAATTCCCATTTTTGATTTTAAATAATCGTGTTCGGCCAATTTTAAAGCGATGAGATAGGTTTTTTGTTGTCCTTGAGAGCCGTATTTTTTAACCGGATATCCGTTTAATTCCAATGACAAATCATCTTTATGAATACCGGATGTGGTATATTGCAGCAGTCTGTCTTTTTCCAACGTATTTTCAAAGCCTTGCATCATATCTTGTTCATGCAAGGTTGTTTGGTAAAATAACGTTACTTTTTCTTTTCCTGACGAGAGATGGGTGTAACAGACTTCAAAGACAGGGATGAAATTTTCAAGAAAAGCCTGACGTCTTTCATAAATGGCATGGCCAAATTCAGCCATCTGTTGGTTGTATATGTCTATAGCTTCGAGATCGAATTTTCGTAATTCAAAGGCTTTTTTTAAATAGGTATTACGCTGCATAAGCAAGCGGTTGTATGAAATCAGGTTATTCAAATAAACATGGTCATATTGAGATATCAACGAGTCCATAAATTTGCGCCGCTCGTCACTTCCTCCGGTTAAAAGCTGAATATCCATTGGCAGAATCACAACGGCCGGCAGCAAGCCGATATGATCCGAAAAGCGCTCATACTCTTTTTTGTTACGTTTGAATTGCTTCTTCATACCACGCTTAAACCCACAAAAGATATGCTCATCTTGCCCCTTACGCCAAAAATTGCCTTCAATGACAAAAAAAGGATCGTGATGATGAATGTTTTGAGTATCTATCGGGTTAAGAAAACTTTTTGTGAAACATAAATAATGTATCGCATCCAGCAGATTTGTTTTGCCCGTACCATTATGTCCTACAATACAATTGACCGTTGGCGTAAATGAAAAAGCGGCCTGTTCGTAATTTTTAAACCCTATGAGATTCAGTTCGCGGATATACATTTTACAAAATAAAGATGAAATGGCATGAAACACAAATATAATAGCTTAACTCATTAATAGCCTCCATGAGATTTATTATAATTTAAGAAATGAAAATATCATTAGATTTCTCAAATAGATGCTATCTGTATATTTGTTACACCAATTAAAGAAAAATATGAAAAACATCTCGACAATTATTCAGGCGGCGCTGGGTGTAGCAGTACTTATTTTGTTTTATCTGCATTTCAGTACTAACAAGAATACCAATACGACAAAGGATAGTAATGTAACCGATACAAACACCTCATTGAAAATACGATATGTTAATTCTGATAGCATATCCTCCGGATACCTTTTAGTACGTAATTTGGAGGCAAAATTTGAGGAAGATAACAAGGTCAGGGAACAAAAATTACAAAGCAAGCAATACACCTTGCAGCGCATGTATAAAGATTATGAAAACAAAGTCATGACAATGACAACACGTGAGCGGGCTAAAAAAGAAGAAGAAATATCCAACTATCAGCAACAGCTCATGCAGGAACAACAGGAATTAAGTCAGTTGGCCTCAATGCAGGAGGCCGGTATGGTGAGTCAGATGTTTGATTCTTTACATGTTTTCTTTAAAGCATTTGCTATTGAAAAGGGTGTTGACCTGATTTTAGCTTACCAAAAAGGCAGCGGCGTGCTTTACGCAAATGAAAAATTTGATGTGACGGCTGAGGCACTTATAGCTATGAACAGAAGATATCAAAACGCTATACCTTCTGCTCCGACAGAAGATAAATAACTCTAAATGCCTAGAATAATGGCGTTGGACATCGGCATGAGGCGCACAGGTATAGCTGTGACGGATCCCGAACAAATCATAGCAACAGGACTTAAAACTATTTCAACATCTGCATTGAAAATTTTTCTTGATGATTTTTTGAAAACCGAGCATGTAGAAGAAGTGGTAGTCGGTTGGCCTAAAAATCTTGACAATACAGATAGTGACGTTACCTCGTTCATAAAAGACACAGTCGTTAATCTTCGGACATATTTTCATACACTTAAATGGCACTGGGAAGATGAACGTTTCACATCAAAAATGGCATACAAGACCATGGAAATGGCCGGTGCCGGCAAATCGAAAATGAAAGACAAATCAACCGTAGATATGCTTAGTGCCGTTTTAATACTGCAATCATATTTAGAAAGAAAAAGGATGACATCATGATTTTACCAATCGTTGCTTATGGCGACCCCGTATTACGAAAACCATGCTCGGAAATAGACGAAAACTATGAAGGCTTGAAATCGCTCATTGCCAATATGTGGGATACGATGTATAAAGCCGGAGGCGTCGGCTTGGCATCACCGCAAATTGGGAAATCCATACGGCTGTTTATAGCAGATGGCGCCGGATTTGCAGAAGATGAACCGGGTTTGGAAACATTTAAACAGGTGTTTGTTAATCCCATAATTATTGAAGAGTCCGGTGAGCCTTGGCTGTTTAATGAGGGCTGTTTAAGTATTCCGGGTATCAGAGAAGACGTGTTACGAAAACCACGTATTACCATTGAATATTTTGACGAAACCTTTCAGTTAAAAGAAGAGACGTACGAAGGCATTGCTGCACGTATCATTCAACACGAGTATGACCATATAGAGGGCATTCTGTTTATTGATAAAATTCCCCCTCTAACAAAGAAAATGCTAGCCTCTCGCTTAGACCGTATCAGCAAAGGGATTGTAGATATTCACTATAAAATGCGTTTCCCATCAAAAAAATAGTATTATCTTTGATTTATGCTAATCAGAGTATCTTTTTTGATCCTATTGTTTTTAAGTGTTTTAAGGCCGCTTGGAGCACAGAATACGCCTACTGACGACTCAACAACTATTACTCGTTTCAAGCCTTGGAAATACAATCATCTTGTCGAATTATCTGTTGGTGTCGGACCACATTTAGTGATTTCGTCTGTCGCTTGGCATAAGATGTTTGATGTGGCCTGGCATAGGCGATTAAAATTAGGTACCGGTATTCGCATTGGTATGACCAATATGTTTGACAGGTTTTTCACCACCACACCTATAGATCGCCCCTCTCCCACTGTTTTCGATACGTTATCTGTACCATTCCATTCTATGTATTCCGTAAATCTTACGTTGAACGCCGATTTGGCCTTGACCAAATGGATGGATATCGGTTTAGCCGTAGATATTGTGGGTGTTTCATTCGGCGAATCCGCCGATGCTAGATATTTGGCCACTGGCTATTCCCAATCAGGTTCCAAACAAACTATTAAGCCTGAAATATTGAATTTACTGGCTTTCTCACATTATAATAAAGGTAGTTTAAACAACTCGTTTTACTTGCGTTTTTGGCCAGGCATGAATTTATTTGTCAAAACAGCTTTTACATTATATCATTCAGCCGAGGCAGTCCAACAAACACTGCAATTTGGCAACCGATATACCGGATATACTTATATGGGTTCTATTTCTGTTGGATGGACACCATTTCGTAGTCAAATGACAAAATCGACTAAAAAACTCCATGAGTACATTAAGTAAGATATTTATCTTCTCTCTTTCGATCTTGCTGTTTGGCTGTTTCTCGCCTGATGCAAAGAAAGGGCCCTGCGACTTGATTTTTGTTCGTTTTGAGGTCGAAAAACAACCGTTCGAATCGAATATTGTTTTGGTTTCGGATTCGCTGTTGCCGTATTACACGTTACAGGCCTATCAATGCGGTGATTTGAATAATTTTATTTGGTTGGATTTACCTAAGCCGTTACAGATTGGGAATTACCCGATAACAGAATCCGATGCGTCTCATGTTAATCAGTCCCAATCGTGTAGAGGGCAGCTTAATTACGATGGAGAAATTTATACCACCGACTCCACCTTAATTGGCGGGCTGAATATACTTTCCTGGAATGAAAGCCAGAAAATCATGCATGCCGTGTTTCATTTCAAAGCCCGCTCCGGTGATAACGTTGTTGAAGTGACAGAGGGAGAAATTACCAATATCCAATTTTAATAAAATTCCAATCTCTTAACGAGATAACCTTGACTTATAGTCTGTGTTAGGATTTTCACGGCATGTTTGTAACTTTGGTTTTTATAATTAACAGGAAAAAGAGTTAGACCGCATGAATATAATCATACCTATGGCCGGAATGGGAAAACGGCTAAGGCCTCATACGCTTACAGTTCCTAAACCTTTAATTCCGGTTGCCGGTAAACCTATCGTTCAGCGCTTAGTTGAAGATATCGTTAAAGTTACCGATGAGCCTGTTGATGAAATCGCCTTTATCGTTGGGCGTTTTGGTGCAGAGGTAGAAGCCTCTCTGATTACCATTGCTGAAAAAGTGGGCGCTAAAGGACGTATCTTTTATCAAGATGAGCCTCTTGGTACCGCCCATGCGATATTATGCGCCGAACCATGCCTGAGAAAAAAAGTGATGGTAGCTTTTGCAGACACGCTGTTTGCCGCCTCTTTTACATTAAACAGCAATGAAGATGGGATTATCTGGGTTCATCGCGTCAACAATCCCGAATCATTCGGCGTGGTGACATTGAACGATAATGGCGAAATAACCGCTATGATTGAGAAACCAAAAACCTTTGTTTCCGACCTGGCTATCATTGGTATATATTATTTTAAAGATGGTGAAAATCTTAAAGAAGAATTGCAATTTCTTATAGATAATGATGTGATGGAGAAAGGCGAATACCAACTCACCAATGCGCTTGAAAACATGCGCAACAAAGGTATTCGCTTCAAAATCGGTGCTGTGGACGAATGGCTGGATTGTGGTAATAAAGATGCAACGGTTTACACCAATCAAAGAGTGCTTGAATTGAAAAAAAGCACTGAGCGTTTAATCTGCCCTACCCTCTCTTCTGAGAACAGTGTTATTGTTGAGCCCTGCTATATCGGTAAGAATGTAGAAATCAGATCTTCCGTTATCGGACCTCATGTCTCAATCGGTGACGGTACACGCATTTTAAATGCCGTTATCAGCAACTCAATCATTCAGCAACAATGTATTATTGAGAAAGCTGTTATTAAGAATAGTATGCTGGGAAACCATGTTCAATACAAACAAGCGGCAAAGGACCTAAGCATAGGTGATTACTCTACTGAAAATGAATAAATCTCGTACTTTTTATACGCTATTCATGGTGCTGGTTATGGTACCGGGCTTTTTCTCATACACTTTTGCTCAAAGAAAGAAAACAAAAAAAGAGAAAAACGAAAGCACTGTTTCAATGGAAGTGCATTATGATGCCGAAAGAATAAGATTCACTAACATGCTGGGCGATGCGCTCACGCTTAAAACAATTGATGATATAGATAATGCTCTTAAGAAACTAAATGAATGTTATAAGATATGGCCGGACAACCAAGTGATAAACTACGAACTCGCTTCCATATACATCTATAAGAAGAAATACGATATAGCATTACCATATATTGAAAAAGCAGTAAAAGGCGATCCGAAAAACAAGTGGTATTTGATAGATTATATAGAGGTCTTAATTCGGTTAGATAAATTTAAAGAAACAGAAAAGGCATTTAAAGATTTGATCAGCTTAGAGCCTGATAACATTGACTACATCTCCGAATTTGCCGAATTATACATGTCTGAAAAAAAATATAAAGAAGCGATTGCATTATTTGAAGATATTGAAACCAAAACAGGTGTGCATCCGGAGATTTCTTTGCAAAAACAAAAACTCTACAAAGCAATGGGCAAAACACAGGCTTCCTTGGATGAAATACAAAAGTTAATTAAAGCCTTTCCTTTAGAAGCACAGTATTATGGTATTTTGGCCGAGACCTATTTGGAGATGAAGAAAAAAGATGAGGCACTGAATGCCTATCTGAAAGTTTTAGAGCTGGAACCCGATAACAGCATTATTCATCTGGCCTTAGCAAATTTCTATCAGGAAAAAGGCGATCATGAAAAAGCTTTCGAACATATTAAGTTGGCATTTCAAAATCCGGATGTAGATATTGATGATAAAATAAAAGTGCTTCTGTCATATTATCAGATATCTGATAATAATCAAATACGTAAAGAACAGGCCTATACATTGATTCAACTGCTGATTGACACTCATCCCAACGACCCGAAATCATGGGCTATAAAAGGTGATTTCCTGATACGCGATAACCGTTATGATCAAGCCATTGATGTGTTTGAAAAGGTAAACCAACTTGATAAAGGTCGTTATCCGGTATGGGAACAACTTCTTAGTTTATATTACAATAAGAAAGATTGGCCTATGCTTACAGAGCGCAGTCGCGAAGCGAATGACCTTGTTCGTCGTACCGATCGCGGTCTCGTCCTTCCAGGGATCGGGTGTCCGATCGTACGGGCTATCGAGGAGACGGTACGCGTCACCGAACACTCGTACGA
>JAIXKU010000050.1 GCA_026936045.1 Flavobacteriales bacterium
ACCCTGGCCGAGGCGCTGCAGGAACAGGGGTACGCGACCGGCCACTTCGGGAAGTGGCATCTGGGCGAGAATCCGTCGGGCCCGCTCCAGCACGGGTTCGATGTGCAGGTCCCGCGCTGGAACAAGGGCTGGCCCAACCAAACTTATTTTTCTCCTTATGGTATGCCTGGCTTACAGGACGGGCCTAAGGGAGAATATTTAACGGACCGGGTAACGACAGAGGCATTAAAGTATATAGAAAAAAATAAAGATCAACCTTTCTTTATGTATCTGTCTCATTTTGCGGTACACGATCCCATACAGGGAAGGCCCGACCTAGTGGAAAAATATCGCAAAAAATTGGCTCAAATGAAAAAGCCCGCAGGAGCGCCTTTTATACTCGAAGGCAATCCAGATGATCCGCAACCTCTTTCCAGGACCCAGTTAGATAACCTGCTCAAAGACCCTCGCTACGCAGGTTACACTGTGCTGCCTCAACATACGGTTAAGATTAAACAGTTTCAGGATAATGTTCAGTTTGCTGCAATGGTGGAAAGCATGGATGAAAGCATGGGACGGGTAATGAACAAGCTTAAAGAGCTGGGTATAGATCAGAATACCATTATCATTTTTGCATCAGATAATGGAGGCATGTCTGCTGCGAACATAGGTAACCCTTACCGCGTAATTAAACCTGATGCATTGGATGGTGCATTTTCATCTTCCAACCTGCCTTTGCGGGGTGGAAAAGGTTGGATGTATGAAGGAGGTATACGGGTCCCTGTTATAATAAAATGGCCGGATCAGGGAAAGGCCGGAAACGAGTCTCATGTACCAATTATCAGCACCGATTTTTATCCTACTATTTTAGATATGCTTGGCCTCCCATTGTTACCTGAACAGCATAAAGACGGAGTAAGTATTACCCCGCTATTGAAAGGCAAAGAAGCCATTAATAGGAAAGCTATATTCTGGCATTTCCCGCATTACAGCAATCACGGAATGCAGAGTCCCGGCGGAGCTGTACGTTATGGTGATTATAAACTGATCGAATATTATGAAAATAATACGGTACAGCTTTTTAATCTTGCAAATGATATAGGAGAACAACATGATATTTCTAAGCAGGAACCGGGCAAGGTAAAGGAGCTTAGAACATTATTACATCAATGGAGAAAATCAGTTAATGCAAAAATGCCGGTTTCTAATCCAGCGTTCTCGCCGGATAGTTCGGCTGGCCCCAGAGCAGTAACGAAAGCAACTGTTGATCATTCTGCCATCCAATATAAAATATTGTCCACTGCACAAACAGGTGGACTTTTAGGAGAGCGTATCAATCTCTGGCGCAACAAACGCCTCTGGTATGTAGCCAAAGCACCTTTCCTGTTACAAGGTTTTGAGTCAAGACCGGGAGAGCATATATGGCAGGGAGAGCACGTGGGTAAATGGATACATGCTGCCACATTAGCCTGCGAGAGCACAAAAAATACAAAATTAAAAAACCAGCTTACTTCAACTGTTCAAAGACTACTGGCTACCCAGCTTAAAAATGGATATATGGGTACTTACGTCCCTGATATGCAGTTCTTCAATGTTCCCGGTGATACTAAAAGCTGGGATGTATGGACACACCGTTATAATCTCTATGGCTTGCTGGTTTACGATCAGTATTATCCTGATGAAAAAGTATTGGCTGCTTGCAAAAAGATGGGAGATCTGCTTATATCAACTTTTGGCGAGGGTAAAGCAGACATTACAAAAAATGGAACCCGCCATGGTATGTCCACTTCTACATTATTAGAATCTATGGTGATGCTATATCAGCGTACCAAAGAAAAGAAATATCTTGACTTTGCAGAATACATAGTGGCTGCCAGTGAAAAAAATCCAGACCTGCATCTTATGGGCGCTATGCTGGCAGATGAAAGTGTATCAAAACCAGGAGATGGCAAAGCTTATCAGTTGATGGCTAATCTCCTTGGATATTACCGCCTTTATCAATGTACCGGAAATAAACGGTATCTGCAAACCGTAATGAACGGATGGAACCAGATTAGGAATCAGCATGTATTGGTAACCGGTGGCCCTTGGACCCGTAAAGCATCTTACAATGCCAATAAAGAATGTTTCGCGCACACTGATGTTTTTAATCCCTACGAAATTGTGGTGGAGAATTGTTGCACCGTAACATGGATACAGCTAAATCTACTGATGTTTGAACATACAGGTCGCGCAGAATTCTTTTCAGAAGCGGAGACTACTTTATACAATCAATTGCTGGGCGGACAATACACAGATGGTATCGATTGGTGCTATTATACGAAACCCAATGAAATTGCACCTCCATACGA
>JAIXKU010000259.1 GCA_026936045.1 Flavobacteriales bacterium
CATTTAGAGTATGAAATAATGAAATATCTGAAAGCGGCTAATGGTTATGAAAGCGGAAATAAGACGAAAGATAATTCAAAATTATACACCCGTATAGCCGAGTGTTATCGTCGAAGTAATCTATTGGAGAAATCTGCAAATTGGTATAAGAAAGCGCTTGATGCCGGTACTATTCAAACGGATGATTATTATTACTATGCTCAAGTATTGAAATCATTGAGGCAATATGATGAGTCGAAAAAGATGTATGATTTATATCTTG
This sequence comes from Flavobacteriales bacterium, assembly GCA_026936045.1. GTDB lineage: Bacteria > Bacteroidota > Bacteroidia > CAIKAF01 > CAIKAF01 > BA4. The sequence goes on from JAIXKU010000259.1 coordinate 263, forward strand.
AAAAAAATCCGTCTGACGAATCAGCCCGAATACAACGTAATTCTATAGATAAAGAAGAGCATTATAAAGCAGATGCTGATTTGTGGGAGGTTAGCCGTTTCTGCCCAAGCGACAAATACTCGAATTTTAGCCCTACATTATATGATAAAGGGTTGGTATTCTGCTCTGATAGGAATACAAAAGGATTAATTTCTGAATGGAACGGCAAGCCCTATCTCAATTTATACTATGCACCTTTTGATGAAAACCAAACTGCTTGTCAACCTTATTCTTTCGGTTCAAATCTGGATGGGAAATATCATGACGGGCCGGCGGCTTTTACAGAAGATTTCAAAACTATTTATTTCACACGTAGCATGCTGAATAAGAAAGGAAAACTCTTAAGTAATGATAAAGAGGAAAATATTTTGGCTATTTTCCAAGCAACGCGTACTTCTGATAACTGGTCTGATATAACCATGTTACCCTTTTGCAATGAAAATAGCAGTTTTATGCATCCCGCTATATCTTCTGATCAGAGAATACTTTATTTTGCTTCAGATATGCCGGGTGGATCCGGTGGATTTGACCTTTATATGGTAAGATTTGAAAATGGGGAATGGGGTGTTCCTATGAATATGGGAGATCAAATCAATACACGTGAGAATGAAGTGTTCCCTACATTGTTTAAATCATCTGATAACCGCGAATGGTTGTATTTCTCAACTTCAGGCAGGGCTGGATTAGGCGGATTGGATGTGTATTGTGTAGAAGTAACAGATGGAAAAGTAAAGGGAGATATTAAGCATTTGCCTTATCCTATAAATACAGAATCAGATGATTTGGGATTGCTATGGACCAAAGAGAATGTCTCTGGTTATATTTCTTCTTCACGTGATAACAATGAGGGGAATGATAATATCTATTTCTTTAAGAAACATCTGCCTAAATTCTATATAGATGTGACGGTGTTAAACAAAAATACCAAAGAGCCTCTTCAGGATGCTTCCTTATCTATTGTACAAAAGCCTAATAGCCGTAATTACAATGCTATGACAGACTCTAAAGGAAAATACTTTACGGAGGTAGATTCAAATGCATTGTTTGAATTGGAGGCCAAAAAGGATATGTTTTTTAAAGGCTCTTCCACTGTTACCACAAAAGGACTTCGCAAAACGGATACGATTGCAGTAACTTTGCTACTAGAACCTATTGTAATCAATAAGGCCATACGCCTTGATGATATTTATTATGATTATGATAAGTGGGATATCAGAGTTGATGCAGCTGTTGAATTGGATAAGTTGGTTGCTATCATGAAAGAAAACCCGGAGATAAATATTGAATTAAGTTCTCATACAGACAGCCGAGGTAATGATAAATATAACATGACACTAAGCCAAAAGAGAGCTGAATCGGCAGTGAACTATATTATCAGTAAGGGCATAGACGCATCTCGTATCTATGCAAAAGGCTATGGCGAGTCAAAACTTCTTAATCATTGTAAGAACAATGTTAAATGCTCGGAAGAAGAACATCAGATGAATCGTCGCACAGAGTTTAAGGTGGTAAAGATTACCCAATAGATTGGTTCAGTGCTAGTCTAATTTTATACGTTTGAGGATATAGGGTTTTTTATCATGGTTAAAACCATTTTAAATCCTTCTATTGCATTAAGTGCATGAGGAGTATTGGCCGGAAGAATGATATTATCACCCTTTTGCAGTTGAAATGTTTTTTGAGCAATTCTTATTTCCGCACACCCATCTATTATCTCTACTAAAGCATCATAAGGTGCGGTATGTTCACTAAGACCTTGCTCTTTATCAAAAGCAAAAAGAGTAACAGTGCCTGTTTCTTTTTTAATAAGTGTTCTGCTGACTACCGCCCCTTCCGAATAGGAAATCAGTGCATCATAATTGAAGATTTTACCGGTTTCGAATGTCATAATTTTTTAGGAAAGTTAATGAAATTTTCTCTAATGAATTATTGATAAAAAGAACATTAGATATGAAAAAGTTATTAACATTTTTTATAGATATCTATAAAATACACTATCTTGTATAAATATTAGGTGAATATACTT
>JAIXKU010000250.1 GCA_026936045.1 Flavobacteriales bacterium
TATATGTAAAATATTGTTAACAAATAGATGTCGTTCTGTTTTTTACATTCAGAGATCTATTCATTAAAGATTTATTAACTTGCTTCATCAAAATCTTAAGATCTATGTATTATATCAACTCTTTGGAAGAATATGAGCGCTCTTATAAGAAAAGCATAGAAGAACCAAAACAGTTTTGGGATTATATTGCTACGACTTTTTATTGGAGAAGAAAATGGGAACAAACGTTAGTATGGAATTTTGAGGAGCCTAATATCAACTGGTTCGTCAGTGGGAAATTAAATATTACCGAAAACTGTCTTGATCGCCATCTGAAAGACCATGCCAATCACCTTGCACTAATTTGGGAACCCAACAATCCAAACGAGAATAGCATAACCTACACCTATGCCGAACTTCATGCGGCCGTTTCGCAATTTGCAAATACTCTTAAAAGGCAGGGTGTATATAAAGGAGATAGAGTTTGTTTGTATATGCCTATGATACCGGAGTTACTTATAGCCATGTTGGCTTGTGCGCGCATAGGTGCTGTACATTCGGTCGTTTTTGGCGGATTTTCTGCTAAAGCCCTACGTGAACGTATATTGGATGCAGGCTGTAAAATAGTGGTAACTGCAGACGCCGGGTTACGTGGGCATCGGGAGATACCTATGAAGGAAATAGTGGATGAGGCAACGGCAGATATAGATATTCGTTCTGTTATTGTTTTTAAACGAACCGGGAAACCGATCAGGATGCAGGCCGAACGGGATGTATGGTGGCATGATGCTATTTCACAAGTTGATTCAGTTTGTGAGGCTGAAGAAATGGATGCAGAGGATATGTTATTTATTCTTTATACATCCGGTTCAACCGGTAAACCGAAAGGTGTAGTTCATACAACGGGGGGATTTATGGTTTATACCGGATATACATTTCAAAATGTTTTTCAATATCAATCAGGAGATGTGTTTTGGTGTACGGCCGATATAGGATGGGTGACCGGGCATTCGTATATTGTTTATGGGCCATTGCTTAATGCGGCTACTGTATTGATGTTTGAGGGCATCCCAACCTGGCCTAATCCTGATAGATGTTGGCAGATTATTGATAAGCATAAAGTAAATATCTTTTATACGGCTCCTACCGCCATTCGTTCATTAATGGCACACGGAGATGAGTGGGTTGTACCTTATAAGCTGGAAAGTTTGCGCGTGATTGGCAGTGTGGGCGAACCCATTAATCATGAGGCTTGGGAGTGGTATCATCGTTTGGTGGGGAAAAATAAATGTCCATTGGTGGATACTTGGTGGCAAACCGAAACCGGTGGTATTATGATTTCAGCTTTGGCAGGCATATCATCGCTTAAACCTTCTTTTGCCGGTTTGCCGCTACCTGGTGTGCAACCGGTTTTGCTCGATACAAAAGGAAATGTAATAGAAGGAAATAATGAAGAAGGCTTGCTTTGTATTGCTTTCCCATGGCCGGCTATGATTCGGACAACCTACGGCGAACATGAGCAATGCAAGCAAAATTATTTTGCTACGTTTCCCGGCTATTACTTTACAGGTGACGGTGCTAAGCGTGATGAAGATGGGTATTATCGTATCATCGGCAGGGTAGATGATGTTATAAATGTTTCGGGGCATCGTATTGGTACGGCGGAAGTAGAAGATGCCATTAACGAGCATGATAATGTTGTAGAATCAGCGGTGGTCGGGTTTTCGCATCCCATAAAAGGGCAAGGCATTTATGCTTATGTGATATGCAACCAACCTCCGGCAGATACAAACCAAACAAGACATGAAATCAATGAGATGGTTACACGTATTATCGGGCCAATAGCACGGCCGGATAAGATTCAATTTGTAAATGGCTTACCGAAAACGCGTTCAGGGAAAATTATGCGGCGGATTCTAAGAAAAATTGCCGAAGGAGATACGAAGAATATGGGAGATACCAGCACATTGCTTGACCCGAGTGTCGTGGATACTATCATTGCAGGAAATCCAAATTGAATCTACCGATGCCTTTCGGATTATCCAATACTTCTGAGTACGTTGGCCGTTATTGAGCGTAAATTCCTGCTTAGTTTGTATCCATCGAACATCTTGACAGGGCATGCAAAGACCCGTAATAGGAATCAGGTAGAGAAAGCCTTCACAGTTTCAGTTAATAATAAAGGAAGGAAGCCCGGAAAGGACAAGATCGAGGTATTGACGACAAATTACCCTTTAAAGGCCGATGAAAAGGTTATTATATTTGCGCAACTGGAATTCCACAATCCTAGTATCATTACTTTAAACTCATTTTCATAAATCTTTGCCATATTACAAATTTAACTTTATAGGACTCATTAAATTCGTCTCAACAAATGTAGACACTCCACTTGAGAAACTCTTTTTTTATTCCTAGATTTTCAGCAAATATTTTCTAAGACGAATTGCTTAAATACTTATCTTCCACTGGCATAATTATCACCACGCTTATCCACCCCTGCTTCCCATCTCCCGTTCTTATTTTTCATAATGGCGCTCACTCTTCCAATAGGCGAACGGAATTGCAATACATACCCCATCGACTGCAATGAATCCATCAATGGGTTATGCGCTTTCCACCCTTCTTCCAGATATAACACGTCCGGCAGCCATTGATGATGAAATCTAAGTTGATCTACCGATGGCTGAATATCCATCCCATAGACTAAAACATTTAATATGTTTTGTAGTACCGTTGTAATAATTGTAGCACCACCTGGTGATCCAAGAACTAATACCGGTTGATTATCCTTTAAAACAACTGTGGGAGTCATCGAACTTAACATCCGTTTGCCCGGCTCTATGCAATTTGCCTTACCGCCAATAAGTCCAAACTGGTTTTTTACACCGGGAGCTGCCGCAAAATCATCCATCTCGTTATTCATGAGAAAACCAGCATCTTTTATAATAAGCTTACTTCCATATGCACTATTAAGCGTGGTCGTTATGGATACAGCATTCCCTTTCGCATCCACTATACTAAAATGGGTGGTTTGTTCATGTTCGCTGACTGGCATATGTTTAATATTTGATGAAGGCGTCACGCCATTAAAAGGAAAAAGATGGAGTCTGTTAATCAAATAGAGCGTATCTAACAACTGACGAATAGGTACATGAAAGAAATCCGGGTCGGCCAAATATTCCGATCGGTCAGCATAAGCACGTTTTTCCAACTCCGCTAATAGTTGGATATAGCGAGCCGAGTTATGGGAATATAAATCTATTTTCATCCAATCAAGCCAAATAAGCATTTGTCCTAAAACAATACCGCCACTTCCCGGAGGAGGCATGGTAACAATCTGATAACCCCGAAAGGGAATAATGAGAGGTTCTCGCCAGATACTTTTATAATTTTGGAGGTCTGTAATCTGCATTATGCCGCCAGAGAAACCCACATCTCGAGCAATTTGATTTGCTATTTCGCCTTGATAGAAGTCTTCCGGATTAACAGCCAGTTGTTTGAGTGTATTAGCCAAATGAATCTGACGCAAAGTATCGCCCACATGCCAGCTTCTTGATGTAAAGATATTTGGCCCATTTATTAAATCAAGATCATGCTGTACGCTTTCTAATTCCTGTATATCTAAGGTGGTCAGAACAAAACCATCTTCAGCTAATTTTATAGCCGGCATCAGCAATTCAGCCCATGGCATGGTGCCATATTTCTTGTGTAAATCCAACATGCCGCGCACTGAACCCGGTACGCCACAAGCCAAACCGCCAAGCAATGATTTTTTTTGATCTACTGATTCGTCCGGATTAAGATACATATCGGCAGAAGCCTGCATGGGTGCTGTCTCACGAAAATCCAAACATAGATTCTCATTGTTTTCAGTATGAGCAATCATAAACCCGCCACCACCCAAATTTCCGGCCTGGGGATATACGACAGCCAATGCAAAATGGACAGCAATGGCCGCATCAAAAGCATTGCCGCCTTGCATAAGAATCCAAACTCCGACCTCTGACGCTTCTTTGCGAGCTGAAACAATCATCATACTATCTGCTGTTACGGCAGGATTCACTACTGGGGATGTATTAGGCCTGTTATTTTTACATCCAAAACATAAAAGCATGGTGACACCTAAAGAGCCTAATCTGCTAATAACCCGTTTCAATTGAGATCTTAGAATAAGTTTTAATTTAAGATGGTAAAGATATGCATTGTATATGTATGACTCTTGATAAAATAAATTAAGTTATGCGTCTCTCTACTATTGCGTCACATTCCTCTACAACAAGGATATCTTTCTGATTATAATAAAATTACAAACAAATAAATTGGTTATGGTTTCAGCGAGAACGCCGTCCTTTTTATTTGGAATTTAGAGCCTGAGCGTGTATGTTTGTCCTTAGATAACAAATACATGTTAACAGTATCAAATAAAGCAGAAAATCTGATTGGATCCGAGATTATTCGTTTGGCAGGAGAAATCAATGAAATGATAAAGCAAGGCCAAACAATTCATAATTTTACCATTGGCGATTTTAATCCGACAGAATTTCCCATTCCTGAATATCTTAAGGAGAGAATTATTTACCACTATCAACATAATCAAACCAATTATCCGGCATCGGATGGGATGCCGGAATTACGTACGGCCGTTTCCAAATTTTTAAATTATTACGGGGGAATTCAATATAGTGATAAAAACGAAATTATCATTGCTGCCGGTGCACGCCCGATTATTTATTCAATATTTCAAACAATTATAGATCCCGGTGACAAAGTTATTATTCCTGTACCATCGTGGAATAACAACCATTATGCCTTCTTAAGCAGCGCACAGGAGATTATTATTAACACAAAGCCTGAGCATAATTTTATGCCATCAGCCGAAGATATCAAAACGCATATCCAAGAGGCTAGTTTATTGGCTCTTTGCTCTCCACTTAATCCAACCGGTACTGTATTTAAGCCTGAGCAATTAGAGGAAATATGTGACCTTATTTTAGAAGAGAATCGTCGCAGAGAAGGAAAGGGAAAGCCCTTATATCTTATGTATGACCAAATATATTGGTTGCTTACATTTGGAGAAACGCGTCATGTAGATCCTGTTTCATTACGACCGGCAATGCGGAACTATACTGTTTATGTTGATGGTATATCAAAAGGCTTTGCAGCTACAGGTGTTCGTGTTGGATGGTCTTTCGGGCCAGCACATGTGATACAGAAGATGAAAACCATTTTAGGTCATATTGGTGCCTGGGCGCCGCGTGCAGAGCAGCTTGCTACAGCCGACTTTATAAATAACTTTCAGGAAGTTGATAAATACATTAGCTGGATAAGAGAACAGGCCGGTAAACGATTGTTTGCTTTCTATGAAGGATTTAAGCAACTCAAAGAAGATGGATTTCGCGTAGATGCAATCATTCCTCAAGGAGCAATATATCTTACCATTCAATTTGATTTAAAAGGTATGCAAACACCCAATGGCAACATTATTCAGACTACGGATGATGTCATGGCATATCTTCTTTCTGAAGCTGGATTTGCAATTGTACCGTTTTATGCCTTTGGGTCTCGACGTGAATCAAACTGGTATAGATTGTCCATCGGCACCTGTTCGTCAGAAACCATCCCTGCTATTTTAAAAAAGATTAGAAAAGCCTTAAGTCAACTAGCATGAATACAGATTCATCATTGTATGCCGTCATTATGGCAGGCGGAGTGGGAAGTCGTTTTTGGCCAATGAGTCGAAAAAATCATCCTAAACAATTCATTGATGTATTGGGTATAGGTGAGACATTAATTCAATCAACCTATCGTCGTTTACTGCGCATATGCCCGGCCGAAAACATTTTAGTTGTTACCAATATCAACTATATCTCTATAATACAAGAGCAGCTACCGGCACTCCCTCTGCAGAATATTCTAGCTGAACCAGCACGTAAAAATACCGCGCCTTGTATAACTTATGCGAGTCTCAAAATATATAAAAGAAACAAAAACGCAAGAGTAATTGTTGCTCCATCCGATCACATTATTGCACGTGAAGATGATTTTGTTCGTATTTGTGAACAAGCTTTGCGATTCGCTAAAGACCACAGACAACTTTTAACCATTGGCATTAAGCCCTCAAGGCCGGATACCGGCTATGGATATATCCAATATGACCCAACAACACCAGATGATAACGGTATAATGACCGTAAAGACATTTACCGAAAAACCTACCCAAGAGTTAGCCCAACAATTTATTGAGAGTGGTGAATTTGTTTGGAATTCAGGCATGTTTGTTTGGCATATAGAATCCATCATACAAGAACTTAAGACACATCTGCAAGATGAATATAACATCTTTGCCGAATATAATTCTGCGTATGATACAGATGAAGAACAAGAGGCAATGAATAAGGCTTATGCCATTGTCAGAAATATCTCTATTGACTATGGCCTAATGGAGAAATCCGAAAATGTAAAAGTTTTACCGGCTGATATCGGATGGAGTGATTTAGGTACATGGGGTGCACTCTATGAAGAATTAGAGAAAAAAATTGGTAGCAATGCTGTAATGGGGAGTCAGGTCATGATGTATGATTCGGCGAATTGTATTGTGCATGTGCCCAAAGATAAATTAACGGTTATTCAAGGCTTAGAAGGATATATTGTCGCTGAGAAGGATAACATGTTACTCATTTGCAAAATGAGTGATGAACAAAAAATAAAGAACCTTGTCAACGAGATTAAAATTGAAAAAGGGGATGATTATTTATAAATATGCCTCACTTAAAATCAGTTCAATCATCATTGCTGTTATTCTTCTGTTTGGCAGTTGCAAGGCTAATCAACAAAAGACGTCTTTATGTCAACCCATTATAAAAGACACCGAATTATACAATAAGATATCTGATCCGTTTGACATAAAGAAAGTATGGATTGAGCAGAACTGCCTTAAAGTAAACATATCTTATAGCGGCGGATGCGGAGATGCTACATTTAAATTAGTATGGAATGGCAGTATGATGAAATCATTACCGCCACAGATTCCCATGAAGATTATCATGGAAGATAAAGACGATTGTCGCTCTATCATTCAAAAAACACTTTGCTTTTCATTAAACGAAATTTACGAGAATAGTTATATCATTCTGCTTGACGGTTACAATGGTTCAATACTTGTGAATAAAGATAATAACCCATAATACCTTATTATGAAACAAACTATGAAAGTTGCAATCACCGGAGGTTCCGGACATTTAGGTTCAGAAATCATTAAGCAGTTAATCGAAAAAGGCTATCCTACCAGAGCATTGGTTTATCATGATAAGCGGGCACTTGAAGGATTAAATGTAGAATTAGTGAAGGGCGATCTGCAAGATAAAGATTCACTCAAAACGCTTCTTAATGGTTGTGATGTATTGATACATTCGGCAGCCATGATATCTATTAATGGGCCCAAGGGGGGTGCTGTGAATAACACCAATGTTGAAGGCACACGTAATCTCTATGATACAGCTTTGGAAGTAGGTGTCAAACGTGTTATTCATATCTCTTCTATCCATGCCTTTCGGCAAACACCTACACATGAAGTTTTAGATGAAACCCGAGATACCGTTGGTGATTCTGCTTTTGCCTATGATGTATCAAAAAGGAAGGGACAGGAATTAGCTTTTTCATATATTGATAAAGGTATGGAGGTAATTGTTCTCAATCCTACGTCTATCATTGGCCCACCGGACTATAAACCATCTCCTCAGGGGAAAGCGATTCTCTTAATTCATAGAGGTGGCGTGCCTGCCATCTTTAATGGCGGTTTTGATTTTGTAGATAGTCGGGATATTGCCACCGCCATCATTAACGCTATAGACAAAGGGCGGTCAGGTGAACAATACCTACTTTCCGGCGAATGGATTAGTATGGCTGATATGGTGCACTTTGTAAATAAAGCATCCGGCAAAAAGAGGAAGGTAATAACATTGCCTTTTTGGGTTGCTTTTGCAATAGAACCCTTTGTGCGTTTGTTTAGCTGTATAACCAAAACAGAACCTCTATTCACAAGAGAATCTCTTGAGATATTAAAGATTGGCAATAGGAAAATATGCTCTGAAAAAGCCAAGAGGGAGCTAGACTTTAATACACGTCCGATAGAGCAATCTTTTATTGATTCTTTTTCCTGGTTTAAATCAAACAATTATCTTTAGCCTATGACAGCTATTATTACCTGTGACTTATATCAAACGCTTGCTATTATATGGGCTTCCATAGGCATAATCATATTCTTTATTCTTCTTTTTATACCCGCACCCTATGGCCGGCATACAAGTAAGAATTGGGGGCCGCTAATAGATAACCGCTTAGGGTGGTTTATCATGGAATTTCTAGCACTGATTGTGTTATATGGATGGCTGATGTTGATAAATTTCCAGCTATCTACCTTATCCTGGATCATGATTGGATTATTTACATTTCATTATCTCAATCGCACTTTTATTTTCCCTTTAAGATTGCGTACGATAGGGAAAAAAATGCCATTACTGATTTCTCTGATGGGTCTCATTTTCAATTTAGCCAATGGTACATTAATCGGGATGCATTTTGCTTGGTTTGCCGATTATCCGGAGAACTGGGTTTATGATTACCGTTTCATAATAGGCATTGTACTTTTTGTTATTGGTGTAGCTGTTAATTGGTATTCTGATACACGATTAATTCATCTTCGCAAGCCGGGAGAAACAGGTTATGTCATCCCGCAAGGTTGGTTGTTTAAATATATCAGTTGCCCTAATCTTTTCGGTGAGGTTATCGAATGGTTGGGATATGCCATTCTTACTTGGAGTTTGGCCGGTACTGTATTCTTTATTTGGACTTTTGCTAATCTTGTGCCTCGTGCAATTTCACACCATCGTTGGTATCATGAGCATTTTGAAGATTATCCCAAGAATCGGAAAGCCATCTTCCCATTTATATGGTAACGGCTATCAATGGCAAATTTATAACGCAAGCACTAAGCGGCGTTCAAACATACGCCAGAAGATATACAACGTATCTTCAATATTTCTCCTATCCATGTGAGATACTATCTCCCATAGCCAAAGATCCTCTTCTTGAAATTAACGTCTCTAAGAAAGGGCTATTTCGTGGTCATACATGGGAACAGATATCTTTACCATACGCTCTGCGAAAACAAAAAACACCTTTATTACTTAACCTATGCAATACAGCGCCCGTCAATTATAAAAATCAAATTATCACCCTTCATGATTTAGCTTTTATTCATCATCCACAATCATTGAGTCCGGTATTCAGAGCATATTATCAGTGGCTCATACCTCTGATTACACGTAAGGCATTAGCCATAATAACTATCAGTGAAACCATAGCAGATGAGATACAACATGTCTATCGCATACCTTCTTCACGCATACATATTATTTATAATACAGCTGAAAAAAAACAGATGCGGCCTAATAACAGAAAAGATTTTATTTTATCCGTCGGCAGCATTCAGTACCGGAAAAACTACCAAACAATATACGATGCATTTGTCCGGGCGAACACGGGGAACAGGTGGATTATTGTCGGTTCTACATCTACTATTTTTACCAAGAATAGAAAATTATTAGACCTCCTTCGTTCACACCCACTCATAGAAATAAGAGAGCATATCTCATACGAGGAATTAGACCGTTTATATGCCGAAGCCGGCATACTGGTAACTGCCTCTCATTATGAAGGATGTAATCTCCCTGTGCTTGAAGCACTACAATCCGGCTGCCCTGTCATCGCTTCTGATATCTCTGCGCATCGCGAGTTATATGGCGATGCTGTGCAATTTTTTAATCCAAATGACTCCGGGATGCTTGCTTCATTGTTATCAAACAAAGTAACAGTTGCGAACACAACATTTCCAATTTATACTATGGAAGAGCAGGGACCGCTACTCATTAAGCTTTTAGAACGGTTCTCCATATAATTTTTCCTCAGCACAAACATTTACCGTATTTTTATCAAACGATTATGCGTATTGCCATCATACACGATTGGTTGATTACTCCGGGAGGCTCGGAGAAAGTGCTCCGTGAGTTATTATATCTTTTGCGTCATCAAGACATCACCCTGTTCTCTCTTTTAGATTTCCTAACAGATGAGGACCGTGACGAATTTCTTTATGGAAGAAAAGCGCATACCTCTTTTCTCCAGTCAATACCCGGCATTCAATATAACTATAAATATTATCTACCCTTTTTCCCTACAGCTATAGAATCACTCAAAACAGCCAAATACGACGTCATAATATCCTCATCGCATTCTGTAGCTAAAGGTGTGAAGAAACACTCCGGTCAAATACATATATGTTATTGCCATACACCCATGCGCTATATTTGGGATATGCGAAAGCAATATATGGCCGATCATGGAATAGATAGCGGTTGGAAAAGATTGCTTGTGCGTCCTGTCATTAATCGCCTTAGGCTTTGGGACTTCAGAACCGCAACAAATGTTGATTATTTTATAGCCAACTCAGAATATATAAATAAACGCATCAAGCAACATTATAATAAAGAAGCAGTAGTTATATACCCTCCCGTCAATACAGAATTCTTTACGCTTTATGAAGAAAAGGAAGATTTTTATGTCACGGCATCACGTCTAGTTCCATATAAAAAAGTCGGACTCATCGCCGAGGCATTTGCTGCTCTGCCTGATAAGCGTTTAGTCATTATTGGGAATGGCAATTGTTGGCATCAGATTCACAAGAAAAAGGCACTGAATATTGAAATGATTCAATATGATACATCAGAGGTGCTTCGCTATTATCTACAGAGAGCTAAAGCATTTGTTTTTGCCGCAGAAGAAGATTTTGGCATTACACCCGTAGAAGCTATGGCTTGTGGCACACCGGTTATAGCATTTAATAAGGGTGGTGTACTCGAGACCGTGAAGGATGGAATAAGCGGTCAGTTCTTTCAACATCAATCAGTAAAAAGTATCATTGATGCTGTATATCGTTTCGAGCATGATATAACCAATTTTAAAGCAAAGGCTGTCAGAGATGCCATAACTAATTTTTCTCTTGAACGATTCAGATCTGAAATGGCTGAATTTATAGAAACTCATACCGACATCTCATGCTCGCTATAAAGAAAATATCTTTTTTCTTATGGATATTACTGATGTGCATACCGTTAATACCACAAAACTGGGTTAGCTTTATCATCATTGCCTGGGGTGTTTTGGGCCTGACTATGCTAGAGAAAAACCATTTTACACCTATTCGTATTTTTTATTTCCTTCTTTTAGCTTCTCCTTTTTTCTTTTATCTGATGCAAGCAATGATTACAGGCGAATCTCAGGATTGGTTTTTGGTAGAAAAAGCAAACAGTTACTGGGTATTCCCCTTTCTGATATTATTCAGTCATTCTATGCCTTCCGGTAATCAGATGAAACGCCTTTTGCTTATTTTCTCAATCAATATGCTTATTGTAGCCATAGGCTCTTCTTTATTTCTGTTGGTTAAAGGGCTTTCTGTTTTTCCTCATATACCGGCAGATTTTATTTCTATCTACAGAGAAAACATTAACCGCCTTCTGCATATCCATCCATCCTATCTGTCTATCATGTCGGCATTTGCTATCTTTATTCTATTAGATGATATTTCAATCATAAATAAACGTCTCTTTATACGTATCACCGCCGTTCTTATTCTTCTCGTCTTTATGTTTTTCCTTTCGGCCAGGTTAGTCTGGGCTGCTTTGATAATAAGTAGCATTTGGGCTATAGTCAATTTATTTCTTTTAAAAAAAACAGCTTGGAAATTTGTTATAGCTTCTTCAATATTACTTGGCTTAATATCCATTGCTTTTATATTCAATCCGAGATCGCATGAACTCTTTTCGTTCCGGGAAGATGCCGCACATGAGAATTCTGTTACGGTGCGTTCGATTATTTATTCATGCAGTTTTAAAAGCGCTGAACGTCATTTTGGGCTTGGTGCACCCAGTCAAATTATACAGAAAGAATTGTCAGATTGTTATGGTGACACACCGGTGTTTCGGCTGCACCAATTTAATACGCATAATCAATACCTAGACTTTCTTATTTCTTTTGGGATATTTGGGTTTATGGTACTAATCGGTATTTTTGGTTTCTCGTTTTATCATGCCATCCATTCCAAGCAAATAATATATTCCAGTTTTTTATTGCTTTTTCTGATATGCCTAGCAGGAGAAAATATGCTTTCCAGACAGGCCGGAATAGTCTTTTTCAGCCTATTTAACAGCTGGTTTCTAGCACTTTCGCTGAATGAATCTTCTAACAGGAAGCCTCGGTCTAAACAATTTGTCTAAAAATTGGTTTATTTTGTCACGAATAAGATACGTATGAATACAACTACACCTATATTTATTTATACCGAAACGACGCCGAATCCTTTTACATTAAAATTTGTAGTAAATCGGATTCTGTTAGCCGATCGTAGTGTAGAATATCTAACGGCAGAAGACGCAAAAGAATCTCCTCTTGCATTAGCTCTTTTCACATATCCTTTTGTTGCTTCATTGTATATCACCCGTAATTTCATCACAATCACCCGTCATAAATTCTATGAATGGCGTGATGTAAGCGCCATAGCTCAGGAAGCAATACGTGTTTTTTTAGAATCTGATGCTGTCCCATTTTCTCAAATACCGGAAATTAAATCAAGTGCTAAACCAACTGAGAAAACATGGAATGAAATGGAATCAAAAATTATTGAGATTCTAAACCAATATATTCGACCGGCAGTTGAATTAGATGGAGGTGAAATTGCCTTCAAACATTTTGAAAATGGAATTGTACATTTAATCCTCAAAGGCTCTTGCAGTGGGTGTCCATCGTCTGAATTCACCTTAAAAGCCGGTATTGAACAGATGTTGTGTCAGATGGTACCCGGCGTAGAGGGAGTAATGGCAGAAAATGGATAACACGTATTACAATCCATCTCTTTCTATACACCTTTCAATTTATTTTTCAACCCGTTTCCGGCGAAGGTAAAAGCCAAGACAAGAAGTATGATACAGATACCCGGAAGTAGCGTCAGCCATGGCATACCCGTAATCAAATAATTTTTATGTGCCTCAATCATACTACCCCATGTTGGAATGGGTGGCTGCACTCCAAATCCTAGAAAGCTTAAGCCCGATTCTACCAAAATTGCAGACGCAAAATTGGAAGCAGCTATCACCAAAACAGATGGGAATGTATTAGGGAGCAAATGCCTGAATAAGATTCTGAAATGGGTTAATCCTAATGCTTTACCGGCTTCAGCAAATTCTTTTTCTCTCAAACTCAACATCTGTCCTCTTACAATACGTGCCACATCCACCCACATTGTCAAACCTACTGCAACAAATACAACTGCTATCCCCTTTCCCATAGCAATGGTAAAAATTAATACCAGCAAGAGAGTTGGGATGCTCCAAAAAACATTCATCAACCAGCTCAGTACGGCATCTATTTTAGAACGAAAATATCCTGCGATGGCACCTATCAGTGTACCTATTATAACAGAAATAATAACCGCCACTAATCCTATTGTGAAGGATACACGCGTGCCAATAATCAACCGACTGAGCACATCACGTCCAAGTGCATCCGTTCCCAGCCAAAATCGCTTTGTTTGAATCAATCCGTAAGGGTTAAAAATGGTATCATGATAAGCTGTTGTGACAACATAAGAAGGTGATTCTTCATGTACTTCAGATAAAGCAATCCAACGTTGATCCACAGATGCACCAAACAACCAATTCTGTACCTGGCTTGAGGCCACACGCCCAGTATCTGGAATGGTTAGAAATACAGCCTTAAAGCCGGGTGACTTTAATGCCAGTTCAGGAAACTGCTGATCTGCATTGGGGGAATGATCAGGAGCCAATACGTATGCAAAAACAGAAATCACTGCTGAGAGGCCTATCCATAAAGTGCCCCATATAGCAAGCCAATCGTGTTTCTTTGTTTTTGTTTTCACGGTATTGATACGTTCTTAATGAGCATTATATTCTCTTCCTTTCCATTTAATCTGTTTTGCAAATACTGAAGCTATGGCTACACATGGCACATAAATCCAATATACCATTGACAAAGGTAAAAGATAGTATAAAAGTTTCTTCATACCCATATCCGTCGTATAGGTAATAATAAAAATACTATCTAAAATGGTTTTAATACCCCATGTCAACAACCAAAGAAGAAGCATGCCGGGCATCCAAAGAAAGAGAAGTGGCACCCATAATAAAGCATGAAAAATAAAAACAAGCCATGATATAGATATGGCCTCCTTATCTGTATATGCCGTAGCTTTACCCGCCCATCTAAGTCTTTGCCTCCAAAATGATTGGAAGCTGTTTGGCAGATACGTATGTACTGATGATGGGGGTGTTACCGCATACGCAATCGCATTCCTTCCATATGCTGCCTTGATACGATGCATTAGCAACACATCATCTCCCGAAGCCATATTATCATTCTCATAGCCTTTCACAGAATCAAAAGCAGAACGCCTGAAAGCGAGATTCGCACCATTACATAATATCGGGCGATGATGTCCGGCCAATGCAGCAGATGAGGCTGTAAGCGTTGAGAATTCCAATGCTGCCAGACCGGAGAAGAAGCTTGATTCTCGTATAATTTTTACCCATCCGCAAACCATTTGTATGTCTGTATCAGAGAAAAAACCGAGAAGATGATTTATCCATTTTTCCTCAGGTATGCAATCAGCATCCGTAAGGACAATTATAGAACCGGATGCTTGGCTGATGCCATAAGTAATGCTCGCCTTCTTACCGAAGTTCCCCTCCAAATCAAAACATTTTACCCCATCATAGGTTTGTATAATCATCTTTGTATTGTCTTCAGAGTGGTCATTCACGCATATAATCTCATAACTGTTTTGCCAATCTTGTTTATGTGTCAGAATCTGCAAAAGATAAGCTATATTCTTCTCTTCATTTCGACACGGTATTATTATACTGACAGCCTCTGATTGAGGTAATGATTTAAGATATTGTTTCTTCAGGTTCTTTTTCCATCCCCAAATCAGATAGCCGATATATAAGGCGTATGATAAGCCGTATGTGATAAGAAGAGTAACTATCATCATACATCCGATGATTGGTTTGCGGGCAACTGCACAATAAAGAAATAGCCGAGCAATGCGGGCAAAGCCAAATTAATAACCCAAATAAGAAAAGATATAGCTATCACTGATGAGGAGGGTGATTCCGATAGCTGAAATATCCATACCAATACAGAACCACGTGTTATGACCTCACTGACTGAGAACATAGGGATTAATGTAGAAATAAAAAATACGGTAGCCATTAGCATTTGAAAATCTATCCAAGAGACCGGTATAGAAAAAGCTACAAACAGTATATAATATTGGAAAGAAAAAATAAGATAACGCAAACAACTTAATAACAAGACAAACAACAAGGTTGTATAATGAAAGGAACTCCAAACCTTCACATCATTTTTCCATTTAAAAAGCGGCTTCCATTTTGTTAACAGATTTCCCAATCGGGGTAATTGTAGGAATGAAATAAGCACAAAAATACAGGCAAGAAAGGAAATAATATTAATCAGGGAAAAGAAATAGGACGGGTAATCATAAGTAAAACTAGAGAAACGATATAATAAATAAGGTACGGCCGTGATGCCCATAATCAGCGTAACCATCCATTGAGAAATATTCCCTGCTATTGAGACCATAAAGCCTTTTAACCTCAGACTTTCCGGCAAGTGAATAATTTTACCCGCAAACTCTCCAATACGCGCCGGTGTGAATATGGCTGCGCTTATACC
>JAIXKU010000010.1 GCA_026936045.1 Flavobacteriales bacterium
ATCTACTGTTTGGAGCTTTCTTCTTTGCCGTGGGCGAAGCTCTTTTCGCTTTTTTGTTTTCTTCTTTTTAGATGTTTTTTCAGATGCCCTTTTGACGGTTATTCTTTCATGCTTGGGATTTTGTGATTGGGCATATCCTATACAGGCAGGTATAAGGTACATGCTGATAACAAGAAACGCAAGCCTGATAGTTTTATTTAATAATAATTTTGGCACCTTTTCCTTTAACGATTTTAGCGTTTGGTTGTTGTAAAAGATCGGATCCTTTCTCTATAATTATTCGACTACCTTTACCCATTTCCAGTAGTGCACCATCATCTAAAATAAGATGCGAGCCATTCTTAAGCTCAATGCGTGATTTGGCCTGCATCTGAATATAAGCACCGGTAAGTGCTCTGAACTGTGTCGTGTCTGAGAACCAATATTCGCTGTTATTCATACGACCTTTATTCGTATGATAAGTGGGGCTTTGACTTCGGTCCAGTAAAATGATTTTCCCCTTTGTAATACTTAGAGAAGGGAGCATGGTGTCAAAAACATGTGGGTGCAGTTCGATGTTGCCACACCATCGTACCGAATTATTTACGATATAATCATCCCATCGTATGCGAATGAGTATAGCCCCTTCTTGCCTATATTCTTTGACAATCTCTATAGACAATCCGTTTAATGCAATTGTTCTGTTTTCAAATTGACTTTTGGTTGATCCGTCTGTAAAATAAAACCGATTATATTCAAGATCGGCTGCATAGGTATATACAGGTACCGGTGACGGATTGGTACTAATAGATAGTTTCGTTTTCTTATTTTTAAAGCAGAAGGCATCATCTTTATCCCCGTTTCTGTGATAATTAAACCAAACCGAATCGCCTAGCATATCAGCTAATCCCGGTTGTAAATCATCGCCGGAATATAATAATCCATCATGATTGGAATCTGTTATCCTAAAGAGATCGGAATGACCTGTAAAGGGATTAGGTTTGCTTTTTGACCGTTCAAGAGGTAAGGTGGTATTGCCCCAACTCCCACAGCCGGGCAAGGGGTCAGGGATTTTATCATATCTATAATAAAAGTCATAATTGCCTTCTGCCGTAAGAGGCAATAACCAGCTGGCTAATCCATTAGGTGAGGCAGGTCGTGCAGAATAAATATCCTTTCCTTCCCGTTGATCTTTTCCTACCTGAATGTATGCATACAAACCGGGCGTACCGCTTGGATACTCATCATAATGATCACTACATTCTTCAGCTATATTCATATATTGATCAAAACGGGTTGTAAAGTCGCGGTATTCCAACCAGAGGTATTGATTTTTCACATCACCCTCTTTTTGCCAATTTAGAAACGGTAAACGAATGCGAATGGCATCTCCTGTTTTAACGTGATCGCGTAAATAAAGCAGACCGCCATCGGGATTATTGTTCAAGCTAAAGTACTCGGTGTTTTGTTCGGTTAATGAGGTGTCTAGAGCAGATATAAGATATTTCTTTTCAGGATTTTTCCATTGCATCATCCAACGATCCCAGCCGCATACAGCTTGCATGGTTGCTTCTAACTGACCTGTTAATCCATAATTATATGGGATGGCCAAAAAAGTATGTATGCCACGCCCGCCACCCGAGTGCCAATGATTACCGCCAAATATCGCGTGCAGATGCTCAGCTATGGTAATATTAAATCCATGTTCATCTCCCCATGAATTATTATATGAAGCAGCATTATTTACCCCTTGCATACCGCCAAAAGGAATACCTCTTACGGGCGTAACACCATAGCCCGAATTATCCCAGGTATTATATCCATTTAAGAAACGGTTATTACGCCAAATCAAGTAAACCAAATCAATCTTGCCATCCGGTTTTTTGAGTTTCGGTTCGCCTGCAGGTGCTTCACTCCAATTGTCAAATGCAGAAAGAGGAATACCATGAGTTGTTATAATTGGTTGCCCCTGCATCTTTTGATTAATGATACGTAATGTTTGATCCAGATTAAGACCTTGTTTTATTTGATGACAAGGCACTGATACTACGTATGGCAGATAGTCTCCTAAAAGTACGTATTGACCAAAGGAGGCTTCATAATAATAACTGGTAATATATCCATAAGGCTTACTTGTAATAAATGGATCTAAATAGACACCGGCGTTTTCCGGTAATCCTCTGCTTCCGTCGGGCAGTATAGTCCATTGTCCTAGAAATTCATCCGGAAAATCTTTTGGGCAAGGCCCATCAGCATAATCTACTTCGGCAAAAATGATTAACGCTCGAATTGTATCGCGGGTAGGTAATGTTACGCCATGATGAATGGATAATTGGGCAACTGCCGTTAGGGATATCCATTTAAACAGTATCAGATATATAAGAAACCGCCTTAAATTCGTTATATTTGCCATAAACACAGTCTAAAGGTATAAAAATGAAACGGCATCAAAGCGGTTGGGGTATGTTCTTGTTGGGAGGTATAATTTTATTGAATGCTTGTGGTTATCAATATCCTGTCAATATACCTGATGTACCTATTAATATAACTATTAACACGTTTGAAGCACAGTATATTTCTTTACAAGCAGTGGGTGGATGGGCTTATCTGAGTGGCGGATCACGTGGTTTAATTTTATACAGAACGTCCATTGACCAAGTTAATTGTTATGAAAGACATTGTCCGTATGACAGCGAGAATCCTTGTGGCAAGGTAAGCGTGGATGACAATGGGCTTTTACTGGTGGATAATGATTGTTCGGGTGGTGGCTGCGGATCCAGATTTAATCTGATAAACGGCAGTAATGTGGACGGACCGGCTATCTATCCGCTTAAACAATACAGCACCGAATTTGATGGTGCATTGATTCATGTATATAACTAATGAGAGAAGCTTCCGGCAAGTATGATAAATTACTAAAGTGGTGCGCCTATCGCGAACGTTGCACTTTTGAAGTAAAGGAGAAATGTCGCCGAGCAGGAATTGATGAAAAACAAATCCAAACATATATAGAGAGACTTATTGCCGGCGGCTATGTTGATGATAAGCGATTTGCTTGCCTGTATGCACATTCACATGCTTCTATTAAAAAATGGGGCAAGAAGAAAATAGAAGCCGAGTTAAAGAAACGGCAGATTGATGTGTTGTGGATAGCTGAGGCTTTGGAGAGTATAGAGGATGAGTCGTATCAAAACACATTATACCGAATTGCTACAAAAAAATGGCAAATAATAAAAGAGAATCATCCTTATAAGAAAGAAATGAAACTTCGAGCATTTCTTTATCAGAAAGGTTATTCACATGTGGATATTTCTGATGTGGTGAAGAAGATAGAAGCTTCCAGCCACCAAGAATAACCGTGTTTGTGTTACGTATTTAGAAGTTTGAATACCATTGCTTAACTTGCTTATCTGTATAAGTGAAATTAGAATACAAGTTTTTTTTGTAGGTTTGATTGATGAATAGTTAGTGCCGATATGTTTAGTAAGCAACCAAAGAAATCATTATTCAAAGATAATTTACTTAAGACGCTTTTAGATGGGCTAAAAGAAGTGGAAAAAGTGCAGGTAGAAACCAAGTTTAATCTAGCACAAAATATTGAGAATTTTTTAAAAAATAAAGGGATTAGTAAATCAGAATTTGCTGCCATATTAGGTAAATCACCTTCCGAAATCAGTAAATGGCTAAGTGGTAAACATAACTTTACCATTGATACGCTGATGGAAATAGCCCATGCGCTAAAAGTTGATATTACGGAATTGCTAAAATTTAAACCGGAGCCCTTATTTAAAACAGAAATTAAGGTACAGCGAAAAGCAAAGTCTGGCGACTCCAAAGAAGAGGATAGCAGCTCTTTTGATAATTATGAAATGTTGGAATAAAAGGACTGAGAATATTAACCTCTTACAACCAGTACAATAGATTATTTTATACATTTGATTAAATATAATAGACATATGAAAAAAATTTTACTCGTAACGTTCTCCATATTTACTCTTGTTACTGGATTTTCTCAAAATGTGAGAAAAACAATAGCCAATGGAAATGCGCTTAATCCATTCACGTGGGATTGCATTTGTATCCCGCTTCCCGGTGATTCTATTATTATTAATCATATCCTTACGTTAGATACGGATTTTGGGTATTCGACCGGTGCGGTGGTTGTTACAGCCACAGGTAAGCTCATCGGTGATAGCCTATCGCGTGCTGTTGCTGTTATGGGAACAGCCTTGCTTGAAAACAATGGTTATTACAACGTGTCTCGTACAGCTCTTTTTGGTGGTCGTGTATCTAATCATGGCGTGTTTATGGCCGATTCCTTGTTTAGTAATGTAACTTTAAACAATGGTTTTGTCTCAACCGGTAGTGTGTATGTTGAAACATCGTTTTGGAACACCGGTATTTTTCGCCTAACCGACCCAACTAAAGAAGTGGTGGTTAGAAATTACTTCTTAAACGGAGACAGCTTAATAAGCGGCGTCAACGCTGTTTTCCAGATGGAGGGCGCTATGCGTGTGAATTATGATTTCTCTAATACCGATACGATTCTTGGTGGTGGACAGATCTGTATTGATGGTAATAGCTCTAACTTCGGCGTTATAACCGGTACGCTTGATATGTGTGACCTGACAGGCGGTAACGCCGTTGACTTTAATGTTGGTGTCATTTCACCTTCTGTTAAGGTTTGTCAAGCACCTTGCACTGTTAGTATAAATGAAGAAGAAACTGGCTTGGATATTTCAATTTATCCCAATCCATCATCATCATCTTATGTTAGTTTATCAGGTATTGAAGGCTATAACATACAAGTATTTTCTACAGATGGCAAGTTGATACGAGCATTTATCGGACAGGCCAATCAGATCATAGATGTGACTTCATGGTCAGCCGGCATCTATTTCTTGCATATCCAAAAGGATATGACGTTTAAAACAGCGCGATTAGTTATTCAGTAAACCCTTGAATAGAGGATTGTATTCTTTAGGTAATAAAAATAGGCTTTCTTCTTTTTGAATTAAGGATATGACCTGTATATTTAGGCCATGATATTATTGGCAGATGCGGGCTCAACTAAAACAATTTGGGCATGGGTTACTTCCTGTGAGCATGGCATGATTGAGGCTGAGGGTATAAATCCGCTACAGCTTGGCATTGAAGAAATAAAGCAACGTCTGTCTGTATTAAATCCATTTTTACCCAAGAAACCTAAGGCTGTTTATTATTATGGCACCGGCATTAACTCGTCTTCAACATCGTTGATGCAAGCACTATTATCCGAGCTTTTCCCTCAGGCGGATGTGTATGTATTCTCTGATATTTTAGCTGTAGCACATGCATTATCGCCTGATAGACCAAGTATGATTTATATTATCGGCACCGGCTCTGCATCATGCTTATGGAGTGGACAACAAATCTTATCTAAAGTGCCTTCCGGCGGATTTTTATTGGGCGATGAAGGGAGTGGCGTCTGGCTTGGCAAGCAGTTTCTTATTCGATATATTCGTGATGAATGGCCTCAAAGGTTGCAAGAGGCTTTTCAGTCATTCATCAATCTATCTAACGATGCATTGATACAACAGCTATACAGTCAACGCTCTCCCAACCGATATCTAGCCTCTTTTGTTCCATTTATTTATGAAAATAAACAGATACCTGAGTTACGTCAGCTGGTTATACAATCATTTGACAGTTTACTCTCTTCACACCTTCATTATTATCATAAACATATACATTCACCCAATGTAGATACAGGTTACTTTGCGGGGTCTGTAGCTTATTTTTTTAAAGAGGAATTGCAAGAAGCGTTGGCTTCAAGATTTAAAATCGGGGCTATTTGCCGCTCACCAATGAATCAACTCATAACATATTATCAGAAAAAATGGATAGAATAGACAATCCCATATATATAAAATTTGCAGCTATAGATATAGGTAGTAATGCTATTCGACTTTTATTTTACAATATATACGAAGACGGAAACGGGCAAGATGTCTTTAAGAAAGTTGCACTCACACGCGTACCAATTCGCTTGGGTGAGGATGTTTTTGTAAACGGCTCTATATCTAAAGAAAAAGAAGATAAGTTACTAAAAGCTATGTTGGCCTTTCGTAATTTGATTGAAATACATGATGTGAAAGGGTATAGAGCCTGCGCTACATCGGCTATGCGTGAGGCTGATAATGCCAATGAGATTATCAAGAAGATTAAAATGCAAACAGGCATTGATGTCCTCATCATTGATGGTAACACGGAAGCAGATCTGATTTTCAGTAATCATATAGCTGAAAATATGAGTCATGCACGGGCCTATCTATATATAGATGTTGGTGGGGGAAGTACGGAAATTTCTTTGTTCTTCAATGGGAAGAAAAGATCGTCAGATTCGTTTAATATAGGTACGGTTCGCATGCTCCATGATAAGGTTACGGACGAAGATTGGCAACAACTCAAACAACAATGCCAAATGCTTCGGGAATTATATCCTAATATTATGGCTATCGGTAGTGGCGGTAATATTATTAAGCTTCAGAAGCTAACCGGTGTGGCAGAAGGGAGTTCATTCTCTAGAAGTCAGTTAAAAGATGTTTATCAGAAGTTAAAAGCATCATCTTTATCTACACGCATATGGAAATATAATTTGAATCCGGACCGAGCAGATGTGATTGTGCCGGCAGCAGAGATTTATCTACAGATATGTAAATATGCGGACATAAAGTCAATTATTGTACCCCAGGTGGGTTTATCAGATGGGATTATTCATAAGCTTTACGAAGACTTTCGCAAAGAGAGTACAATAAAATAGTTTGAACCAAGATAGGAAGTGAAGCATATCTGAAACTATTTAAGGAAAAAATCTTTTGAAGTGCACATGCCCATTATACCTTTTGCATTTTTGTATCCAAATAATGTATCGTTATCTAATACTTCTGCCTGTACGATAATGGCTGTTAATTGTTCACCCTGATCTTTCATAAGAACATAAAACGGAAGCTTAATCTCAGCGACTTTATGGGTTTTTCCTTGTCCATCCAAACTAAAAATAGCTTTCCCACTTCTCACATCCTCATTGGTAGCTATTCGGCCACTGAAGACAGGCGTGTTGGCGATATTCACAGTCGCTTTTATTTTCCCCTCTTGTTCGGGTAACTCCTTAAATCGATTTTGTAAACCTGTATCTAAATTATAGGTATTGGAAAGTGTCGCTGTTTCCGGATCAAACTGTTTATCTTTTTTTGGTGAGCTGCAAGCCCAACAAAATAGCAAACAAGTAAAGATTAATTTCAGATGTTTCATGATTTCATTCTTCTATTATGCCCATCAATTCAAAGTCAATAGTGCGATTATCTATATGTGTTTGTTTAACACGAATGTTTACTTTATCTCCCAGCCGATATGTCATACCTGTTCGGGTGCCGCGAATTTGGTAATTTCTTTCATCAAAGAAATAATAATCTCCATCCAAATCGCGCAGACGGATCATTCCCTCGCATTTATTTTCAATAATTTCAACATAAACACCCCACTCGGTAATGCCGGTAATCACACCCTTGTATTCCTGGCCTATGTGCTCTGAAAGATATTCAACCTGTTTGTATTTTATGGAAGCACGTTCGGCATCAGCGGCACGTTTCTCCATCTCAGAGGCATGTTTGCATTTGGCTTCAAAGGATTCTTTGTTTACGGAAACGCCGCCGTCAATATAATGTTGTAATAGCCGATGTACCATAACGTCAGGATAACGGCGAATAGGAGAAGTAAAATGGGTGTAATAGTCGAAAGAAAGACCGTAATGCCCGATATTCTCAGTTGTGTATATCGCCTTGGCCATACTACGAATGGTGAGATTTTCTATCATGTCTGCTTCCGGCTTTTTCTTCACCTCGTCAAGCATCTTATTAATACTTGCAGAAATCGTCTTGGGTGTATTTAAGTCAAGCTTGTAACCAAAATTGGCTACAAATCTTTTTAGTTCGGAGAGCTTTTCGTCTTTAGGTTGATCATGTACTCTATACACAAACGTCTTAATCTGCTTTTGCGCTTTATTCTTCAAACCAACGAACATCGCAATGTATTTATTGGCCAAAAGCATGAACTCCTCAATTAGCCAGTTGGCTTCTTTACTTTCTTTGAAGAAGACATCTACCGGTTTACCTTTTTCGTCAATTCTGAATTTTACTTCTGTTTGTTCCACACGCAAAGCGCCATTATCAAATCGGTTCTTTCTCAGAATAGAAGCTAATTGATGAAGTGTGATTATTTCATTTTGCATCTCGCCCTTACCGGTTTTAATCACTTCCTGCGCCTGGTCATAAGTAAACCGTTTATCGGAATGAATAACGGTACGTTTAATTTCATACTGAAGTACATCGGCTTGCATGTTCATCTCGAAAATAACAGAAAAACAGAACTTGTCTTCATTAGGCCGTAGGGAGCATACGCCATTTGATAACTCCTCCGGTAACATTGGTACAACGCGGTCAACAAGATAAACGGATGTGGCTCTTCGATACGCTTCTTTATCTATAATACTGTTTTCTTTAACATAGTATGATACATCAGCAATATGTACACCAACTTCCATATTCCCGTTCTCAAGTTTGCGAACGGAAAGGGCATCATCAAAATCTTTTGCATCTTCCGGATCAATGGTAAGTGTAGGCACATTACGCATGTCATGTCGTGCTTTTATTTCGTTTTCATCAAGGTCAAACGAGATATGTTCGGCTGCCGTCTTTACTTCCGAAGGGAACTCATACGGAAGGCCAAACTCAACCAAAATGGCATGCATTTCTGTTTCATTCTCTCCAGGCTCTCCCAATACCTTAACTATAACCCCCACCGGATTCTTAGATTTCTCTGACCAGTCGGTAATTTTAGCGATGGCTTTCTGTCCGTCTTTCCCACTATTTAAGTCTTTCAGAGGAATGAAGATATCATGAAACATACGGTCATGATCGGGGCTTAAGAAAGCAAATTTTTCATTTACTTTCAGTGTGCCGACAAACTCAGAACGGGTACGTTCCAGTATTTCTACAACTTCGCCTTTATATTTTTGACCTTTCTTTCGGGCATAGACAAATACTTTTACACGGTCTCCATGTAATGCATTCTTAAGATTACCCGAAACCACATATACATCTTCTTTTAAACTATCGGATATGATATATGCATTGCCTGACCCCGACATATCTACACGGCCTTCTATATAATTAATCTTAATCGGCAATTTATATCTCCCTCTCTCTTCTTCTTCAATGATACCATGTTCTTCCATCTTCTCCATACATTGACGCACACGGTTTTGTGCTCTTGCGTCACTCATGCCAAGATGCGCTGCTATCTGTTTGTAATTCATAGGTATATGAGACTCTTTTTCAAGAATAAGCAGGATGTCTTTTTCAAGACGTTCCGGCGTATGTCCTTTCCTTCGATTTTTTTTTTCGCGTCTCATAAAATGGAAATGACTGCTAAGATGAGAAAATCTTTACATACTTAAACGGTATGTTAGAGAAAAATCTTAGACCATAGATTAAAATGGGAATGATGAAGAGATAGGCTTTACTTCAGCTATGCCGCTTATCAGATAATTCTTCTTGTTGGTCAGATGTTGACATAAATAACGGGTACGTCGTTTGATGCCTTTCTTATAGATCCCATTCTTACCCAAAGAGAAGATGGAATCTGTCGGCAGTTCCTCTAAATGCACAACGGGCTTATGATCATATCTCTTCAACACTCTGAACAATTGCTGGTCTGTGCAGGAGGAAGCTTTGGGATTGAGGATGGTACGTTGCAAGGCATTCTCAATATCGGGCGGAAAAGTACGACGAGTCAAGAACACCGTAAGTAATTCTGAAAATGCCTGTTTCCATTCTGTACCATGTGGCAATACATTATCACGATGGCGCTCGTATGTTATCAAATGGGCAATCTCATGTAAGAACGTTATGAGAAAAGCATAAGGATTGAGATCATGATTGACGGAAATTTTATGTGGCTCACCGAGCTTAGTTGACGCTTGATAATCGCCAAAACGTGTTTGTCGGCTACGGCTAATACGAAAACGAAAACGAAACTTTTGTATCCATTCGTAAGCAATATCGCTCGTGCCTTCAGGAAAATATTGGGCTAAAATGGCTCGGTTGCGTTGCTGTAATTCTTCTTTAGTCATACCAAAAGATAAAGTTGGAACTTTTATTCTCCTTTTGTTACAGGTCGGTAAAAAAGTTTTCAATAAGACTTTGTGATTAATTCAACAGGCTGATAAGTAGATAAATAAACAGCTGTTATAAGATGGTTTAAAACTTTTAGGTGAATGGAATATCATTCTTACAGATATTCACGTATTTCATGCTCATAACCCAAATTGATTTAATACATATACATGAGTCCAAAGAAAAAACAAACTGCAAAGATTTTTGTATTAGACACATCTGTGATTTTATATAATCATACGGCATTAGAGAGTTTTGCAGAGAATGATGTAGCCATTCCAATCAGCGTATTAGAGGAGTTGGATAATTTCAAGAAAGGAAATGATACAAAGAACTTTGAAGCGCGTGAGTTTATTCGAGTGATTGACAACTATTCGGAAGGTCGGTCATTGACTGATTGGATACAACTTAATGGCAATGGATTGGGTAAGTTTCGTGTGGTAATGGAAGAAGATAGCCAGCCTGATGCCAGACGTGTTTTCGGCGATAACAAAATAGATCATAAAATTCTGAATGCTGCCATACGCCTTCAACAAGAACATAAAGACCGTAAGGTCATATTGGTCACCAAGGACGTGAACTTGCGCCTAAAGGCCAAATCACTCAACCTCTTTGCTGAAGATTTTGAGACAGGAAAAATTAAAAACGTTGATGATCTTTACAAAGGAAAAGATACGATAGAGAATGTGGATCATGAGATTATAAAGAAGATATATCAGGAAGGATTTTCTGAGGTAAAAGAGATATTTTCGGAAACACCGATACCGAATCATTATTTTGTTTTAAAGAACAGTAAGACATCGGTATTGGCTACATTTAATCCTTTTATCCGAAAAATGGAACGGGTTGAGAAATGCATGGCATATAATATCAAGCCGCGCAATGCGGAACAGGTTTTTGCTTTTCATGCGATTCTTAATCCGAATATAAAATTAGTGACCATTCAAGGTGTGGCAGGCACGGGAAAAACGTTGATTGCTTTGGCCGGCGCATTGGAGCAAAGAAGAGATTTCAGACAGATTTATCTAGCACGCCCAATTGTGCCGCTTAGTAATAAAGATATTGGTTATTTACCGGGCGATATTAAGTCGAAGCTTAATCCATATATGGAACCGTTGTATGATAATCTTAAATATATTCAGAATACGTTTGACGAAAGAGATAAAGATGGAAAGAAGGTGCAGGAGATGCTCGAATCGGAAAAGTTGGTGGTAACACCACTGGCCTATATTCGTGGTCGGTCACTATCAAATATTTTTTTCATAGTGGATGAAGCACAAAATCTCACACCGCATGAGGTAAAAACCATTATAACCCGTGCCGGAGAAAACACAAAGATTGTCTTCACAGGAGATATTTATCAGATAGATACGCCTTATCTTGATACACAAAGTAACGGATTGAGCTATTTGATAGATCGCATGCACCATCATCCCATCCATGCTCATATCACCTTAGAAAAAGGCGAACGAAGCGAGTTGGCCAATGTAGCCAATGAGCTGCTCTAGGCAATAACTTATTAAATCAAAAAGCCGAACAGGCTATCCGGCTTTTTGATTTAAATCCAAGGTTTATTCAACCACTTCAATCAAGACATGATTATGTATAAATCGCAGGTTCTTCCCAAGTGCCAGAAAACTGTTTGCTTCAGGATATTTCCGACTGAATTCAAAATAGGCTTTGCTGCCAAATTTCAGTTGGTATTTTTGGTTGTATATTTGTTTCTCCGAGAGTATATCAACCCAAGTGCCATTAGCATTATACCAGGCTCTGCCGCCCATTTGACGAATATCATTTGACAAAGCAGAAGATAGATTATTACTATCACCGTCCCTCGTTGAAATTTCTGATTTCTTGGCCTGTGACATATTCGTAGCTTTTTGCATGGTCTGTATGTCTATGCTTGATTCTATGGCATCTTTGCCTTCACCGCTACGCATCTGATCATAAAGATACTCTGCATTGCCACTCAGCTCATTTATATCCGAACGTGATAGAAAAAGCGGATTACGATCTTGTTGTACGGTACGTCTTTCATCTTCAATAATTAGATAACTGGTATAGGGCGTGATGATACCATATTGTTTAGCCAATACAACAATCTCATCTTTTAGCTCTTTCGTCTCGCCATGTAACCGCACCTGCTCCAATAGAAATCCAACGTGTCGGGATGCCCATAACGGGGCTATAAACTCATTTTCTTTATTTTCTTTAAGTTCAATAGGCAGTGTAAATGTTTTTCGACTACCATTTATTGTCCCTTCAATGATGATATTGTTTTTCCCCGGTTTCATAAATCGCCCGAAGAGAGTGATGGATTCACCGCTAAACAGATCAGGAATTTGTTTTGGGAACACATCGGATACCTGTGAAGCGTTCTCAAAACGAACAGAAATATCTGAAGCTATCGGTGCATTTACTTTTATAAAGAATGAAGAAACTTCTGATTCTATATCTTCACCTTCCCCTACATAAGTCCGGTATCCACGGCCTTCTTCAGTAATCAAATCTAGAAGTCGTGCATTCAGATCATGGCCGATGCCCAGTGTGAAAATTCGATGTTTGTTATTTTGATTTACATTCGATATTTTTTTTATTAATGCCCGTTCTTCGGTCTCGCCAATGGTAGGTTTCCCATCCGTAATAAAAAGAATCATGGACGGACGATTGGATTCTGTCTTTTCACGCAAAGCCATATTCAATGCTTCATCCATATTTGTACCGCCAATGGCTCTAAGTGATTGGATAAATTCTAAAGCTGTATTTTTATTATTATCTGTCACCGGCATCCGTTTTCCAAAAAGAGATTTGGCTTCGGTCGAGAATTTAATAATCTCAAACCGGTCGTTGGGATTAAGATTTCTTACGCAATATGAAAGCGCATTACGTGCCTGGGTCATCTTCTCACCGTTCATGCTGCCTGATACATCAAGTACAAATGTGATGTCTTTGGGTAGAATGTTTCCTTCTTTCATTAAGCCCGGATGCATATCAAGATAGAAGAATCCGTCATCATCTATTGTTTTGTACGATAGACAGGATAGACCTAAGATGGAAGAACCTGTTTGATAATAGACTTTAAAATCTGTATCCGGCAAAAAATCGGATTGTACATAATGTATCTTTGCTTCTTTTGTTTTTGGGCGCTCGACAAGTACATCGTGTGTAGGCGAAAATACATTTTTCAGATCATCGGCGCAGGCAATATTTATATTAATCTCTGCATTTTTTAAAGGAGCTGAGGCATATTTTTTTGTATTCATCGGGAAACGATACATGTACGTACCATTATCTGATTCTACTTTTTCGCGATAGGAAATACGGATCTCTTTAGTGCTCTTTGGCTCAATAGGGAAGATGCGTACACGAAATAAGTCCTGATCCGCAAATTCAAGTAATGCCGGGTCTCTCATGCTTCGCACAATTTCTTCGTAAATCTCTCTTGCTTTATCGGCATCTAGCATTTCAGCTTCTGTCATTACACCATTCACATCCATAGAAAAATTGCTTATCACAGAGCCTTTTGGTACAGGGAAATAGAAATACCCTTCCAAGCGCGAAGACGAATTATTGATAAAAACCTGCTCTATTTTTGTATGTGCCATCATACATTCAATATTCACCGTCACATTAAGTGTTTTGCATTGCAGTGCATACACTTGTGTGCTTGGATTATGGGATGATGCGGCAGGCTGATTGATTAAGATAAAACCACCTGCATTGGCTAAACCGATAGACATGCTTATCAGCATAGCTGCCATTATTTGTTTCTTTTTCATTTTACGTTATTCTAAAGAGTTATTGATATAAACTATTTAGGGATTCGCTGTTTCAAATGTAAAATTCTTCTTGGCTGCAAGACTGTGAATACTCTTGCTCATTGCCATATCCAATGTGCTGCTTGTGCCCATTTCTTTTCGTTTGTTATTGATGTATTCCGTTCTTTTCTTATTTAAGTCAGCAATTTGTTGTATCACCTCTTCACGCTTCTTTTTCATGTCAGCAATAACTTTCTCTTTCTCTGCCAGGCTTAATCCTTTTAGGGCATCCGGCAAATCTTCATCTTTCATCTTTTCAAGGTTAAATGACTCATTTACGCTAGCGTCAATCAGATCCCATGAGGCGCTGTTATAAGCAGCAGAACTTTTACTTACCGTACGTTCGGCTAAATTGGCTGAACCGTATCCGCCGGCATTTTTATCTTGTTGCACCTGGTTCTCTTTTTTTAGTTTTCCTTCACCCCCGTATGCCAAATAGGTATTGTTGAGCGCCTGATTTAGCTGAACCAACTCATCATCAAACGGCGTTTCGATATATACCGTAGATTGATTCTGATCAATGTTCATATAGTGGCCTTCTGCCAAATCTGCTGCTTGCTTCCAAAATAATTGTATGCCGTCATTGGCATATCCGCAATAAATGGTATTAACGACAATTCCCTTGCTTATTGCATCTTTGCAAGCATTGGCATAAGCAATCTTCCCTTGACTAAAGCTTTCATTGCCGGCAATATAAATGACCTTTAAATCATCATTATTAGGACTCCAGTCTAGCTTGGTAGTAGCATGCTGAATTGCTGAACCGCAATATTCCAAACCACCATTCGTTTTCAGCCCGAACAGCATTTCAGACACCTTATCTAAATCTGTGGTAAAAGCTAAAACTTGTCTGATGTAATCATCTTTAGCGGAAAGACCATCATTCCCGTATTCGTATAATGCAATTTCCAATACAGGTTGGATATGCTTATAACGTGCGGTGGCTAATTCATTGACGATGCGCCATAGTTGCGATTTTGTTTGTTCGATAAGCCCATCCATACTGCTGCTTGTATCCAATAATATGGCTAACTGAATGTGTGGTTGCTCAGTAATCTGAAGAAAGTGTTTCTTATTTGTTTGTAGGTTTATAATGGCTGCTTCTGATATAGAGTAAAAAATTATTACACATGTCAGACTTAATACAAGGCGTTTCATAATTTATTTTTTTATGGATTAACGTCATCAAATACACGCTTGCAGCAATTAGGTTCATACTTGATGGCAGAATTCTTTCTAAAAGGGTATCTTTGAATGAATAATTTGCTTATGAAGACATCGTTAATCGGAGCTTTTTTGATTTTTTTATTTGCCTGCACCAGAAAAAGAGATGTTGATTTCACTCAAACAAAAAAAGACACAGGTTATGAGCAGGTGATGTATGTGCATGATTCAATTATGCCGCTCACAGGTAATTTATTTAAGTTAAAACAGAAGTTATCGTCTTATGAATTGCAATCAACAGATAGTCTCAGAATACATATTTTCGGAGTAAAACAAATAATAGAAGATGCGGATAAGGCTATGATGAGTTGGATGCGTGCCTTTGAAGAACCACAATCCACATTACCTGATAGTGTGCGAAATGCATACTATGCGGATGAGTTTAAGAAAATATCGGCAGTAGGTGATCAGATGTACGCCGCCATTGACAGTGCTTCAGCTTTGTTACAAATTTTAGAAGAAGGAAGCAATCCATAATCCCGGATGCAGATAGATAAAATGGGTTTGCTAGCCTAAAATTAAGATACATTTTAACAAAAAATCCCCTTATTTATAC
>JAIXKU010000124.1 GCA_026936045.1 Flavobacteriales bacterium
CAGAATATGTGCTAATTGCTCATTCTTCTCTTCCATACTTATAAATCATTAATTTGTAAAATTATTCTAAAAATCGTGCCAATTCCAAGCGATGAGGATAATTCTATGCGCCCACCATGCATTCTGACAATTTTCTTCACATAACTCAATCCTAATCCAAACCCTTTGATATTGTGAATATTACCTGTTGGAACACGATAAAATTTTTCAAATATCATTTTTTGATATTCTTTGGGAATACCTATTCCATTATCTTCAATTTCAATGATTAAGCTTTGATTCTTGTTAAAAGTCCTAATGGTAATTATAGGTTTGGTGCTGCTGTACTTCAAGGCATTGTCTATCAGGTTAAAAATCACATTTGTCAGGTGATCTTTATCACCGACAATAGTATCTTGCTTAGCATCTAACGCAAGGATTATTTGGCATGCTTTCTCGTTGGTGCGTACCTGCACTTTTTCCACCACATTTAAAATCAGTTCATGAAATGTGATTTTATTTTTTTTCAGTTTAGTGCGGGTGGAGTCTAAAAGTGCAATATTCAATATCTGATCTACCTGAGATTTAAGACGTCTGCTTTCATCTTTAATAATTTGCGCATATCGTTGTACTTTTTCGGGATGTTGGAAAGTTGATTCTTTCAATAACTGATCACTGGACACTGTGATAGTTGCAATCGGTGTCTTAAACTCATGTGTCATGTTATTAATAAAATCTGTCCGGATTTCAGATAATTTTTTTTGTTTGAAAATGGCTATCAGCAGATATATGAAGAACACCACAATGATAAATACGCCTATGGAGGAATATATCATTATGCCCATTTGCCGCGCGATATACTTTCCTTTAGACGGGAAATATACGCCAAACATATGACTGTTTTTAGCAAGATATTGATGTAAAACCTCCGGATGTTTATACTGATTACTATGAATTAACCTCCCGTCATCTGTCAGCTCCAAAGAATTACTCCATATAACGGAATCTAAAAAGCAATCATAAATGACATACTGAAAATTCAGATTGATACCATAACGATTAAATTCAATCTTCAACAGATTTTCTAGATGATCGGGGTTGGTTGTATTGGTAATCTCTACGGTAAAATAATCGGATTGTATTTGTGTAACCGGTTCGCGTACGCTCATGGTATCTTTGTTGAACCTGTTAATTTGTCCGGCCACACTCATCAACGCTAAGCTTACCTGATTATCAAACTGTTCTTCGGTAAAATACCTTGCTTTCTGCACCCAATAAACCTGTAACCATATCAATCCACCCAAAATAAAGGCGGAGAAGAAAAGAATAAAGCGTATGGTTCTATTTGTCAATGGATATTTTTTTCAAAGGTACAACTTCTGTTCCTTAAAAATAGTTATACCCATTTCGTTAAAAAAGAAAAGAGATAAACTTTTTGTAACTTTGTTTATTATGTGTAGGCGCATTTTGTCTGTATTCATGCTCATTATTTTTGTAACCGGTGTGCATGGTTTTAGCATTACCCGTCATTACTGCTCACATTCCGGCGAAGAATTATTTAGTATTTGGGAAGCGCCAAAACATGATTGTGGCAAGCATCAGACGAAAACCCAAGCGACATGTTGTAAAAAAGATGAAAAGCCATTTGACAATAAAAAGGCGACTGATTGTTGCAAAAAAACCGAGTATCTTTTGTTAAAGCCGAAAGAGTCATCAAATTGTTGTACCAACAATCAGCATTTCTTTCAGGTTTCCAATCAGTTTATCAAAACGTCCACCACTTTTCTTTCTTTAGAGCTTAGTCAAATACTCTTATATCATATTATTGGGTTCAACAACTATTGGGTTTTATCATTAAATCAACAAACGGTATTACGCCCCCATCCGCCCGACAATATTGCTTCTCCGACGTTATCTTTTATCTCTGTTTTTAGGATTTGATTTATCCAAACAGGCCAGCTATGGGATACATAGTGGCATTGGATAATCTATTCTTATTAAAAACAAAAAACAGTGATAATATGAAAAAATGGTTATTTCTTTTTGGCATGAGCCTATTGGTGCTTATGGCGTATTCACAAAACCCTGTAACCGGTATCGTGCTTGACGATAAAGACATGCCCATGATTGGGGCAAATGTATATTGGGCCGATAGCCAAACTGGCACTATTACAGATACGGCCGGTCATTTTTCTATTATACCGCCCGATACGCAGAAAAGCCGTTTGGTTGTGTCCTATATCGGGTTTGTTTCAGATACGTTTTTAGTTGCGTCGGGCGATCGTATAAAAATTACAATAAGCGCTTTTTCTGAACTAAGTACGATTGTATTTGAAGCAACTGCACAAGGCGCATTTATTTCTTCCAATACCGTTTCACTTACCGAATATCTTACACAGAAAGCCTTTCGAAAAGCTGCTTGTTGTAACTTATCTGAGAGTTTTGAAACCAATGCGTCTATTGACGTCAGCTTTACGGATGCCGTCACCGGCGCCAAACAAATTCAGATGCTTGGATTGGATGGGAAATATGTGCAACTAACCACCGAGCTATTGCCGTCTATTCGTGGCTTGGCAGCGCCTTTTGGCCTTTCATACATTGCCGGCACTTGGCTTGAGAGTATTCAGATATCCAAAGGTGCAGGTTCTGTTGTAAACGGATTTGAAGCCGTAACGGGGCAAATAAATATTGAACTGCGTAAGCCCCAAAACGATAAACGCCTGCATCTGAATGCGTATGCCAATCACATGGGGCGTACTGAAGCCAATGCTGTTTTTTCTCATCGTTTCAAGAAAGGCAAATGGTACACATCTTTGCTATGGCATGGGGATATTTTTGCAACCAAGATTGACCATAATGACGATAGTTTTTTGGATATCCCGCTTGTCAAGCAAACCAGCTTTGTGCATCGCTGGCAATACAACGGTGAGCGTATCGAGACCATCTTCGGCATAAAAGGATTAGCCGAAGATCGCGAAGGCGGCAACTTGCCTTTCTTTCAAAATGACACTTTGTTTCCGATGTTTGGATTTGGGATGCAGACATGGCGGGCAGAAGGGTTTTGGAAATTCGGAATATTCTTTCCCGGACAAGATTGGAAGAGTATCGGTATTCAGGCCAGCGGGTTTTACCATGACCAGCGTGGATTCTTTGGTCTGCGTGATTATAAAGGCAAACAGGCCAATGCCTTTTTCAACTTAATCTATCAATCAATTATTGTAAACACACAGCATAAGTTTAAGGTTGGCGCTACGTTTATGTTTGATCAGGTAAGCGAAATGTATGATACCATTCAATTTAACCGTACCGAATATATTCCGGGTATTTATCTCGAATACACATTTGATAACCTTCAGAATTTCTCACTTATTTTGGGCGGGCGGATTGATTATCATTCGCTATACGGGTTCTTCCCGTTACCACGGCTTAACTTGCGATGGGAGATAACCAAAGGATTGGTCTTTCGTGTTTCAGGTGGAAGAGGATGGCGTGTGCCGTCTGTATTTGCTGAGAACACAGCCGTGCTTGTTTCTCAACGTCAATTAGTCCTTACTGATTATAGCGTGAAGCCAGAAGTAGCTTGGAACTATGGTGCCAGCTTACAGTATAACTTTTCTGTTCGTAAACGCAATGCAGGTTTTGTGATTGATTTCTTTCGAACAGATTTTACGAATCAACTGCTGACTGACAGAGAGACACCATCCTCCATACGTTTTTCTAATTTAGAAGGTGCCTCTTTCTCAAATGTGTTACAATTTTCTTTTCATATTGAACCGGTCAAACGATTTGAAATTCAATTTGCCTATAAATGGCAGGATGTGTGTGCCACCTTATCAGGTAATTTAGTTAGGTTGCCGTTTGTTTCCGAACATAAAGGCTTTATAAACTTAGCCTATACAACACCCAAATGGGGTTTTACTTTTGATTTTACGACAAAAATTAATGGGCCTTCACGCTTACCGGAGATAAACGATCCGAGTGGTGAAGTATGGCGAAAATACACGCCCTGGTATCCTGTGTTTACTGCTCAAATCACCAAAGATTTTAAAATACTATCATGGTATATCGGCTGTGAAAACATTGGAGGCTATAAACAATCGCATCCAATCGTTTCGCCTCAAAACCCGTTTGGGAATGACTTTGATGCATCGTTAATATGGGCACCTATCATCGGTCAGATGTTTTACACCGGATTACGGTTTGATTTAGATTATAAAGAAAGAAAAGTACATTAATGATGCGCCGCGCAGGCGATTGTTAACACACCTGTTTTATCAACGCCCATTTGTTGGATAACCTGTGCGCATGATTCCAAAGTTGAGCCGGTAGTAATAACGTCATCAACAAGGATGATATGCTTTCCGGTCAGTTCACCCGTATTGGTGACAGCAAATTTATCTTTTACATTTTCCCATCTCTCGAATCGGGCTTTGCGTGTTTGTGTTTCTGTATAAACAGTTCTTGTTAGCAAATCCGTACGTGTTGGAATACTTGTTGAAGCAGTTAATCCTTTTGCAAACTCAGCGCTTTGATTATAGCCGCGTTGACGAAGTTTGGCCGGATGCAACGGCACGGGTATAAACATATCTACCTGCCATTTCTGCAAAACATCTTTGACCTGAGTGCCGTAATATTCTCCAAGAAAATAGGCCAGCTTCTTATTTTGCTTGTATTTAATAGCATGTAATATATGTTGCACACGCAATCCTTTTTGAAAAAAATAAAGAGATGCTGCAAAATCCACTTTGGCTCTACCCCTGAAAACCTTTTCTACCGGGTTATCCGGCATGAGATGAAAATGTGTTTGCGGTAATTGTATCCGACATGGAATACAAATCATTTCTTCGCCCTGAACCAGTTTTTGACCACAGGCAACACATGTACGCGGGTAGATCAACTTAATGATATCAGGTAATACATTGATATGTTCCCAGAAGCGTTTCATAAATTAGAAGAATGCCCGAACCTGCATGGATGCTATATGTACAAAAGGCGCGCCCTCTGATTTTCGTCCGTCATATTGTAATGTTATCTGCAAATAATTGCCTATTGTACGCTGGAACGAAGCGCCCCAGGTTACGTTTATCCCCGATTTCAAGCTTTCCAGCATTTCAAATGATAATGCCGTGTTGGGCGTTCCGTTATAACTTATCCAAATTAAATTACCTCTCACCTGTAATTGCCCTTTGGCAATAAAATTTGTTTTTAAATCCAATCCCCAATCATGTATTCTCGCAATCTCTCCGCCCGGTGTCAGCGTATCGCCGGACATGCCTTTGTTTTCTTTATAGATCATGCGGTAGGTAGCTCCCACGCGCCATTTAGCATTAGGCTGAAAAATAAATTCCGGTTTGAGATCGGCATATAGAATATGGTAATTGCGTTTTCTTAACCACTGTGATTCGTATATCTTTTTGCCTCCTGTTGATTCCAGATTAAATGAGAACATACGTACAAAAGCCCATCTAAGCCTTACTGTTCCGTATTGATGATTTCTGGAATCCAGGCCGTTGCTCATCAGCATCTTTTGTCTATTATCAAAATAATTCAACTCAAAACCTATCTTAGATTGAAAGCGGTTGAAATATAATGTTTGTCTGAAAGCGTAATTCAATGACATCAACGAGGTGTCGGATGTTTCGATTTGAAATGGATTAAAAGATGCGGCAAAATTATCCTGTTGGGTTTTTCGTTCTGTTTTTACCGATGTCTGCAAACTAAACCGGGATAAAACTTTTTTCCATCCTTTGCTTTTTCGCCAATCGGTGGGAGCCTGAATATTAAGTGAGGAGGTAAACTGATTATAATACGTTCGAATAAATTCGGCTGTGGGAATATAAAATTTCACATAGGTTAATCCGTCTGTACCGACAATTGTTCCTGAACGAATCTCAAACTCATCACGCTGTTTAATGCCATCGCCGTTATAGTCAATCCAAACATGCGTGCCCAATGCATTTACCGATTGGATATACTGATAATCTCTCTTATTCTCCATGCCCGACCCTGTTTCATAGAATACATTAAACTGTATGGCGCCCTTTGCATAAGTGCCGTTATATTCTATCCGAGCCAACAATGAATTTTCATTTGTTCGTTTAAGTAACATGGTATCCGTAACCTGTAAGTAACGATAGGATACCAACGATTTAAAAAAATGATGATCGGTTGGTTTGAGTTCAAACGAAGCGCCTGTTATATGAGCGATAGCTGCCATGTCAAGCCCGTTATTCTCGCCGGCTAAATGATCTAAACGATTTTTATAAAAGATACGCCATTTATGTTGATTGGTTTTTCCTTGTTGCATAAAGAACTCCCATTCATTAAACATATAGCTGTTTCTTTCCAGCGAATCAGTAGCGATATTATGAAAAGCATTGTATTCTGTTTCGCCCTGTACCCCCACCGACAGTACCTTCCAATGTCTTGCTGCCAATAATCTCTGACGAATAAAAAGGCTATTCTCCAATGTGTCGTATGAGGCCAACTGGCTGGCGTCCCATTTTATCTCCCATCGTTTGTACATCACATCTGCCGATACCTGATTACGAAATGCCGTATAGTCTTTTCCCTTTAAGTACAAGCCACTACCCAGTATCACCTTTCCCCATGACGATTGAGTGAGCTGCAAGGAGAACTGCGGAATATAATCTGTGGCATGAAAGCTTTTTTGTATCTGGCTTTTTGGATTATTTCTATTTATAAAATTCCAATCCCGTTCAAACTCTACCGTTCTGAAACGGATGACCGGTACAAAATTTTCATTTACCTGTTCATACATCACGGTGGATGTTAACTGCAGCGTATCTTTCTCCTTCTTATTCAGATTGGCCTTGTATGAAGCTTTAACCCTAAAGGCGTAGCCTAAATCGTCGCTGGCATGCAAAGATGAAAACGTGTTTTTATCATAACGGCTTAAGGCCCCTTCGGCATCAATCTCCCATTTTTTGCCAATCTGATAATTGGCGCCAAACGTGGCCATGAGATGGCTTTTGGGTGTGACCAATAAGACAACAGGCTCATAGCGCCCGTTCTTAGTACTGTCGGCGTTGGGCGCTACCCATTTAAAAACCTTTCCGTTGGCATCAGATGGCTCCAGTATGTAATTGCCATTGCCTTGGCCTACATCTGAAAAACGTAACCTGTAAATCGCGCTATCCGGATGTATCGAATGAACATAGATGATGTATGAATGCGCAAAGACGGTTGTATCTATTTTCTTATATAAAACCTCGTTTGTATTATAATCAACGGAATCCACCGCCGGGGCAAAGGCCTGTTCAAGGTTATCGCCTATCTGACTAAGAATAACTTTCTGCGTATCGCTTAACGTCTGTCCGAGTGGAACGTTCTTATCATCAAACTCAGTAAAGAAATTTAATCGGTAGGAAAACCCTTTATAATTCCATTCGTTGCCCGCCTGAACCATCCATCGCTGGTAGTTTCTGTCGGAATATTCAAACTCAACGACCATACGTGAATCTTTTGTTATAAGGCGATTGGATGTGAATCTGATTTCGGCTGTATTATAATCAATGATATAATCATTCTCCTGTCCTCTTTCCATTTTCTTACCATCAATAAATACTGTTTCTGTTCCTGATAGCACCACAATAAAAAGCTCTCCTTCGTTGCCGCTGAGACGATATGGCCCTTGATTCCCTTCCACACCCATCATTTCCTGTCTTCTGAATTTTCCTCTTGCCACTGCGCCTGCTACATGCCCTCTCAGGCTGCCTTGCTCCTCTCTTTTAAACATACGGTGATTGGGAATACCCGATCTAACGCTCAATCCCTGCGCCCGCTTATTCACATTCAAAAAATAGCCGGTAGGTTTTGTCATAAAGAAATCGCCGCCTATGACCTGCGTACTACCTTTAGACAATTGAATAAAAATCTTGTCAAAATCTTGCAGCTGTTGCGTGTTGCCATCAGGTTGTACCGGGATGTTTTCATCGGTGATAGTCGCTAAGATTTCTATATCGTTATTCAATTTGCCGGCTAGTTGCAGATTAAAAGAAGACACAAGCGAAGCATCCTGTGCATTGCCAAATGCTATACCTCTTGTCAGGCTACCGGATTTGGCGATTCCGTCCATGCTAAACAATTGTGAGCGTTGTAACGGATCTTTGGTGTTATAGGCAAGCGGCGCTGCTTTGCTGCCGGGCATTTTCCATTCCGAAATCAAATGTTGCTTAGTAGGATCTTTGACGGAAGCTGTCAATAACACCGAAAACGTGCGATAAGACACTGTAAGTGGCGCTT
The DNA here is from genome assembly GCA_026936045.1 of Flavobacteriales bacterium. Lineage (GTDB taxonomy): Bacteria > Bacteroidota > Bacteroidia > CAIKAF01 > CAIKAF01 > BA4. Next base: position 8,245 of record JAIXKU010000124.1, read on the forward strand.
CATTCATGCCGGCTGCTGCCCATTTATCTAAATAGATAGTTAGAAAAGCCGATGTAAAATCAAGTTTGTACAACGACTCAGGCACTTGCTTGCCTTCTTGTCGAATAGAGAAAGAAGAAGGAATGATACTTAATGTATCAAGTGTAAGGGTATCAGTTAATGCGATATCCTTTTCGCGTTTGTTTGATAAGGATTGTGCATAGCCGGCCGGCCGGACAGAAAGCCCTATCAAGCAGGTGAAGATTAGATATTGTATGTATATCCTAAACAATGGTTCAAAATTGAAAGCTGCTGTAGATGCTATGTGAACTTTCAGTAGACATTCAAAGATACATCAAAGGATTATGTAATGGATAAAGGCGAAGAAATCCATACCTCTTTGACATTAAAAGAAGCAATCGGATGGGCGGCGTTTGCGCTTACCTAAATCAACGCCAATCAATATTTCGTGTGAGCCGTATTCGTTATAGCGCAATGAGTTATAGGGAAAATCGAAAGCATAGACCACATGCACTTTTTCTAAGAAATAATAGCCCAAGTTAAAGCCCAATGATTCATTGAAGCGATAGAGCAACCCCATCCAAACTTTTTTGTTCCAAACAAAACTTGGATTGAGTACAAAGGTAGGTGGTGCATTTTCGCTCAGTTGGATAATGGCAGAGGGTTTAAATTCCCATACCCTGGCAAAGGTTAGGTTATATCCACCCATGAGGTAATAATGGCGTGTGATAACCGGTTGTTGCCCAACGATAAGCGGATTAGCCATGGTGAAGGGTAAAAGACGTGGGATAGAGAACCCGACGAAATGGCGTTTGCCGTAATACATCAGTCCTAAGCCAAAATTGGGGGCAGCTGCTATTTGCCCCGTGCCAAGATTGGGATCGCTTGGGTCTTCTACAATCAAGCCGTTGAAATTAGTATGAAAAATATCTACGCCGGCGCTGATGCCAAATCCCAGCCGATCGTTTTTTCGGTTCAATTTGAGGCTGTATGCAAAATCGGCGAAGATGGCTTGTTGCATACGTGCGCCTATCATATCGTTTTGGAAGTTCAAGCCAATACCGATTCGCTGTTTGGCCAATGGCATGGAAAAAGCAAAAAATTGTGTATGTGGGGCACCATCTATGCCAACCCATTGGCTGCGGTGATGCAAGACAAAATTAACGGTACCGCGCGCTCCCGCATGGGCCGGATTGAACGCCAACGGATTGAACATATACAACGAACTTTGTGCCTCTTGCTGTGCCTGTACCTGAAAGGACAGTATAAAAAGCAAGAATCCGGCAGTTAGTAGGTTGATATGTTTCATCATGTGTTTTGGGTGTTATGAAAGCAAATTTAGTGAATTTAGTTATTCGTTGTACACGTGTCCATATAAAAATTTTAGGGAGAGAATATGAAGTAAATCGATGTAAACGTTCTTTGCATTACAGATTTGATTTAAAAATTTGGTAAGATTTTTGTAAATTTATACCCGAATGCGAATATTTATCACATTATTATTTTTTGTATTAGCATCCAAGATGCTTCATGCCCAGCAGGGTACGGTGGTGATTCATTATGACCCGGGTGTCGAGTCATCCATCAATGCGTATATAGCCTCAGCGCAAGAAGAGAAGCTAAAGGGGTTTCGGGTGCAGCTTTGTTCCGAATCTGGCAATAACGCCAAGGGCATTGCTAATGCGATTAAATCGCGCTTTCTTCAACGTTATCGAAATGTCCCGGCTTATTTAATTTGGGAATCACCTAATTTTAAGGTGCGTGTGGGTGATTTTAAAACCAGGCTTGACGCCACGTTATTTTGGAAGCAAGTACAGGATGAGTTTCTACAATCGTACGTGGTGATGGACCAGATAAATCCGCTTAAGTTTTCTGAGCGCTGATTGATTTTCGAGAAACGATAAGAGAGGCATAAGCAAAATACGCTGGGTTTTACAGGGAGATTTCTTAGAAACTATTTATTTGGGGAATAGGATCTGATAACATTTTTAGCATTCAATATCTTTACCCAACGGTTATTAATAACCTATACTACTAATCATAAGAAAGGAAATATTAGAATAAAACGTATAAATATAATTTATCTATTAACGTTTGTGTCCGATTTGTTTATACATATGCACAGCACACATTCACTTATACATTCGGATCCGTGTTGTATTCGGCAAATCAGTTGATATGAGCTTGAAAGAGTTTGTCTTGAGATCGAAAAGAGATACGAGGTTCACTTTTTAGAGATTGGTACGGACAAAGATCATGTTCGTTTTTGGGTTTAATCTGTTCTGAAGATGAGTGTGACTCAGATCATCACGATATTGAGAAGTATCACAGCCAAAGAAATATTCAAGAAGCATCTCGAAGTGAAGCAAAAACTTTGGGGAGGAGAATTTTGGACAGATGGAGATCTTGTTAACACGGTCAGCAAATTTGGTGATGAAATAACCATCGCGAAATATGTTCGTGAACAAGGTCTTGAGAAAGAGTACACCATTTTGCATAGCACTAAACAGTTAGCGTTGTTTTAAGATACCCCGCTGCTCTGCGGCGGGGTAGTTCATTCTGCCACCCGGAAATTTAGTAAATGACTTCTGATTGTAATATTCATCACTCAATAAGATATGATGATTATGAATAATCAGCCCATATACCCTCACTAAGAAGCGGGGGTTCTGTCATCGTATCTTATTTAATGATTACACCGGAAGCTTCGAACGTAAACGACGTCTTATTTTCTGTAATGGCATCAATTACTTCCTGGGATTGACCGGCATCTTCTGCTTTGTGTTTCAACCACTCAACCGATTCAATCTCTTTGCGAACAATACCTTCTACGATAGCTGTTTTGCCGGTGATATCTTTAGGTACGAAAAATTCGTAATCCTTAAACTTTACAGTCATATAATCATCATTAGGCATGGCTAAATCCATCCAGCAACCTTTTTTCTGACAAACATCCACTACGCTGGAAGTAACTTTAATATTCGCAGAATCCTTATCTCCCATTAAAGCAATCATTTGTTCAACAGTCATGGCATTATCCGGGCTGATTGTATCGCCAAAAAAAGCGAGCCCTTCAAGTGCATTCTCAACCGGTTTCTCTGTTTTGCCGCCACATGCTGTAATGGCAATGCCAATAGGTAAAAGGAATAAAAATAGGTATTTCATATCCGTATATTTTATGCAAAGTTACATATTAGTTTTAATTAGCCTTGCCGGCTATCATCATTTCTCGTTTACCGGGTGGCCCGGCAACCTTTTTAACAAAAAAACCGACTTCCTGTAAGGTTCGTTTTACAGCACCTTTTGCACAATACGTGACTAAGAGGCCTCCCGGTTCTAAAATCTGATAAAGCTTGTTAAACACATCTGCCTGCCACATTTCCGGCACTTTATCAGGTGAAAAAGCATCAAAATAAATCAGATGAAATTTCTTAGTCGTTGCAAATGACTGGATGGCTGTTTTATGTTTCTCAAACGAAAAGATTGGGCTTAATACATTCGGTTTTTCCCAAGGACAGTGATGAAGCATGAGAAACCATTTTCTGTCAGCACGCAGTACCTGAGCATAATTAAGCGCTTTTGCCAGATCTTCTGTTACAGGATACGGTTCAAGTGTTACATAATGTACTGGCCGTTTTGTTTTCTCGGCTTCCAACCATGTAAGAAAAGCATTTAGGCCCGTACCCATGCCTATTTCCAATATATTTACGGGATTATTATCTATGGCTTGCATGCCATGCTTGATAAACACATGTTCTGACTCAGCTATGGCACCATGTATAGAATGATAATGCTCATTTAAAACCGGATGTAGTATTGTATCACTACCATCCTTGGTTAAAATAATATTTCGAGAGCGGTTGTCATTCATCTTCGACAATCCATGTAAACTTATCCAGTACCGGATAACCTGAGAAGATTCGTTCTTCACGAATGATACCCGGCATCTTAATTTTAGGCGGAATCTGTATCAGATATAAATCATCCTGCAAATCAGATGAAGATCGCTTACCGGAAAGAATAGCTTTTTGCCCATTAGGCAATACATAAAAGTTAGCTTCGTTACGTGTTGTATTAATAGGGTATCCTATGCTAACTACAGTAGTCCATGTTCCATTTTCGGATTTTAAGCGGAAGATATCTGCATCGCCCAAAGCACCATGGCCATCAGAGGTCATGAAAGCAACTTGATAATCCTGGGGAAAATGAATGGTATATTCATTAGCACTGCTATTAATGACATCACCCATATTAGTAGCATTAATATACCATCCGGAAGCATCTCTTTCTGCTCTCCATATATCAAACCCACCCAATCCACCGGATCTGTTAGAAATATAAAATATACTGGAATCGCCGGGCCCGTAACAAGCATATACTTCATCATCCACTGTGTTAATATAGGATGAAAGCAGTACGGGATTTGACCATTTCCCGGCTAGATAGTTGCTTTCATATAAATCCCAATTACCTGATTTGGATTTTGTACGTAGCAGCATCTTATTGTTATCATTTGAGATGTTTACCGCTTCAAACATCAATGAGGCATAGTTATCCATTGGTAGTAACTTGGGACTGTCCCATTTAGACTCTATCGCTTGAGAATATAAAATCTTGATTATTTTCTTTCCATTGCTATCTGTTGTGTGCAAGTTGTAAAATAAAATTGATTCATCAGCGGAGAGAAAAGGGAATGTTTTATCACCCTCTTCATTCAGATTCAGTGCCATTTTCTCAATACGTGTATTAACAGGATTAGAAGCCATAATCTTGCCTATGCGACTTTTCTCTAAATATACATTTGCCAACGAGTCATTTTTGTTTCCGGTATTATTGTTCTTTAGATATTCACTTATATGCTCGTATGCATTTTCCCATAACATTTCCTGGTATTCACAGATACCAAGCCAAAGTAATAACCGAGGATCATGCGGGCTTTCCAAATAAGAAGCATTAGAAAAATAAGACAGCGCTTCTTCCTTTTTATCCATTCTGAAATAACAATATCCGATTCTGAAATTTAACAGTTCGTTAAATGGATTAAACTTATAGGCAGGCAATAGATATGCCAGTACGGGATTAAACTGCTTATCGCCGGTTTGAATTTTCTTCTCAAAAAGTTTATAGCCGGTTTTTAGTTTAGCTTTGTGATATCTGAACTCTTTTTTCTGATTAGGGAAATTTTCAATAAGAAATTCAATATTATCCTGTGCCCAGACCGGTTTATCTGTAAAGCCAATCAGTGTAATGAGCAGAAGTATATAACTTATTTTTTGCATTGTTTTTCTAAGTAAGGTATTACTTTCTTGACCCCAAGTGTTAGGGCCTTTTGCCAGGCGATACATGCTTCATCCCACATAAATAAATTTTCCAAAGCAATACCTTTATTTAAGTATAAAATACCATCGTTAGGCTGAATGGCAATGGCTTTATTAATATCTGCAAGTGCTTCATCATATTGTCGTAAGCGAATAAGGGTAGCGCCTTTATTTACAATAGCCGGATAATATTTTGCGGAGTCACTTATGGCTTCAGTAAAGAGCTCGAGTGCTTTTTGGTAATTACCGATGCTAAATTCCATAGAGCCATAACTGTTTTTGATAAATGGGTCATCGGTGGATAAAAGCAAAGCCCTGTCATATTCCTGTGTGGCTTTATCGTATGCTTTCTGACTCTCGTATATTTTAGCGCTGGTATAAGCAAATAAGGGCTGGGATGGTAAGAGTGTCCTGGCTTTACGAACAAAAAACAGTGCACTATCCGGTTGGCCTATTTTCCAATAGCATACACCTAAATCATGCCATGAGGAAGCAAAATCAGGATTATTTTGAATACTGCTTTTAAGATATGAAACGGCAGCCTGATATTCTTCTAGAATACCTTTGATAAGACCGGCATAATAGTATGATTCATAAAATGAAGGATAAATAGCGATATCTTTTTCAAAGTATAGAAATGCTTCTTGCAGGTCGCCATATTGAAGTCGGCAAAAGCCGATATAAAATTGAGCTTTTGGGAAGACAGGTTGGATTTGAGCTAAACGCATGAAGTCTGAAATGGCTTTTTCATATTGCTTGTTTTTGAGCAGAATTAAGCCACGATTATATAATGCTTTTTCATGATTAGGGTTTATAGCTAAGGTGCGGTTGAAAGCATCTAAAGCTTCTTGTTCTCTTTTTTCCTGGTAGAAATTAACCCCGTTTTGATATTGCTTCTCAGCTTCTGTATGCAATTGCGCATACAAGGGTAAAAAGGCAAGGCTGATTAGAAATAAAAATGAGAATAGAATAGCCCTGATCATGGGCTAAAAATAAGAAAAAACTTAGTTTTTGAAATATCGGGTTACTTTATCGTGCTGGTGATTGATAATAATATCAAACTTTCGATTATCAAGAAATACATTAAATGTAAGGAAATTCGGATGATTGGTTTGGTGGCGTTCTTCAAAAACATCAGACTCCATCACATCTAAGAATACTTTATAAATCAGTTCGCTGCAATAGAATTCTGTACTATCCGCGATGTTAAAGGCATTGTCAAACGGAATTTTTTTATATAGATAGTAGCGGGCGCGTTCGGCAATTTGTTGACGCTTTTCTTTGTCGGCTTTAAAACGCAGAACAACAATAGTGCTATCCACACTTTCGGACGTAAAACGATCCAGTTTTTCAGTTTGCACCCCGTCTATATCACTTAAATCACTTGATACGGTATGGATAACATACCATTCAACAGAATCTTTTTGCACAAGAATAGCACAATGTGAAATTTGATAATCAGCTTCGTTGAGATTACTAATGACGCTGCTTACAAATCCTTCGCCGCGCCTGAGAATAATATCACCTTCTTCTAAGAGATTTTTCTCGTCAATGGAGATTCTGTAGTTTGGATTGGCCTTTATCTCAAGGGGTATGGTGCGGTAGGAAATAAGAGAATAGAGTTGATAGGCTGAGAAGCAAAAAGAAAGGGTTAAGAACCCAATAAGTATCTTAACCCTTTTCATAAAATTAAAGAAAATAAGAATTACTTAGTTTCAGTAGTTCCAGTGGTTTCAGTAGTTTCAGTAGCAGCATCCATAGCATTAGAAAGTGTATCAAGTGTACCGTCTAAAGATTGCTCTAATTCTGTACCTAAATCACCGCCTGTTTCTTTCTTGTCATTAACAATCCACTTGTCACCATCTTTAACAAGCTTAACTTTGCTAGCACCGTCTTTCATGCAGCAGAAAGAACACTCGGCATCGTTACCGTTAACTTCACATTTTACATCTTTTATTTCAGTGATACCAGCGTCACCACCGAAACTCTTGATACCGTCAATTTTAGCTTTGGTATCTTCGTTACCTAAGGCTTTAGCTTTATCCCATTCTTTGTTTTTAAGAGCGTTCAAATAATCAGTAGCAACTGACTCAGGACCACCTTTAGCTCCGCAAGAAGCCAAGAAAGCAATGGCTAAAAC
>JAIXKU010000161.1 GCA_026936045.1 Flavobacteriales bacterium
TCTGAGCTTTCAAGCGCCTGTATCTCCGGGATCGTCAAATAAGGTCTCTCGGTGCCCTCTGTGGTTATGCTGATGCCGGCTGCTAGATTCTTAGTCAAGAGATCATCTCTCGCAGCCTTATTTAGCGCTGCAGAAAGCTTTGAATAGTAGAGCCAAGCCGTGTTGCGCTTTAGCCCGGAATCATTGATCAGCCAATTTCTGTATTTATCCAGTAGCGTGGCGGTGATCATGCTAAATGGTAGCTTTCCGCTTATAAACATGGCAAAATAATTGTGCGCAAACTGCCAATTAGCGTCCCGCTGCTTTGCCATCGCTGAAAAGTATTCAATAAAATCAGATCTTTTTTTCCATGAGCTAAGATTGTAGCTGGTGTCCTCTGTGTGCAGCAGCTTTTCCTCTTTATCCCTGATGGATAAGGCAAGCCTCACAGCCTCATCATCTCTCAGCTTATCCCCGGTGATGTAGAGCTTCAGGAACCTGTATTCCCTGCGGCCATCATGCCAAATATCAAGATAAATTGAGTATGCGCCCCCTGCAAGCTTCTTTGTTCTGAGCTTTATAGGTCGCTTGTAATTGCTCTCTTTGAGCCTCTTGATCATCACGTTTTTTTTGCTCTCTGCATTCATCTCGTACCTCCATAATGCCAATAATGCCACATAATGCCAAGCATAATGCCAAGCTAAGTGCTTGCAAATAAAGCATAATGCCAATAATGCCACTTTTTCGGTAGTAGTTTCCGGAAAATGGCTTGCTTTTCTGTGGACTTGCTCACTGCTATATAGCGCAAGTATTCAAACGAGTAACAAACTGTCAAGTAATAAATCGCAAAGTAACAAAATAGATTTCAAGATTTATAAGCCAAGTCCCCTATTCTCTATAGTGTTTTGTAATGCTTTATAGTGTGGTGATCTTATCAAAGAATAACCCCACACTAAAGATAAACATAAGCCCCCCAATTGCTTAGCTATTGCTATATCCCTTATGGGTAACATAATACTCACAAAACAGCCAAAATATAGCCTAAATACTTCTTTTCCATTAGGGAATACATAGTAATATTGTTATAATAATATATAAAAGTAAAGTAAAAACAGTAATAAGGCACTATTGGCATTTGGCAGTTTGGAAAGTCTTTAGGCTGCATTATGGCATTATTGGCATTATCCTTTACTGATAAGGGTTTAGCGTGGCATAGTGTTTGGCACTATTGGCATTATGGATGGCATTATGGCAGAAAATACTTCTTTTCCATTAGGGTAAAGTCCCTTATGGGGAAAAAAAATCCCTGCCTTTTTAAGCTTTTTTGGAATACTGATCCTTGATCTTCTCAAGATTCGATATCAGCTCTTGCTGAGCGTTATAGATCCGGTATTCACTTTTGTACATTCGTTCTTCTAATGCGTTGATTTGGTCGTTGATTTGGTCGTTGATGTTTTCCATTTGTTACCTCGGTTATTTATTGTCTGTTGGTTTATCTGATTCTGCCAGCTGCTTTGGTCTCAGTACGATCTCTACCGACTGTTCTTTATCAGGATCTTCTTTCGGCTCGTTTCGCCATTTGCTTACATTCTTGAGAGCGAAGATCACTTGGTTGATGTTGCCCTCTGCCCGGAATCCGGCATGGAAGAGCCGGCTTTCTTGAATCGATTTACAGATTGTGTAGATCTCGGCAAAGTAACTATCTCTGTTCAATATCCGGGTGATGGAGTTCCGTGATATGAGCCGATCATTAAAATAGTCTTGCAGCCATATCCGGCTGGAATCTGCCCGGAACCAATCCAGCATATCGTCAGCCAATGCTTTGATCAATTCCGGTGTCCAATGCTTCAGAACTTCTTTCTCATACTTGCCGATATGGATTATAGCCCTTTTTTTGGCGTTTGCGTTTGGCGGCTTAGTCATTTGGCGCTCCTATACTTCTCTTGATGAAGTCCGCTTCCCATGCCTCGTTTTGATCTTTGGCAAGCTTTTCCAGCATAGTGAGGACAATGGCCCTTGTGTGTAGCGTGATATTAGCTTTATTGATCATGCCTATGCAATCCATAATGATTTCACAAGCTTGATCCCATTCCTCTTCAGTTCCGGTGGTGAATGCTATTTCTAAGGTTCTCATGTTGCTTTCCTATTGATTAGATAATCATTCATGTCCCAAGCCTTGCCGCTCTCATGCGTTTGCAAGCCCTTAAATCCTAACTGGATAGCAAAGGCAGTCCAGTCAATGTAAGTGCAGGTTTGGATCTGTGAAAGTGCTTGCTTGCCTGCATCGTCTGGATCCAGAGCAAGGATCAGCTTTTGA
>JAIXKU010000154.1 GCA_026936045.1 Flavobacteriales bacterium
CCCGTATATACCATTCTCCTCCCATGCGTCCTACCAAATCAATACGCTGTTGATCAATATGGCCTTTTTCATTAAATAAATATGCATGAGCATGAATAGCTACAATTTCGCATATAACCAGATTTCCCGCACCGCCTTCAGTACCTGTATGAATAATGTCTCTTACCTTACATTCAATTTGCACCGGTGATTCTTTCACGCGATAAGGTTTTACCTTCAAGGATGCAATAGGCGTAAAACCGGCTTTCTCAAATTCATTAACACCTTTTTCATATTCAGAGCTGGCTAATGAGGCTTGCTGAACCATATTATAGCTGACTACATTTACCACAGCCTCTTTTACTTGCTCTACATTCTCTAATGTATGCTTGATGGTATTATTTCGGACACGACGTGCAGGAGAGAAAATAAGTAAAGGCGGATTAGATCCAAAGGCGTTAAAAAAACTGAAGGGTGCCAAATTGGGCGTACCATCATTATCTATTGTGCTGACAAAGGCAATAGGCCGTGGCGCTATTGACGATAACATCAACGCATGAAATTGTGATGTTGGAACGTCTGCCGGTAAAAAGGTTTTAATCATGTATTCTGAGCAAATCTATCTCTGATTTGTAATTCAAATATGAATGATTTTTTGCAAATACCATAGCTCGGCTTTGTTATTAATATGAAAATTACATTCTTAAAACGATAGATAACCTCTTTTATAAGTGTCGTTTTAACTATCTTTGCAAGCGTTAATTTTCAGGATGAAGGTTTATAAACAGTTAGATTATCCTTTTGCTATTCCTAAGCCAGTGATTACTTCCGGAACATTCGACGGGGTGCATGTTGGCCATCGAAAGATAATCAGGCGTGTCAAAGAGTGGGCTGATAGTATAGAAGGAGAGTCGGTCATTCTGACTTTTGAACCACATCCTCGACTCGTTTTGGCTCAGCAAGATCACACACTTCGTTTACTTACTACACTGGAAGAGAAGTTGGACTTATTGGACAAAGCAGGCATTCAACATACGGTGGTTATTCCGTTCAATAAAGAATTTGCGGCGATGATATCGGAAGATTTTGTAAAAAATATATTGATTAATACACTTCATATACATTCATTGGTAATAGGATATGACCACCAATTTGGACGTAACAGAGAAGGGTCTTATACGCATTTAAAAGCCATGTCAACGGAATGGGGATTCCACGTAGAGGAAATTCCGGCTCAGGATGTGGATGACGTAGAAGTGAGCAGCACAAAAATTCGACAGGCTTTGTTATCCGGTGATGTCAAAACAGCCGCAAGATACCTTTCTTACCCATACCAAATGAAAGGCAAGGTTATTGAAGGTAATAAAATTGGGCGAACCATCGGTTATCCAACGGCTAACATTTTGATTGATAATCCGTTAAAGCTTATTCCGGCTATCGGTATTTATGCTGTCAGAGTTGAGATAAATGGGGTATTGCATGATGGCATGTTAAGTATAGGATATAGGCCAACTATTGAAGAAACAGCAACCATTAATATAGAAGTCCATATTTTTAACTTCAATAAAGATTTATATGGACAAACACTCATTATTCATATGATTGACAGAATGCGTAATGAAGAAAAATATGACAGCATTGAAGAATTAAAAGGGCAGTTACATTTAGATAAATTGCATGCAATGAAAATACTGAGTGATATCTCATGAAATCCGTTCTCTTGTATATAGCCTTTTTGACAGCCATCTCAGCATGGTCTCAGCCGAATACTTTTCGAGAAGAAGTGTTATATACAGATTTAAAACTTGCGCTTGAGCAGCCATTAAAGGTAAAGCGATTATCCCTGAGTGGCAGGAAGCTTAAGAAAGTACCCAAAGAGATTTTTGAATTTAAGAACCTGGTAGAATTAGATTTAAGCAGAAATCGCATAGAGAAATTGCCGGATGACTGGACTGCTTTCCCCAAGCTAGAGGAGTTAAATTTTGCCATGAATCGCCTAACAGAACTTCCGCCTTCTTTTACTCTGTTGAAGCGTTTAAGGAAATTGGATTTGAGAAAAAATAAGGTTTGGAAACTGCCGGCCGACTTAGGCAATTTGAAGAAACTGGAATATTTGAATCTCAATGGGAATCCATTATTTAAGTTGCCTGATAGTATTCAGCAATGTACATCTCTGCAATATATTGATATGAGAAATACAGAAACATCTGACGGAGATAAAGAGCTTATTCGGTCACAACTTCCGGGTGTTGAAATTTTTTTTTCAAACGGGTGTAATTGCGGCCCCAATCATTAACGATTAGAAATTGAAGTCCCAGCGGATGGTAAAATTCCTCGGCGCATTCATAATGCCTGGTCGTGCGGCATATTCAAGATTAGCTACATTTTTGATTAGGAAAGTAATTTTACTTTTCCATTTTGGTATAGCATAAGATGCTCTGATATCACAAATGAAATCACTATTTCTGTCCATTCTGCTATTGACATATCCGGAGAAGAAGTTGGGTAAGATCAGTTCGATATATGCAAAATTTTGATCTATTTTCTCCATAAAAGTGTTTAATTGCATATCCACACCTAAGCCCCAATTCTTCCAGTTTAATTGCAAATCAAAGCGTAACATGTGGCGATTACGGAATGGGAGCAGCAACGTATCACCCGGTGTCTTAAGCAAATTCTTACCAAAATTCTCAAACATATTACTCAGGAAATTACCAACATTTCTTTGCGAAGGACTTTTACTTAAGTCTCCCGGATAAGAATAGGTATAGCCAATAAAAGGAATGATTTCTACAGGGCCTATTGTGCCCTGACCGATAAGTGAGATTTCAAATCCGGCTATACGGGCTTTCTCAATATTGAAGGCCTTAAAGCCAAGATATTGACTGGATGGAGGGGTGTTGGGCGGTGGGTACATGCCAATATTGTATTGAATCATATTGTTGTATTCCATCCAAAAAATAGCTAAATCGGCATAAGCAGCCCATTTTTTAGTAATTCTAAAACCTTGTTTTAAGCCAAGCTCGGCACTCCATCCTTTTTCGGGCAATAAACTATAGTTTGGAAAAACATTAACACCACCGATACCTGCACCCATAAAACGTTCAAGTAATGACGGAATACGGTATGACTGACCGTAAGATAAACGGATGAATGTTGCTTTGGCTGGTTTAAAGTTGGCACCCATTCTAAACACCGGAATAGAGCCTTCGACTAATGAATCCGCTCCATTAATCTCATAACGCACGCCGGCTAATAAATTAATCCATTTCCATTTAAACTCAAGCTGAGCAAATATAGCAGCACTATAGGTTTGAAATTGCTTGGCCGGATTGCCTGCCGTATCGAGTTGTAAAGAATCAACAAAAATACTGCTTTGTACCCAGCCATATGTGCCTGTAGCACCGGTTGTAACCATAAACATATCTTTGAAAAATCGCCTTTGAAACTGATAATCTAAATAGGCTATGTTGGCTATGGTATTGATATCAGAACCGCTCCCATATCTGAATTTTCTGTATAATCGGGCATTGACCATATGCCTATTCCCCTTTTTATCAAAGTATCTGATATATGGATCAATATTGAAGAAATAATATTTGTCATTAGAGCCGGCATAACATCTGTAGGCATCCGCTTGAGAATTTTTCCATAAAAAGAAACGGCCGCTATTCTCAAACATAAAACTCCCGTTTATACCCATTGACAAACCTTCTTTTTTAGGACTACGATAACGGGATTTAATGATGGCTCTAACCCGAAACTCATCATTCTGCTCTAAATAACTGCGTTCAAAATGATAATTCCCGCCAACAACTAGGTCGAAGTTCTTCTTAATCGTACGCGAATGATTAAAAAATAAACCTGTGGCAAATGGATGCTCAAACTCACGATACCATTTTTGCTCCGGTGTATTGGGATTGTCATATATCATGGTATATGGGCTTATGGTGGTACGTGGCTGAGCATCGGGCCAATGGGTTGAAACATTCACGATACCATTCATCGAGCCGGAACCATAAAGAACAGAAGCCGCCCCTTTTATCACTTCTATTTGATCGGTAATTTCGATAGGAATATATTGCCAATCGGCATTACCTTGGTCGGCAGCCAAAATAGGCATACCATCTATTAGTATGCTCACACGGCTACCTACGCCATAAGAATATCCAGAACCACCTCGAATAGAGATTTGCCCATCCGTTACCGTTACTCCCGGTGTTTTTTGAACAGCTTCAGAAGCTTCTACTGCATTGATATTCTGCATTAATTGTGACGAAACGACATCCATTGATACCGTCTCTTCTGTTATGTTCTTTTCGTAGCGGCTACCTGTTACAACCATTAAATTTAGCTCTTTAGCTGCCGGCTTCATGGTTAATTGCAATGTTTTAACTTCTCCGGCTGTTAAGCTGATCGCCATCTTTTCGTTATCATAACCCATATATGTCAGCAACAACACATGCGTTCCGGCTTCTGTTTGTATTTTACATACACCATCCATGTCGGTACTTGCAACAGGTTTACCGTCAAGTAATATCGTAGCACCCACCAATTTTTCACCGGTTTTATAATCGCTGACAACAATATGAAGATCAGCCTTCTGGGCATAAAGACTAGCACCTGTTATATATAAGCAGGCTAATAACGAGAGGTAGATTATCCTAAATTTCATTCGTGAGAAAAAACAAATATAGAGTTTTACGATAAAAACTAATTGTTAAAGGAAGGGCAACCTTAAAATTAAAAAACTCATCAATATTGGATAAAATGAAAAAAAGCTATATTTGGAAACTTTTTTAACCCGTAAATCAAATACTTATAGATAAATATTTACGCTGATCTTAAGATTGGACTTAATAAATATGCAATGCAGGATTTTGATTATCAATATTCGGCGTTGTATATAAAAAAGATGTATGATTGACCATTTAAAAGGAAAATTAGATCGCAACACCTACACATGCTGTAGTAGATTGCCAAGGAGTTGGATATCTTGTCCATATTTCTTTAAACACATACGCCAAGATTAAAGACCAGCCGCAGGTTCATGTTTTTACACATCAAGTTATTAGAGAGGATGCCCATCTATTATATGGCTTTGCTGATGAACACGAGCGCGAAGTATTTCGTTTATTGATAAGCGTATCGGGTGTTGGCTCAGCAACAGCCAGAATGATATTATCAGCTCTTTCTGCACCTGACACTGAAAAAGCAATTTTATCCGGCGATATAGCTACCCTGAAACGGGTGAAAGGGATTGGGGCTAAATCGGCAGAGCGTATCATCATTGATTTAAAAGACAAAATTGGCAAAGGAGCAACGCCTGCATTCCAAATACCGACCCATTCAAAAACATTCGAAGCCGTTATGGCACTCCAAGCGCTTGGATTCAATAGAGCTGCTATTGATAAAGCTATACTCAAAGTTAAGGAATCCGGCCCGGATGGTATGCCGGTTGAAGACCTTATCAAACAGGCATTAAAACATTTGTAAATCAAGTGAAGCAATCTCAAAATATATATCTATTTAGTTGGATTATTGGTTTCAATAAGTCAAGAATGTCTAAATGCACATTCTTTATTCTGTCCTTCTTTGTTGTGGAGCTACTTAGCTCTCAAAAAAGCTATAGTCAAACCGATTCAACGAGTAATATTGAACAAATGGGCATACAAAACCCATCTAACGTTACCGAGGAGGTGCAATATGACTCAGAGAATAATCAATATATCATTTTGCAAAAAGTGGGAGATATCATCCTAAGCACAAATTACTATTCAGCAGATGATTATAGAAAGAAAATTCTGCAAGAATCAGCTTTGGATTATTGGCGGGAGAAAGAAAAGAACAGAGCGGGCGGTCGTGATGTGAACAGTCTTATTCCGCCTATTAATGTGAAGAGCGAACTGTTTAAAGGTATTTTTGGTAGTAATAAGATTGAAATTCGTCCGCAAGGAACGGCCGAATTGATATTGGGCGTTAGAGTGAACAAAACAGATAATCCGAATATCCCCTTGCAGCAACGCACGGTTACCTCCTTTAATTTTGACCAAAATATTCAACTTAATGTATTAGGGAAAATTGGGGATAAGATTCAGTTGAATGCTAATTTCAATACGAAAGCACTATTCAATTTTGAGAATCAAATGAATCTGAAATATGAGGGAGGGGAGGATGATATTCTTCAGTTGCTTGAATTTGGTAATGTTAATCTCCCTCTCACCGGAACATTGATTCAAGGTAGCCAATCGCTTTTTGGTATAAAGAATAAACTCAAATTCGGGAAATTTGAGATAACAACTGTTTTCAGCCAGCAGCAGGGACAGAAACAAACTGTTACAGTGGAAGGCGGAGCACAGATTACCAAGTTTGAGGTGTCTTGTGCCGGCTACGAGGCCAATCGCCACTATTTCTTGGGTGATTATTTCATGAACCTATATGATGAGGCGAATAAAACCTTGCCATACGTTACCTCTCCCGTATATATTACTCGTATAGAAGTCTGGGTTACAAACCGTATTAATGCTACTGAAAATGTTAGAAATATTGTTGGTATCCTTCCTTTAGGCGAACAACTGCCTAATGCGAATCAATTCCCTGAAAATGCAAGTAATTACGATCCCAAAACCTTACCTCCATCCATTCGCGACATTACTAGTCAGGCCTTATATACTCAGCTTCAAAATGGATTAGAGATTGAGAAACTGGCTAATGCCCGATTGCTGAAACCGAATGAATATTCATTTGACCCGCTTTTGGGTTATATTTCATTAAACCAATCACTTAATGCGGATGAAGTGTTAGCCGTTGCTTATCAATATACGGCTGGAGGTAAAACATATCAGGTCGGTGAGTTTGGGACTGATATGGAAGCCCCCAATGCCTTGGTTGTAAAATTACTTAAGGCATCTAACTTTGATATTACCAAGCCTAACTGGCCTTGGATGATGAAGAATATTTATTCTATTGGCGGTTATAACATTGGACCAACTGATTTTATATTGAATATTCTATATCAAGATACCGAGTCTAGCGTGAAGCTCAATTATTTCCCTAATGTGCCAGGGCTAAGCGGCACACCTTTACTTCGTTTGTTTAATCTTGACAGACTTAACCAACAAAATGACTTAGTGCCGGATGGATTCTTTGATTTTGTTGAAGGCAGAACTATTCGTGCACAAAATGGGCGCATTATTTTCCCCGTGCGCGAACCATATAGCCGAAGATATTTGAAGCAGGTGTTTACGGAAGCGAATCCATCGCTTAATGTAGATCAATATGTAGATCGCTATGCTTTTGATACTTTGTATAAGGTGCAACAGCAATTAGCTGAATTAAATCAGGAAAAAAATCGCTTTTATATTGCAGGAAGCTTTAAAGGCGCAGCAGGTAATGAAATATCTCTCAATGCATTTAATGTGCCTCAAGGCTCGGTGACAGTTACGGCCGGTGGTCAGACACTTACCGAGAACGTAGATTATACGGTTGATTACGCTGCCGGACGTGTGCGTATTATCAATGAAAGTATTTTGAATTCCGGCCTGCCAATCAATATCTCACTTGAGAATAATGCCACATTCAATATCCAACAAAAGCGACTGTTTGGGACACACATCGATTATAAGTTCAGTAAGAAATTCCAAATTGGCGCTACATTGATGAATCTAAGTGAGCGACCTCTGACTCAAAAAATTGATGTTGGACAAGAGCCTGTAAATAATACCATTTGGGGTTTTGATATAAATTATTCTACGGGATCCAACTTCATTACGCGTATGGTAGATAAGATACCAGGCATTAATACCAAAGCGCCTTCTCAGGTTATTTTAAACGGAGAGTTTGCGCATATGATTCCGGGCTATAATGGTATTATTGATCAGAATGGAGAAAACGGCGTTTCGTATATTGACGATTTTGAAGGCGCTGAAACACCCATTGATATTCGGAATCCTTTCATGTGGAAGCTTGGCTCTGTGCCTGAAGGGAATAATCCGAGATTTCCCAATGGCGAGTATTTTAATGATTTGAGATATAATTTTAATAGGGCTCGCCTTACTTGGTTTACGATGGATCCGCTCTTTTACCGTTTTAATAGCTTAACACCCAAGTCTATTAAAGATAATCCGAATATCATGATTAATAATTACCTGCGAGAAGTACAGGTAACTGAAGTTTTTCCCGGTTATCAACCTCCTTTACAACAGGGTATCCAGCCTCAGCAGTTGGTACTTGATTTAAACTATTATCCTGATGAAAGAGGGCCATATAATTTTGATGTGGATAATTTTGATGAAACGATACCAAATAAGCTTGTCCTGAAGAATCCGGAGCAAAATTTTGGATCAATGATTCGCCGCGTAGAAACCACAGATTGGGATGGTGCCAATGTTTCATATATAGAATTTTGGATGATGGATCCGTTTGATAATGCCGATCTCAATCAATTAAAAGAATGGGAAGACGGAGTGGGGAGTACTAATAAAAATACATTATCAGGGGGTGGGGGAGATTTTATTCTCCAAATAGGTAATATGAATGAAGATGTTCTGAAGGATGGAAGAATGAGTTATGAGAATGGTATGCCGACTCCAACAGATCCCAATCGTCCGCTTGTGACGACGGCTTGGGGACGTGTACCGGCACTCCAACCGATTAATCAGAATTTTGATAACGATCCGGCAACACGTCTCTTACAGGATGTTGGCTATGATGGATTAAGCGATACCGCAGAGCAAAATTTCTTTAATACTTTTCTAAGTCAGGTGGCTACAAAATATGGAACAGGCAATGCAGTATATGATTCTATTTTTGCCGATCCCTCAGGCGATAACTTTACTCACTATAACGCGGATGGATTTAACCAGCCAACAACAATGATTGACGGATTCAACTACCCGCATAGCCGTTATAAGAAATTCTTGGGGCCGGAAAACAACTCGCCGGCAAGCAATATCAATTTCTCATACGGGCAGGTGCCCAACACAGAAGATGTAAACAACAACTTTACCTTGGATAAGCCGGAGGGCTATTATCAATATGTAGTTAGCTTGCGTCCTAATGATCTGAACACGATTGGACAGAACTTCATTACAGATATTTTGAATACTACCGTATCTGTAAATGTAAATGGCCAGGTGCAAAATAAGCAGGTAAAATGGATTCAGTTTCGTGTGCCGATTCGTACCGAAGAGAAAGAACAATTCGGTAATATTAATGATTTCAGATCCATTCGCTTTATGCGGATGCTTCTAAATGGATTCCCTGATGATATCTATGTTCGACTGGCAACATTACAGTTGGTGCGCGCCGATTGGAGAACTTATACGTCCGATATTTGGGATCCGGATGCCTTTATTACCGTTAATTCAGCTTCGTTCAACTCCACTACGGTAAATATCGAAGAAAATACACGCAAAAAGCCATTCCCGTATGCTTTACCCCCCGGTATTACCCGTGAGATTGATCCCTCAAATCCCCAACTACAACAACTTAATGAGCAAGCGCTCGTTTTGAATGTTTGTGATTTGCAGGATGGCGAAGCGAAATCGGTTTTTAAAAATACATCTTATGACATGCGCGCATATAAGTATCTTAAGATGTTTGCCCATGCAGAGCATGTACTTAATAATACCTTAGATAGTAACGATATATCATTGTTTGTTCGTTTGGGCATGGATGCTTCGGAGAACTACTATGAGATAGAAATACCATTAAAACCAACGGATCCCAATACACCACCTCCTGTTGATCCTAATCCTAATGATCAAATACCTAATGATGATCCCAATTATAAACGGGCATTATGGCCTTTAGAGAATGAATTAAATATTGATTTGCAGCTCTTGCCTGAAATTAAATTGGAAAGGAATACGCTTAGTCTTCCATCTAATGAACCCTATGAGAAGATGGTAGATGGCAGAAGAATCAGGGTGGTGGGTAATCCTAATATTGCCAACGTGAGAACGATTATGATTGGCGTGAGAAACCCACATAAGAAACATAATCCATGGCAGACAGGACAAGATGGTGGCAAAGTGGATGACGGATTACCAAAGTGTGCACAAGTTTGGGTTAATGAAATGCGCCTTACCGATTATTTTGAATCGGGCGGATGGGCAGCAAAGGCACGAGCACAGGTTAATCTGGCAGATTTCGGTCAAGTAGCTGCTGCCGTCTCCTATACAACGTTCGGTTTTGGAAGTATTGATCAAAAACCTTTACAACGCAGTCGTAACAATACCACAACATTCGACTTCACCAGCAGCTTTGAATTTGGTAAATTCTTTGGCACAAAAGCCGGTGTAACCATTCCAGTTTTCTTTGGCTATTCAACTAAAATCGAGAATCCGCAATTTAACCCGCTTGATCCGGATATCTATTTTAGAGATGCTCTCAATACGTTGCAAACAGATGACGAGAAAGATGCCTTAAGGCAAATGGCCCAAACATTGTCAACAAAGACCAACTTTAATATTACCAATATGCGGAAGAATCGTACTAATAATAAACGTAAGCCGAAAATTTGGGATATTGAGAACTGGGATGCATCGTATTCATACACGAATGAAACATATCGGGATACGCGAACGGAATATAACAATACGTTTGAGCACAGAGGATCGTTAGGATACACTTTTGCCCCTCAGGCACAAAGTTGGGAACCGTTCAAGAAATCTAAGAAATTAAAATCAAAATGGGCCAAATGGATCAAAGATTTTAATTTCTCATGGTCGCCCAAGCGTGTAGCATTCAGGGCCAATATTCAGCGTGATGTGAATGAGTTTAAAATACGTAATACAACAGAGTATCCGTTACTCATTCTTCCTACATATCGTAAAAACTTCACATGGGTACGCACCTATGAATTTCAGTACAATCCTTTCAAATCTGTTAGCTTATCTTTTAGTGCTACAAACTATTCTCGTATTGATGAACCCGATATTGCATTGGATGAAACCGTAAAACCACGTGTCGGATTTTTTGGTCGAAACACAAGATATCAGCATAACTGGGATGCAGCCTATACTCTTCCTTTCAGCAAGCTTCCTTTGACGGACTGGATAACAGCATCTATTGGGTATGGCGGTAACTTTCAATGGATAGCTGGTAATATGGAACTCAATCAGGATGGTGACTTTACAATGGGTCGCTGGGGAAATACAGCGCAAAATGCCAATTCTATTAAGGGAAACGTGCAACTTAATATGACAACGCTTTATAATAAGATTCCTTGGATTAAAGACCTGGACAAACCAAAAACACAGAAAAAAGCCGATAAGCAAGGTGTGGACTCTAATAAGCCCAAAGATCCGAATAATGAAAATGATGAAACAAAGAGAACAAAAATTAAGATTGTTAATTGGGAGAAAATGGGCGTAACCTTTAAAGCAGGGAAGAAGAAGCTTATTAAACATGAGTTGAAAACAGAAAATATTACCATCAAGGTGATAGCACCGGATGGCAGAGAAATTAAAGGTAAGACTGAAGTTGTTGATAAAAAGAGAGCCCGATTTATAGCTGAAGAAGATGTAAAAGATGCTACTATAAAAATAGAAGGTAAAATTGAGCGTAAACCATTCCGTTGGATGGTCATTCCAGAAATATTGGCTCGTATGGTTACGGGTGTAAAAAATCTTTCTGTAAGCTATAATGAGTCTAATGGAACTACCATTCCGGGTTATAAGGCCGGTACAACTTTGTTTGGCGTTGATTTCTATAATCCATCTTTTGGCCCTGATTTTGTATTTGGAAGACAGTTTTCGGACGTTGACTTGGTTAACAAAGCCGTAAAAAATGCATGGTTGATACGCGACAGTACACTCAATGTATTGTTCATGCGTACGCATTCGTCTAATCTTTCGGCCAATGCTACATATGAACCCTTTAAAGGTTTTAGGATAACGCTTACGGCTAATCGTACTTATGTTGAAAATTTCCAATCTAACTATCGTTATATTCCTACGATTGGTGATTTTGTAGCCCAAAATCCGATGACAATGGGTAATTTTAGTATGTCATATATGACTATAGGAACGGCATTTGGCGGAGATGGCGCTAATTTTACATCTCGATGGTTTAATGATATGTTACAAGCTAGATCGGTTATTTCTAATCGTATGGGACAATTAAACCCCAATGCCACACCGGTTCCGGGTGCTACGTATCAGTCGGGTTATGGCGAAACCCAGCAGGATGTGCTTATGTATTCATTCTTGTCGGCTTATACCGGCAAAGACCCTAATAGTATTGAACTAAATCCATTCCCGGCTATTCCTATTCCAAACTGGAGAATACAGTTTGACGGCTTAAATCAGATTAAGGCAATAAAGAAAATATTTAAAAATATTGTCTTATCTCATGCTTATCAATCTACATATAGTGTGGCAGGCTATCAGTCAAATTATATCTATAATGATAAGAACCCCCAAGATTGGATAGATAATCCTTTTGACCAATCTATCAGAGACGATAACAATAACTTTGTTTCACATTATTTCCTGAATAGCATTTCTTTGGTGGAATCATTCAATCCATTGATAAAGTTTGATATGGTTTTCCATAACAGTATTACTGCTAATGTGGAAGTAAAGTCCAGCCGCAATATTGCACTAAACTTCCCGAACCAACAGATTACGGAAAATAATACGTTCGAAGTGATTGTGGGCGCCGGCTATGTTATTAAGGACGTAAAACTACCGTTCCGCATAGGTGGTAAGCAAATAAAGAGTAATTTGAATCTACGTTTTGACTTTGGATTGCGGGATAATTCTACAGTGATTCGTAAGATATCACCAACATTGGAACAAGTAACAGCAGGTCAACGTGCCATTACCATCAAAGGGTTTGCTGAATATATGATAAACACGTCTCTTTCTGTACGTCTTTTTGTAGATCAAATTATTAATAATCCATTTGTGGCGAACCAGTTCCCAACAGCTAATACCAATGCCGGGTTAAGCGTTCGCTTCACGCTGACACAGTAGATTCTTGTTGTGCCTTTTTGATAGTAATCGTAATTTTCTTAAAAGTTTGTAAAAACATAAAAAAAATGTACGTTTGCATTTCTAATAAATACGCATTATGAACATTCCCAGTGAATTAAAGTATTCTAAAGATCATGAGTGGATTAAGATAGAAGGCGAGTGGGGTTTTATTGGTATTACGGATTTCGCTCAAGGAGAACTCGGTGACATTGTTTTTGTTGATGTAGATACTGTTGGCAGCGCTTTATCTAAAGATCAAGTGTTTGGTACGGTAGAAGCCGTAAAAACCGTGTCGGATTTATTTATGCCGGTAGCAGCTGAGGTAGTTGAAATAAATCCCAAATTAGATACTAATCCGGAGTTGATTAATCAAGATCCTTACGGCGACGGTTGGGTAATAAAGGTTCGCCTATCTAGTCAAAATGAATTGGCTTCTCTTATGG
The DNA here is from genome assembly GCA_026936045.1 of Flavobacteriales bacterium. Lineage (GTDB taxonomy): Bacteria > Bacteroidota > Bacteroidia > CAIKAF01 > CAIKAF01 > BA4. The sequence continues at coordinate 13,406 of JAIXKU010000154.1, forward strand.
ATGCTGCTTCATATAAGGCTCATATCGGACATTAATGTTTCTGCATCATAACTTGATTGGTATCTTTTGGATTCTAATGATCCAATTATTTTGTTTTATGCCTGGCAATGAACTCCCTCAAAGTCCATTTATAAGTTTTGATAAGGTATTTCATGTTTTCATCTTTGCTTTTCTTTCTTTTCAACTGATGGTTGGATTACGCAAACAATACCGTTTCAAGAAATTACGTTATTACTTCATAAGAGTATCATTGGGATTCAGTCTTTTATTTGGTGTTTATACAGAACTTATGCAGGAATGGTTCGCACAAGGTCGTTACGCTGACAGGATAGATATGTTGGCGAATGCAATTGGCTCATTATTAGGGTGGATGCTCTTTATTGCCATTTATCAAACAGAAAAAAGAAAGAAAAATACACTTAATCTTGAACTTATCTGATAAAAGCGTATTTGTTCAGAAGATTAAAAATATAGTATCTTTAATTTTAAATACGAAGGATGGAAACTAGAAAAATCCGAAGTTGATTTGAACAAGCAAGACCAATGTTTGTGGCATTAGGTTTGGTTATCGCACTTTCTTTGGGCCTGCTGGCATTTGAATACAGAACTTTTGCAGAAGTTGTGACACAGATGGTAAGTATGACAATCAATGAAGAAATTGAAGAAACTGTTATGGCTGTGCAGCCACAGACACCACCACCACCGCCACCACCGCCACCAACTGTTGTGGAAGTATTGGAAATTGTGGAGAATGACCAAATACTTGAAAATGAAATGCAGGTACAGAACGTTGAGGTGACTGAACAAACGGATGTGCGAGTGTCTGAGTTTACAGAGGTGGCTGAAACGATTAGTGATGACCATGAGATTTTTCAGATTGTAGAAGACATGCCTCGCTTTAAAGGTTGTGAATCTGAGAAAACGGAAGAAGGAGCCAATCAATGTTTCCAAGAGAAGCTATATGCTTTCCTCTCTCAAAATATGAAATATCCCCAACAAGCTAAAGAACTTGGTATTCAGGGAAAAGTCTTCGTTTCATTTGTAGTGGAAAAGGATGGATCGGTTGCCCAAGTACAAATACTGCGTGGTATTGGCGGGGGGTGTGATGAGGAAGCTGAAAGGGTAATTAAGAAACTACCACAGTTTACACCCGGCAAACAACGTGGACGCCCTGTACGTGTACAGTATCGCTTGCCTATAGCATTTACGCTTAAGTAAAACATAAATTCTATCAGATAATAAACACCGTTGTTGTTCAAGCAACGGTGTTTATGTATAAATTGATATGACTATTGCAGGTATAACTAAACTAATAGACCTAACCACCTTACAACCAACAGATGGACGTGAGACTGCTAAATATATCGCAGAGAAAGCAATTCGTTATATGGGGCAGGGTATTCATCCTGCTACAGTTTGTGTGTATCCCACTCTTGTAAAACAAGTGAAAGCAGAGGTTAAAGGTGCTGTTCCCATTGCCAGTGTTGCCGGGGGATTCCCGTCAGGTCAAACGTCTGTTCATATCAAAGTGAATGAAACGCGATATGCTTTGGAACAAGGTGCCGATGAGATTGACCTTGTCATAAACAGAGCGATGTTGATTGAAGGGGAGGATAATTATGTATTTGAAGAGATTAGTTCTGTCAAGACGGTTTGTGGCAACAAAAAGCTGAAGGTAATCATTGAGACGGGTGAGTTACAAACCGAAGTCCTTATTAAAAAGGCAGCGGATATCTGTATTCGAGCCGGTGCAGATTTTGTTAAAACATCAACAGGGAAAATCCCAATCGGCGCAACTCCGGACGCAGCGCGATGGATAGCAGAAGTTGTAAAAGAACATAATACACATTCTCCTAAGCAGGTTGGTATAAAACTTTCAGGCGGCATAGCAACTATTGCCGATGCCAACGCCTATATAGATTTAATATCATCATATATGGGAGACACGTTTATTCAACCGAAATTTTTTCGTATAGGTGCATCACGGTTATACGATGAACTACTGGCCGGAATAGGAAATCTCTGATTACTTTTTCAGATTAGCTGCTATTTTCTCCAATATTAAGAAAACAGCAGGGCATACCCCTGCATTCTTTTGAGATAATTCTAAAATCTGATACATATTACTTCTGTCCGTATGCGGGTATTCTCTACAGGCTTTAGGACGTGCATCATATATACTG
>JAIXKU010000281.1 GCA_026936045.1 Flavobacteriales bacterium
GGATTGTACAGCAGTGAATGTGGTTATACATTTAATATCTGGGAGGAATACAAAAAGCATATCTTCTTTGTAAAACAAACCATTCTGCCCATCAAAGGTTTCTCATTAAAAATGGAGAGAAAAGAAATAGCATACAACGACAGTTTGACCAAATACTATCTTGAAATAAAAGATTTATGCTTGACCATTATTGACAACAGTGAACTCATTGACAGGCTTATTGATAGCGATATCAATATATTTTTCTCCATTCAAGGCCAAAGAATGAATCAAATCATGAAAACATTGACGGTCGTTGCTGCCATCTTTATACCACTTACTTTTTTAGCGGGTGTCTATGGGATGAATTTTTCGACCATGCCCGAATTGGAGATGGAATACGGTTATTTGGGTGCTTGGATTCTTTTTACCATTATTGCCTTGGCTTTGATATTCTATTTCAGAAAGAAAGGCTATTTTAAATGAAACCAAAGAAATCAAGTTAAAATTGATTAGTTATGGGAGCAAGTATTTTTACCGTTTTAGATGATATTGCGGCATTGATGGACGATGTAGCCGTTACCGCAAAAGTAGCCACGAGAAAAACAGCCGCCATCTTGGGCGATGACTTAGCAGTGAATGCAGAAAAAGCAACCGGTTATGTTTCCTCACGGGAGTTGCCGGTACTATGGGGCATCAGCAAAGGCTCTTTTGTCAATAAACTCATCATTGTTCCGCTCATTCTTACCCTCAATGTGTATGCACCTTTTCTGATCAAGGTTTTACTAGTCATCGGGGGCGTTTATCTCGCTTATGAAGGTGCAGAAAAGATTGTAGAATACCTGTTTCATAAAAGACACAAAGCAGAAACACATCCTGAAAGTCTTGATAACGAGTTAGACCAAGCCCGGGAAAAGAAAAAGATTTGGGCAGCCATCAAGACCGATTTTATCCTTTCCTTGGAAATTGTCATCATTGCATTAAGTGCCGTTTTAGACAAAAGTCTAACCATTCAGATACTAACCGTTTCTATTGTGGCGCTCATTGCCACCGTAGGCGTTTACGGCTTTGTAGCTGTTTTGGTGAGGATGGACGATTTTGGGTTTCGGTTGATTAGCTTATCCAATAGTAAAGGATTTATTACTACGATAGGCAAAGGATTGGTCAAAGCATTGCCCATCATTGTAAAACTGCTTAGCGTTGTGGGTACCATCGCCTTGATATTGGTTTCGGGTGGTATATTTATCCATTATGTGGAGTTCTTTCATGACTTTATTCCTAACTTTCCGTTAGTAGTTCGTGAAGTCATTTTTGGACTTGGCGTAGGGATATTGGCGGTGGTCGTTGTCAATTTGGTAAAGTGGATAATGAAATCAATGAAAAAAAAGTAATCTTAAGACCTCAAAAAAATGGCATTAAGTTATCAAGAAATATTAGCCTATAATGAGAAATGGATAGCCGATAAAACGTCTTCAAACCCTGATTTTTTCCATAATTTATATGTTGAGCAAAAACCTGATTATCTTTTTATCGGGTGTTCGGACAGCCGTGTAGATCCCGATATTTTTACCGGACTGAATTTAGGCGATATGTTTGTTCATCGAAATATTTCAAACATTGTCAATCCAATAGATTTGAATGTAGCATCGGTTATCCAATATGCCATTGTGAATTTAAAGGTGAAGCATATAATCGTATGCGGTCATTATGGCTGTGGCGGTATCAAAGCCGCAATGGAAGAAAAAGGAATTGGACAAAACAGCCCTTGGTTGCAAATCATCAAAGACATTTACCGTATCCATAAAACGGAATTGGAAAAGATAAAAGACGAAACCAAACGTTATGACCGATTGGTAGAGTTGATTGTCATCGAGCAAACGGAAAACGTAATAGAAATGGATTGCATTCAATCTTTAAAAGATACACCCGATTATCCGCAAATTCACGGATGGGTTTTCGATATGCGTACCGGGAAAATTGTGGTATTGGATGTACACTCCAAAGCGGAAAATAAAACAGATGCAGGAAGTTCGTCATTGTTACGAAAATTAAAATCGTTATTCGTAAACAAGAAGAAAGGATAGCGTTAGAAAAGAATATAAAATAAACAGAAATAATAAATGGGCGATCAGCTAACAAACAAATTGGCAATAGAGCCGATGAAGTGCTTCTATTGAGCTTTTGTGCAAGGTTGAACGATAGTAATTCTATTCAACATTTGTGCTAAAAATCCGCCACTACGCCAAGCCGCAAACCGTCAAACTGTCTAAAAATCTCATTCTTGTTAATACGCAGATTGTTAACAAGTTATATCTAAATTAGCTGCTTAACGAATTGATTGTCAGTATATTTACAGCATGAAATTCATACTTGGTAAAGACAGAAACCAAATCAGTTTCTTTTGTTTGGAGGAGCAGATTGAGCAGAATAACGAAATCAGGTTTATTGAGCTGTTTGTATTTGGTTATTTAAAATGCACTTTATTTACAAAAAAGCAGGATTCAATTTCTAAAATAACCCTCATTTTAAGTGCCTGAAATTGGATTTATTTGCTTAGGTTAGCAAAATAATTGATGAAAAAATTAAGTTATTAGACCGACTGCCGTTGGCGGTAATGGATGTAGATAAAAAGGAAAAACTAAAATGAAAAAAGGAAAAAGCTTTATTATCGGAATGGTAGTAGGATTTATAGTATCCATAATTTTATCAATCATCTTGATACTGATATTTGGTGACTTATCAATTAAATAATTATGAATAGAAAATGGTTTTGGACGAGGTTTTATAGCAGGAATCTTTTGTTTATTCTTCTTAGTGTAATTCTTTATACAAGATTTGTATTTCAAGCAGATATTTTATTAAATCAAATCGAAGCTAGAGATTTGAATAATGAAGTAATAGATTTATCAAAACCTACCAATAAACCATTAGTAATTAACTTTTGGGCTACATGGTGTGCTCCTTGTATTAAAGAATTTCCCGAGTATGACCGAATACAACAGAGGTATGGAGATGAAGTAGATTTTATAATGATTTCTGACGAAACAATTGACAAAATTAAACAGTTTTCAATTAGTAAGTTTTACCCTTTTCGATTTCTTAAAAGTGATAAAAAGTTATCTAATTATGATATAAATATTCTTCCAACTACATTCTTTTACAATTCTAAAGGCGAAATAATAGAGAAACACATTGGCAGTATCGATTATATAAAATTGGAAGAAACCATTAAGAAAATTGACAAATAACTACCGCCAACATGCTATTACTAGCAAGCCTAAATAAACGCTTCGTCTAACATTTCTCTTTAGCAAAAAGTCTTATCTTCATATTTAAAATTAATGCTAAAAGTCGGCCAACGAGTAGTAGCTTCCCGTTAGCATTCATTGGCAAATATGACAAAAAACAATAAATTTAACAGGCGAAATCCGAAAAGCCTTTTAACAGAGTAGGAAAATTTAAAATACTAAAACAAAGTAATATGACAAAAAACAAATCAAAACCCATTGCATTATTATTAGCAGGACTGCTATGGGTGAGCTTTGCACAAGCTCAAGACAGTGCAAACGCCTCTGGTGGTGATGCCACAGGTAGCGGAGGAGCTGTTGCTTACAGCATTGGACAGGTTGTTTACACCTCCATTACAGGAAGTAGTGGAAGTGTTGACCAAGGTGTACAACATGCCTACGAAATTTTCACAGTAGAAATAAAGGAAACAGTGCTAAACATCTCGCTCACTGCTTTTCCCAATCCTACTACGGATAATTTAACCCTACAAATAAGCAATTATAACAACGAAAAATTATCGTTTCAACTTTATGATATGCAAGGAAAACTATTGACTTCCAAGCAAATTATGGAGAACGAAACAAAAATTGAGATGAGTCATTTAGCTAAGGCCAATTACGTTCTAAATGTCGTCAATCAAAACTCAGAAGAAGTAAAATCATTTAAAATTATCAAAAACTAAATATTATGAAAAAGTTAATTACAATTTTTGCAGTTCTACGTAACTGCATGTGTGTTCTTTCAAGCACCACAAAAATGAGCTATCAGGCAGTAATCCGCAACAGCAGCAATGCCTTAGTTACTAACCAACAAGTCGGCATGCAAATAAGTATTTTACAAGGCTCTATAAGCGGTACTGCTGTTTATGAAGAAACCCAAACACCAACGACCAATGCCAACGGTTTAGTGAGTGTAGAAATTGGAGCAGGAACAGTTGTAAGCGGTGATTTTTCAACAATTGATTGGGCAAACGGACCTTATTTCATTAAAACTGAAACTGATATAAATGGAGGAACCAACTATACCATCACGGGGATCAGCCAATTATTAAGTGTACCGTATGCTTTACATGCAAAAACTGCGGAATCCATTACGGGTGGCATCACCGAAACCGACCCTATGTTTGGTTCATCTGTTGCAAGCGGTATCACTGGAGCTGATACGACTTATTGGAACAATAAATTAGACAGTTACACCGAAACCGACCCTATGTTTGGTTCATCTGTTGCAAGTGGTATCACTGGAGCTGACACGACTTATTGGAACAATAAATTAGACAGTTACACCGAAACCGACCCTGTTTTTGGTTCATCTGTTGCAAGTGGTATCACTGGAGCTGATACGACTTATTGGAACAATAAATTAGACAGTTACACCGAAACCGACCCTGTTTTTGGTTCATCTGTTGCAAGCGGTATCACTGGAGCTGACACGACTTATTGGAACAATAAATTAGACAGTTACACCGAAACCGACCCTATGTTTGGTTCATCTGTTGCAAGTGGTATTACAAGTAGCGATACAGCCAATTGGAATAACAAACAAAACCAACTAACAGCCGGAACAGGCATAAATATTACTAATAATACAGTAAGTGCTAAAACCTATTCCATAGGTGATTTTGCACATGGTGGTATTGTGTTTTGGGTTGACGAAACAGGACAACATGGACTTGTATGTGCCAAAACAGACCAAAGTACAGGGGAAAGATGGTTTGCCAGTACTTATGGTAATACACAAGCAAAAGGAGATGGACCATTAGCCGGTAAAGCAAATACCTCAATAATTATTGCAGCTCAAGTAGCTATTGGTGATGATGGTAATACTTATGCAGCACGTATCTGTAATGAGCTACAAATTACCGAAGGAAGCAAAACTTATGGAGATTGGTATCTTCCCTCAAAAGGAGAATTGAATCTAATGTATCAAAATAAAACAGTTATTAATGCCACCGCAACAGCCAATGGTGGTGACATTTTTTCTGATTTTTGGTATTGGAGTTCTACCGAGATCGATAACTACTACGCTTGGGAACAGTACTTCCTCTCTGGCGCCCAGGGCAGCTTCAGTAAGCACGGCTCACTTAGGTTTCGTGCCGTTCGGGCTTTTTAGCTATTTACCCCGTGAGATATGTATTATTATGTTTATGTTTTACAAAGTGAAAAAGATGGTTATAATTATGTAGGTTATACAAGTAATTTAAGAGACCGGTTGGCTTTACATAATGCAGGAAAAGTTTCATCAACAAAGAACCGTTTGCCCTTAAGATTAATATACTTTGAAGGATGCTTAAATCAACAAGATGCTACAAAAAGAGAGAAATATTTGAAGAGTTCATGGGGTAAACGATACTTAAAAAGCAGAAATGAAAATTATCTCACGGGGTGAATCAATTTAACTATTTACCGCGAAGCGGTCGAATTTTTGTGAAAGGTGAGAGCAGAGTCAAGCTTGCTTGAACTCTGCCGAGCCAAGCAAAAATCACGCAAGAAATTTTGTTAGGAATGAGTACAATATAAAGCTCGCTTTAATATTGCCAAGTGACGACACAAAATCACGCAAGTATTTTTTTTGAAATATGGCATTATATTACGAATTGCAGGTTTTTAAGGATGTTTACACGCTTGTTCAAAAAGTGTTTTTATATACACAGGACTTTCCTCGTGAGTATAAATACACTCTTGGTCAGGATATGAAGCGAGATGCCATACAGCTTGTAAGAAGTATTTATAGAGCCAATAAGGCAAAAAAATGGCGGGACAGGAATGCTGAAAAAGACGGAAATATTAGAGATTATGCGACCTTAGAACAGTTAGTTGTATTAAGTAATATGGAAAGCATTAACGCCCTGCTTATCAGACAAGATTTGACACAAAACGAACGACTTACGCAACTGAACAAAGCAGCGATTACGCAAATGAAATCATTGGTAGAAAGTAAAGCAATGAAAAAATTGAAGTAAAACGGTGCATAACAGCGGAGCCTGTTGCACAACATAGAGGTACTTAATAAAATTTACAAACAAAAAGCAATAATTTCTATGTAAATTACTGATAATCATGTAGTTATGTGGTTTTTTGTATCTTTGCACCATGCAACGGTCTTGAAATGTCATCTATTCGGTTGATTTATTTTAGGTTCATATTTGTTTTTATACTTCCTTTTAACTTATTTTCGCATTGTAATTTCTAAATCATAAAAACAAAGTGTATGAGAGCTCTATCAAGAATCTTAACTGTTGTTACTTTAATACTCGGTCTTACAGGTATTGTTTCCGCGCAAGATTTTGCGGGATACAGTATTGGCAGTTGGGCCGGTATTAACAGTTTACATATGAATCCGGCTAATGTCGTAGATTCACGTTACAAGGTGGACATTAATCTATTTATGCTAAATGTATCTGGCGGAAACAACTTTGTCAGCATAAATCAAAATGCCATCTTCAATCCATCCCGATTTGATGAGCCAGGAGCCGACACAACTTATATTAAATATAATTGGAACGGGGCTGAAAAAAATGGTATTATAAATCTCAGGGTGCAAGGTCCTTCTTTTATGTTTAATATAACACAAAAAGATGCCATTGCTTTTACAAGTAACCTCAGAGTAGTTGCGGATCTTGACAATTTGAATGAAGATTTTGCCGATTTTATTATCAATGGTATTCCCAGTTCTAAATATGGCATCAATTACAAAGAAGACTTTGCGTCAGGTAATGCCAACATTTGGGCCGAGTATGGGATCACCTATGGTCGTGTTATTTTGGACAAAGAGGAGCATTTCTTAAAAGCCGGTATTACACTTAAGTTTCTACAAGGCTTGGCATCTGCTTATGGTGGTGGTCGGGATATTGATTTTGTTTGGGGGCATGATACTATCAGAAAGATGGTTGGCAACGTGATATATGGCCACTCTGACAATCTTGACTTTAATAATGGCAATTACACCTTTAAGCTTGAAGGGGTTGGTTTTTCTGCTGATTTTGGCGTGGTATATGAATGGCGACCAAAATGGCAAAAGTATAAATATGATATGGACGGCAAGACCAATCTTTGGCGTAAAGACTTAGACAAATATACCTTAAAAGCCTCTTTAGCTTTGGTTGATGCCGGGGCTATACAATACACTAGAGCAGCAAACAGCCGGGATTATATAGCCAATGTATATGGCCTACCAAATAGTTATTTTGATGGTATAGAATCTATTTATGATTTAACAGATAAGCTCAACAATATGCCCGGTATGACAGTGAAAGACATGGGGCAAAAAACCTATGGGCATGAAACGCCTATATCACTGATCGCCTCGCTTGATTATCAAGTGGTAAAAGGCTTCTATTTAAACTTTACTCCATTTATTGCCTTTAACAATGGCAGAACAGACAATAGCCGTTCGCACGTTGCAACAAATCTAGCGTTTACTATCCGATATGAAAATCCATGGTTTGGCGCTTATATGCCCATAGCCTATAATACCGCATCTGATTTTAACTGGGGATTGGCATTGCGTTTAGGTCCTCTTAATATCGGATCAGGCGACCTTTTTTCCAACCTGATTGAAGGCGATTGGAAAGGTATTGACATTCATGCCGGACTGAAAATCCCTATTCCACACGGCAAACCACGTGACCGTGACAATGATAAAGTATCAGACCGATTGGATAAGTGTCGTGAAATACCCGGTGTATGGGCTTTCAAAGGTTGTCCGGATACGGATGGTGATGGCATACAGGATTCTGAAGACGAGTGTCCAACAGAACCAGGATTGGCTGAATTTAGAGGTTGTCCGGATACAGATGGCGATGGATTACCCGATAAGATAGACAAATGTCCGACCGAAGCTGGACCTAAGGAATTGGAAGGCTGCCCTGACCGTGATGGTGACGGTATTATTGACCGCGAAGATGAATGCCCGGATGAAAAAGGACTTGCCGAATTCAAAGGCTGCCCTGATACAGAAGGTGATGGTCTAATTGATAAACTTGACAACTGTCCGACTATACCGGGCCCGAAAGAAACCTTTGGATGTCCTGATACGGATGGTGATGGCATCTTAGACCACGAAGACCTTTGTCCGACTGTACCGGGTGTAGCTGAACTTAAAGGCTGTCCGTATGCCGATACAGACGGTGACGGCATTCGTGATATTGATGATAAATGTCCGACTGTGCCGGGTGTTATAGAGAACTTCGGCTGTCCTCCACTGACAGAGAAAGAAAAAGAAGTGGTGAAGAAGGCATTCGACAACCTGGAGTTTGCTACCGGCAAATCGATTATCCGTACCAGCAGCTATAGTTCATTGGACGAATTAGCCGCGTTGATGAAAGAGAAGCCCGAATGGAGACTACTTATCGAAGGCCATACAGATAATGTAGGTAAACACGAATCTAATATCACCCTGTCTAAGAATCGTTCAAATGCTGTGAAGAACTATCTTGTGAAGAAAGGCGTAGCTACTTCCAGATTTGTAGTGAACTGGTATGGACCGGATAAGCCTATTGATACGAATGATACAGAAGAAGGCCGTCAGCGCAACCGTCGTGTTGAGATGACCTTGATTCAATAAGCACTTCCCCTTGCATAAAACACGAGCGCCGCTTCAAATGAAGCGGCGCTCGTGTTTTATGCTATTTAGGGCTAAAGGTGAGATAGGTAACTGTTTGATTTCTGTATAATTTGAATATTAGCTGTGATTCTAAAGAACAACCGTGCAAAATCAACTGACGATCCAACCCAAACCCTATAAGACCGTTTTTATTTTCTTACAAAACGAATTGGCTAATCAAATTATTTATCGTAATATTGCTATATTAAAATAAAAAAGAGAAAAAGAATGGGAGTAACAAAAACAGACTATTTTACCGGCAACCAAAATCAAATTGCAATGATGGCAAAAGCATTAGGACATCCTGCAAGAATCGCCATCATTGAGCACTTGCTAAAAGTGAATGCTTGTATTTGCGGTGACATCGTCAGCGAATTGCCTCTTGCACAGCCTACCGTTTCGCAACACTTGAAAGAACTCAAGAACGCCGGCCTCATAAAAGGGAGTATTGAAGGTAACACTATTTGTTATTGTATTGATGAAAGAGCATTTAAGATTCTAAAAAACTATTTTACAAAAATCATTACAAAACTGGCTAAACAAAATTGCTGTTAAAAATCAACATACAATGAAATCAGAACAAGAAATAAAAGAGATGGTAAGGCAGAAATACAGTGAGATAGCCTTACAAGACAAAGAAAAAAACGCATCATCCTGTTGTGGAGCCGGTGAGTGCAGTACCGAGGTATATAACATCATGAGCGAAGAATACAGCGAATTGAACGGTTATAATCCCAATGCCGATTTAGGTTTGGGATGTGGATTGCCTACTCAATTTGCCAAAATAAAAAAAGGTGATACCGTTATAGATTTAGGAAGCGGAGCCGGCAACGATTGCTTTGTTGCTAGAGCCGAAACAGGTGAGACGGGGAAAGTGATCGGAATTGATTTTACCGAAGCTATGATAAACAAAGCTCGAGCAAATGCTGAAAGATTAGGCTTTAACAACGTTGAATTTCGACAGGGAGATATTGAAAAAATGCCTGTAACCATCAATATAGCTGATGTGATTATAAGTAATTGTGTTTTAAATCTTGTACCAAACAAGCAAGCTGTGTTTTCCGAAATGTTCAGGGTATTAAAGCCAGGTGGGCACTTTAGTATTTCAGATATTGTTTTAACAGGAGCGTTACCCGAAAAAATCAAGGATGCGGCTGAAATGTATGTCGGTTGTGTGGCGAGCGCCATTGACAAGGATGAGTATCTGAATTATATCAGTAAAGCAGGTTTCACCGCTATGATTATTCAGAAAAACAGACCGATAATTATACCTGACGACATTCTGAAAAACTATCTAAATAAGGTAGAAATAGCTGAGTATAAAGCACGCGAAACGGTAATTAGAAGCATAACCGTTTATGCTGAAAAGCCGATAAGTTGTTGTACGCCAAATTTAGGATGTTGCTAAGTTATGAAAAGACTTCTAGGATGGAATGATAGAGGTTTTATAAAATAAAAAGAGGGCTAATTACCCTCTTTTTATTTTGTCAAGTTCGTTATAATTATTGCTTAATAAAACGATAACGTGCGATAAGATTAAATGGATCTTGTATAATAATAATGTACGAGCCGGCAGACAAGGCCGTTACATCTACAGTATGCAAAGAAGAAGCCATGTTCTCACTTATAATAACCTTACCGTTCATATCGTAGATTCTCACTTTCATCTGAGAGTTGTTCAATGATGTTTCAACATTCAATCCATCAGATACGATGGTAGGATAAACCTTTACATTTTGATTAGCCAATTCATCTTCATTGATACCCGCCGGGTAAACAAAAGAAAGGTCGTCTGCCCATAATGTGGAGCCTGGTTCTCCGGTTGAAGAAAGCAAATTCACCAAATCATATCCTGCACTGCCTGTGCAGAAAATTACCACTGTGTCAGGCGTACCGGCATCTGAATAGTTAATATTTACATCAAACATAGAATACGTATTTACCGCACTTTTAATCTTTTGAGAGCCCTCTCCTATTTTTATGCTTTGCATTGTTAAGGCATCATAGCGTGTAAACCAAACACGAAACTCGGCAGAGTCGCCGTTTACAGGTGTATATTTATACCATCCCTGAAATTTCTCAGGGCGGCCATTAAACTGACGACCTAAGTGAATAGTCTGCTCAGTGATATCCAAATCACCGGTACCTACAAAGCCGGGAAGAAAGAAAGAAGCCAATACATTAGAAACCATCTTAGCCGCATACGTACCGCCGTGCACATCCGATGTTTCTCTGATAGTAGTTACCGGCCCTGTAAGAGGAAATGCCTCATCAGCCAATTGGTTTAATGTGCGTAGAAAATGGGTTGTACGGTCATTACCCAAACCGGGTTCCCAATAAGACTCATTGGTTCCTGTAAATTGAGTCCAGCTTTCTAAGTTGCCATTGTCAAGAGCCGGTTGCTGAGCAAGCACAAGTCCTACCAAACCGGATAATAAAAGTGTAGATGTTACTGTTTTCATAAGATTAAAATTTAATTGTTAATTAATTGCAAAAACCATTCCATATTTAGATACGATATGAAACTTGAACAGTGGATAAACGGGTAGGCGCTATGCCCAAAGGCCTTACAGCATATTCAGCATTCAAGATATTGTCCATAATAAAAGCCACCCTGAATTTCTTTATCTGATAACTTATTCTGGCATCAAAAACTACACTGCCATATTTTTGAGATTCCATGAATTTTCTAATCCCGTGAAAGGCCAAATTAGCATCATCCAGTATCAGGAAAAACTTATCAATATTTTGCATGGGTCCATAATAACGTGCAGAGAAGCCCACGCTGAGATTTTTCCATTCAACATTCAAATCCGCTTTAGCTAAATGTTGAATACGGTATTTTAAAACATATCCGGATGTATCGGATGAAGAATTACTATACGAAATAACATTAATGCCGGGCGGAATAGTATCGTTATAATATTTATAATTAGGAGTCCGTGTTTGTGGTAAACTGAACGTATAGCCTAATGTCAGATCAATAGTCACTTTATTACGGATTTTAGCTTGAAAGAAAGCTGTAAAATCCACTCCCCGAATACGTGATTTGCCGGTATTAAAGAACTTAAAACCTATACCTTCCTCATATTGACCGGCTGCAAACTCGCAGAAATCCTCATACTCTTGCCAAAACCCGGCGACATCAACGTAACCTAAAAACCACTTTCCTCCCTTGAATAACTGCTTAATGCCTATTTCAGCTGTCCAACTCTTTTCCGGTTTTAATGAATCATTACTAAAGAAGCCATAACCGCCTGATTTGGTATTGATATATCGTTCTCCTATTGTAGGGAAGCGAAAGCCTTGCCCCCAGGATGCGCGGATAAATGTCCCATCGGTAGCTCTAAAATTAGCACCGGTGCGGAATACCGGCCTGTTAGCCTTCTCATTATTAATTTGAAAATATTCCCAACGTCCTCCGATGGAAATGCTTAAACGACTGAAAAAGCGTTTTTCAAGCTGTGCGTAAACCGCAAAATTGGCGGCAGTGCTGGTACTATCTGGTGTAGGTGCAGTATTAAACACCTGGCCTGCTGAATAGGTATAGGTACCCATTGCACCGGTCATGAGATTCAAATCTTTGGTTAACCACCGCAATGTTTTTGTTCCTGTAAAGTCTTTGGTGTATTGGAATTCGCCATAGAATGTTGTAGAACGAGACGTGAGAAGACACATCGGCGTTGCTATAACTCTGGAAGAAACGTGTTCTGGTACAAAGCATCCTAACTTATTAAAATATGAGATATGGATCTATGTAATAGTAAACATTCTCAAAATTGGTTAGCGAGGCGGGCGACATGCGATAAATATTGGTATCGGCATCTTGCCAGAAATACGAGATGGCTTCCCTGAATACAATAACATTAGCGTTCAATCCAAATGCTAAACCTTCAACTTTCTTAATTCTGAAACGGGTATTGAAGTTAGTACGAATACTGTGTTCGTACTCGCCTCTGTTAACTCTGGTTGTATCAAAATACCCCAATGCTGCGCCACCATATAAAGGTTCTCCTCCTTTATAACCGTCATCCCATAAGGCCTGGCCTCCTATTACAAAATCAATATCAACCCCTTTAGTTTTAAAAATACGGGAATGGAAAAAGTTGCCGCCAGTTTTAATAGGGTTAAATCCTGTAAACGGTTTTTTAGCCTTATCGTTAGGTCCGCTATAAATACCGGTAAACAACGTAAACATGGTTTCCGGTTTGTTTTTAGGGAAAGCGGTGCGGATATTAATCACTCCATTTGACGCACCCGATCCATACAGCACAGAACCGGCTCCTTTTATGACCTCAATCTGATCCATGTTTTCTAATGGAAGAAAACTCCAAATTGGTCGTCCGGCATCGCCACGTAACATAGGCACATCATCAATCATAATGAGTACTTTACTTCCCAAACCAGCGGTAAAGCCACTGGAACCTCTAATTTGTGGCTCAGCATCCACTACGGCAATACCCGGAATCTGCTCAATAGCCAAATCGCCACTGGTTGCATTTCGATTCTGAACCAAAGAGGGTTTAATCAATGCTATCGAGACAGTTGATTCTTCCAGCTTTGTGGCATTCTTACTCTCTGAGTAAATATATTCATTCAGCTCCAGCACATTTTCTTCCAGCGTAACATCAAAAAATTCAATCTTATTTTCTGTAATGGTAACTGATCTATCCAACGACTTATAGCCCACAGCCGAGAAATGCATATTATAAGTGCCCGGTGCTATTTCTATCCGATAAAAGCCATCAAAATCCGTAATGGCACCCTTCATGGATGATTGATCAATCTTATTATCTGTTTGCTTTAAACCCGGCTTAGCCAAATAAACCGTAACCATGGGTATAGGCTCTTTGTTTTTGTCAAAAACTTTACCTTGAATAGAACCATTCTGCTGGGCATGCAAAAGGGTAGAAAAGGGTAAAACGGCTAAAAAAACAAATAATACAGCATCGTAAAATCTTCTCATACAATCACTTAGATTTAGCATCAATGATTAGGATATACAAACTTAAAATAATCTCCTTTAAATCAAAAAAAACCTTAAAACTCAAACGATTTTCTCTGTTCATAAATTAAAGATAACGTTAAAAGCAGACAGATTTTAAAATCTGATTTTTCATCAAAAACCATACCTACAAAAGGGTTAAACTGATTTTTTGTTTATTTTTTTTATTCCTTGAAAATATTATTACTTTTGCAACCCGATTGCCCGATCGTCTAATGGCAGGACAGCAGATTTTGGTTCTGTTTGTGGTGGTTCGAATCCATCTCGGGCAACAAACGTCTCTTTTTAGAGGCGTTTTTTTTTCTCTCTAATTAATGCTCTATATCTTCCTTCTAATCATTAATTATTGATCTTAGTAAAAAATCAAAGGGCTGTCGTGTGGCAGCCCTTTTTGATAATATAAAAAAGAATAATTACTGTGTAATCACAATACGACCGGTAAGTGTTCCGGTATCTGATATTAGACGTACCATATAAGTACCCATGCTGAGATGGCGTAAATCAATAGTTGTCACATAGGATTCAGTTAAATGCTCCAGTTCGGTTACATATACCACTTTACCACTGATGTCCAGAATTTGCATTTGGATATTATTGCCTTTAACACCAGTGATCGTGATATTAAACTGGCCATTAGACGGATTCGGATAGAAATTCACATTACCTATACCGGCCTCCTCGCCATTGATACCTAAATAGCTCACGACAGTATAAGTAAAGGATGCCGTACAGCCACTAGCATCGGTTATGGTAACGGTGTACGTGCCACCGGCTAGATTACCGATATCTTCTGTAGTAGCACCTGTACTCCAATTAAATGTATAAGGTGCATTACCGCCGCTTGGAGAAATATCAATCGTGCCATCATTACCCCATGTTTCATCTGTAATAATAGCTGTTGATGTTATTTCTGTAGGCTCATTTATGCTCACCATATCCGTAGCGGTACAGCCATTCGCATCAGTAACTGTTACGGTATATGTACCTCCAGCCAAGCCTGTAGTTATATCTGAAGTATTATTATTGGACCACACATACGTATAACCCGGAGTGCCATATCCTGCAACAACCGTAGCTGTACCATCATTTGCACCGAAGCAGGTTACATCGCTTGAAGCAGTGATACTGGCCGTTAACATCAAAGGCTCTGTGATAGTTACAGCATCATAATTAGTACAGCCGTTAGCATCGGTTATAGTTACCGAATAAGTTCCGGACGGCAAGTTAACAGCTGTACTTGTGGTTTGGTTATCACTCCAGAGATACCCATAAGGTGTAGTACCGCCGGTTGGCGTAACTGTGGCCGTTCCGTTAGCGTCGCCATAGCATAACACATTTGTTGATGACAGGGTATGCGTAAGAGCCGATGGCTCAGTAATCGTAACACTATCAATTAATGAACATCCATTATCATCAAGTATGGTTACTGTGTAAGTGCCCGGAGCTAAAGAAGAAATATCTTCAGAAGAAGCACTGTTAGACCATGTGTATGAATATGGTGTCACACCACCGCCCGATGTCAA
>JAIXKU010000049.1 GCA_026936045.1 Flavobacteriales bacterium
CCCTATTAATGAGAGGCACTACCTGGGTGCCGTCTAAAAATGAAGTAACTATTAAGTTAGGGAACAAAACTATAAAAAGCGATGAAGAAAAAGCCGAAGCGGGCACTGGTTATTTTAAAACAGTTATTCCGGGAAATAAAGTTCAACAGGGAATGGGAAATATTGAGGTTAGTATTTCATCTGAAAAAGACACCGGAACAAATTTATTGCCTTCGTGGGGTGCTGTTTATTGGCAATATTTTGAAGAAATTGACAAAATAACCCGGGCAATTACACCCCTTTATCTATCCAAAAAGCTATATCTACAAAAAAATACAGACACAGGACCAGTGCTTGAAGAAATTAAAGAAGGCAGTGAAATAAATGTAGGTGCTAAAATAATAGTACGCCTTCATTTAAAATGTGATAGGGATATGGAATATATCCACCTCAAAGATATGCGTGCATCGGGTTTAGAGCCTGTAAATGTAATCAGTCAATTTAAATATCAGGGAGGATTATGGTATTATGAAACTACACGGGATGCGTCTTCTAATTTCTTTTTCGACAAATTACCTAAGGGGTCTTATATCTTTGAATATCCGCTCTTCGCCACACATGCAGGTGATTTCAGTTTAGGGATAGCAACCATTCAATCCATGTATGCTCCGGAATTTACGAGTCATAGTGAGGGAATGCGAATTCATATTTTACCTCAAATACCTTAAAGGGATAACAAGGTAATTGCACGTACAGGGCTGGATTTAATTATCTTTGCCAACCTAAAAAACATTAAATATGTTTAGAACACATACATGCGGAGAATTGTGCATCAGTCATGTATCGCAGAAGATTACACTGAGTGGATGGGTACACATAATAAGAAAATTTGGGGCTATTACTTTTGTTGACTTACGTGATCGTTATGGTATTACCCAGCTTATTTTTGAAGAATCTTTTTCTCAAGCAGCACTAGTTGATACTTTAGGAAGAGAATTTGTAATTCAAATAAGCGGATGCGTAAGAGAGAGGAGCAATAAAAACCCTGCAATAGCAACAGGAGAGATTGAAATTCTGGTAAGTCAACTGACTATTTTAAATAAGGCTGTAACACAGCCATTCACTATTCAAGATGATACAGATGGTGGTGATGATTTGCGCATGAAATACCGTTATTTAGATTTACGCAGGAATCAAATTAAAAAGAATATAGAGTTAAGGTATGCTGTAAATCGTGCTGCCAGGAATTATCTTCATGCACAACAATTCATAGATATCGAGACTCCTTTTTTAATAAAATCCACGCCTGAAGGAGCTAGAGATTTTGTGGTACCATCCCGAATGAATGAAGGGCAGTTTTATGCATTACCTCAATCGCCACAAACATTTAAGCAATTGCTAATGGTGAGTGGTTATGACAAATATTTTCAGATAGTAAAATGTTTTAGAGACGAGGATTTACGAGCGGACCGTCAGCCGGAATTCACACAAATTGACTGTGAGATGTCTTTTGTAGAGCAGGAAGATATTCTACTAACCTTTGAAAATATGCTTAAGCATATATTAAAAGAAGTGAAGCATATTGACTATTTAGAAAAGGTGGAGCGTATGAGTTGGGCAAATGCCATGTGGAGCTATGGTAATGATAAGCCTGATACAAGGTTCGGTGCAATACTCTGCAATCTGAAATATCCTGCACACACCTTTCCGGGAAGACCTGATTTAAGTAATTTGATCAGCGAAGCAGCTTTTAAAGTATTTGACGAGGCCGAAACAGTTATTTCGCTTTCGTTTCCAGGGTGTAGTGAGTATAGCCGAAAACAAACTGATGAACTAACGGAGTGGGTTAAACGCCCTCAAATAGGAATGCAGGGAATGGTATTTATTAAAATGAATACAGATGGTAGCATCAAAAGTAGTGTAGATAAATTTTATAGTGCTGCACAACTAAAGGCTATAGCAGAAGCCACGAACGCACAAATTGGTGATCTTATTCTTATTTTGGCAGGCAGCGAAGAACGCACACGCAAGGCTGCAGCTGAACTTCGTTTATATATGGCCGATAGATTAGGCTGGAGAAAGAGCAATGAGTTTAAACTTTTATGGATTACAGACTTTCCCCTATTTGAATACGATGCAGAAGGCAACCGTTGGGTTGCACGCCACCATCCGTTTACTGCACCAAAGCCTGAACATGTAAACACTATGATTAATCATTCTCCAAAAATTGAGGATGCTGCCCGATATCTTGAACATCCGTTTGCCTCCATTTTAGCTAATGCATACGATATGGT
>JAIXKU010000340.1 GCA_026936045.1 Flavobacteriales bacterium
ATAATGTTATTTTCTAAGTTCTAAAAATCCTTTGATTGGATCTTGGCCCGGTTCAAGTGTTAGTACTATAAAGTAGGTGCCATTTGTTACAGTTTCACCGCCAAGTAACAAACCGGTATTACATTGCCCGTACCAATCGTTGGTATAAGGGTGAGCAATATATATTTTATCACCCCAACGGTTAAGAATAATAAGTTCATTCTCTGGAAATTTATCGATGTTGGTGATGATAAATGTATCATTAGCGCCATCGCCGTTTGGTGTTACCAGTTCAGGTACGACCACTACATAATTAGCGCTGACAATAAATAAAATATTTGCAGTATCACAATACATATCACAATGCTCATCGCATATAAGATAAGTAATGACATCTGTTCCGGCAAAGCCGTCATCCGGGGTATAGGTAATAGTGTTACCACTTAACGATGCAAATCCATGAGATGGGCCATCCAAAATACTGATAATTTCTACCTGTCCACTATCATTATTTAAGAAGAACACAGTTGTTTGAGTGCCATTTTCTATATAAGAAGTGTCATTATTAGCTTGGAGTAATAGCGCCAGATTGTATAAAGAGAGTGTTGTTGTGGCCGTATTTGTACAACCATAAGCATCAGTTACTTCAACTGTGTAAACACCTACATGGATTGATGATGCATCTGTAATTGTGGGATTGGCAGAAGTAGAACTAAAAGCATTAGGCCCTATCCAAACATATTGCAATCCACCGCTTGCAGATAGCTGAATAATGTCACGAGGGCAAATGGGTGAATTTACATCAGCGGTAGCATTGGGAAAAGGCATAACAGTAATTGCTATCTCAGCCGTAACAGTACCTTGACAAATACCGGTAGGGTCGGTCGCCGTTACAGTATAATTACCGCTGCCGGTAGGACTTATCTCAATGGGATTTGTTGTTTCTCCGTTATTCCAAACATAAGAGTTTGCGCTTGGATTTACGGTTAATGTTATACTAGACCCCTCACAGATACTGTCATTAGGAGAAGCATTTATGGCAACAGACGGATTAGATACAACTGCTACACTTATTGATGCAGTGTCCGTACATCCGTTATTGTCTATAATAATTACCGTATAAACGCCATTGTGAGAGGTATTGGCATCGGTTATTTCCGGAGAAGTAAAACTACTGGTAAATCCATTGGGGCCTGTCCAGCTATAATTTATTCCACCACTAGCAGAAAGAAGGATAGAGTTGCCTTTACAAACCGGAGAATTTGCCGAAATATTTGCTGTTGGTAATGGATTGACTAAAATCCAAATTGAAGCAACGGCCGTTCCAATACATCCGCCCGGATTGGTTAGTGTAACGGTGTATTGTGTATCAGTGCCTGGCGAAATATCAATCATATTGGTTGTTTCTCCGGTATTCCACTGATAGGTGGAAGAGGTGTTAGCGACAAGAGAAACGGTTTCGCCTAAGCATATTGTTGAGTCGGGTAAGGCCGTAATGCTGGCAGCCGGATTATTCACAATAACAACATTTGTGGATGCCGTTGCCGTACACCCGTTTGCGCCGGTAACAGTAGCAGTATAGGTGCCGGCATTTGCCATGTTAGCTCCCGGAATGCTTGGATTTTGATTATTGCTAGAGAATGAAGAAGGCCCTGTCCAGCTATAAGAAGTTCCGCCGCTTGCATTAAGCTGAAGGTTGCTACCCATACAAACGGGGCCGTTATTGTAAACAACGGGAGACGGGTTGCTGTTCACGGTAAGCGTTCGTGTTGCTGTAGCTGTACAACCATTTGCACCTGTAATGGTAACGGTGTATGTTCCTGCTGTAGAGATATTGATGGATTGTAATGTACTGCCGGTGCTCCATGTATATGAGCTGGCAGCTGATGATGTAAAGGTACTGCTTTGGCCGGCACAGATTGTTTGTGTTCCGGATATAGATGCACTAGGATTATTCTTGACAGTCACCTGTACGTTAGCGGTGTTGGTACATCCGTTAGATGATGTAACGGTTACAGTATATGTACCATTATGAGATGCATTAGCATTAGGTATAGTAGGGTTTTGTTGATTACTAGTGAATCCGGAAGGTCCACTCCAAATATATGACACACCACCTGATGCTGAGAAGTTGATAGGTTGATTGGCGCAAACACTAATATTACTGTTTGTTGTAATTTCAGGTAGCTGATAAACCGTGATTGTTTTGGTCAGTGTTTGTCGAGCACCACAAATGCCTGTCACCTCAAGTGAATATGTAGTGGTAGTAGAAGGAGAGACAACAATATCC
>JAIXKU010000290.1 GCA_026936045.1 Flavobacteriales bacterium
TATTCTGCAACACCCAGAAACGGTCAACCGGTTCTCCCACTTTCAATTTGGTATTACCGATGATTACTTCCTTCAATCCGTCGGGCAGGGCTTTCAAAGTATTTTTATTGTAATTGAAGTTCAGGCTCAGGTTCCAACCTAATTCTTTTGATTGGTTATCAATTATTTCTGCATTTACCAATACGTCAATACCCTTGTTATTTACCTCAAGACCTGTTTTGTAAGCGCTGGCAAACCCCCACTCGGCAGCAATCGGCACATGGAACAACCCGTTTTTATCATCCTTATTATACAAGTCCACAGCCAGTTCTACACGATCTTGCAACAAACCAATTCGTGTTCCTAACTGAAATCTATCCACAAAAGACCAGGTAACATCATATCCTACCCAACCTGTAGTGTATGGACGGCTGATGCCGGGGATGCCTGCATAAGATCCAAGGGTAGGTTCGTTGCCCCATCCCAAATCCACACGATACTGTGGTCCGGACTGAAATCTGTCATCCGAAAATGTTTTACCCAGTCGGCTCCAGGCAGCATTAATGGTAAAGGTGGACAATGAAATATCAGGCAGTAGATGATTTTTAATATTCCAATCCAAACCTCCGCCAAAACCGGTAAACCATTTATGAGTAACCGGCATGGTAGAAGAACCGTCTCTTCTTATTAATGCATTGATTTTCAATATATTGCTCATATCCCATTCCAGATTACCACCTAAAGAAAGCAGTGAGGTTTTCATTTTGCTTGGGAAATAATTAACTATCAGCCCTTTAGTATCAAGGCTTGCATCCACAACTACTGATTTAATAAAGTCGTTAGGCGTGTTATATGCATAAGCATAATTGTACCGGAACATGTCTCCATTAAATGATTGAAATATTCCTGCTTTCAGACTGTTTTTACTATCCACTTTAAAAGTGTAATCCAATGCATGATTAGTTATTAGTCGTTGATTGTAGCCAAAATATGCAGATGTAAAATTATTGGTTTCAAGAAGTGTACTGGGCCAGAAAGCATCTCTGAGGCCTTCATTGTAGTCAAAACCGATACGACCGGTATAATGCAATCCGCTAATTGAAGCATTTACTGCCAGATACCCTTCCAATGCATTGTTTACATTATTATCAATGGTTACTGTTTTATCAAAAAGACCAAGGTATTTTGAATAAAGACGTTTATTGGGCGAAAGCGGATTGATGAGGTCAGGAATATATCTTTGCTCTGCCAGACGGTCTCTGATACTTCTGTTTCTGTTTCTGTCGAGCCTGTTGTAAGAAATCATACTGGACACCATCAGCCATTTCAATGGCGCCACATTCAGCATAAAGTTGGCTCCATATTTAGAAATGGAAGTATGATCAGCGCTGTTCGCATTTTTAGCCATGTTACCAAAAAACCTGAAGTTTGCCCTTTCGGTACCTGCGCTCAGACCAAAATCAGCATTATATAGGGCTGCAGTTTTGTAATACTCATCCGTCCAGTTGGCTGCTCCGTAGTAATCCGCATTGGTAGAGTCCCTTAAATATTGCGGATATGCAAGCCTGTCGGCTAATGTACCATATTTATTATAAAATCTTTGTCTGAATTCATTTTCATAAGTGGCATTGGTAGCCGTTACTCTGTGAGCAGGGACAATACCATAATATGAATTAACAGATACATCTAATTAGGAGCCTTCTTTGGTAGTAATCCATATTGCCCCATTTGCGGCAATCGGGCCCAAAGAAGCCAACGAAATCGGGTCTTTTAAAACCTCAATAGACTTGATATTGTCTGCATTGATAATGGAGAGCAAATTGGTGGCAGGGCCTATCCTGTTGAAATCGTACTTCTGTATATCATAAGCAAACGGGTTATCTCTTAATAAGGGAAGTCCGTTCAAATAAACGGCAGCCTGCTGGTCGTAAAGGTATTTTTTATTCAACAAAGGAGCCGAAAGGCCATGAATAAAAATATTCTGGTCAGTGCCGGGTTCGCCGGTTGGCTCCTGAACATACACTCCCGCAAGGTTACCCTTCAGCATTTGCTGCAATGACGCGTAAGGCAGTTTATCAACCACCTTTAATGGAACCAGATTGAAAGGTTTCCCGTTGAAACGGGTTCCCAGCCTTATCGGGTCTATTCCAATTGTGGGCTTTATTACAATAGTATCATTTTCCGGATCAGTATCTGTACTTTCCGTTTTTTGTGCGTTGGCGAACATTGTAGTTCCCAGTAAAGCAATCAAAAAGATACAATTTCGAACTAAAGCAAAGTCTTTAAC
>JAIXKU010000042.1 GCA_026936045.1 Flavobacteriales bacterium
CGCCTAAAACCATTGACTCCAAGCAGCAAGTTAATATTCAAGATTCAGTAGAAAAGAAGCTTAGTGATACTGAAAACAACAAAGCTTTATTATTATTACAGAGCAATTGCTTCACTTGTCATAACCCTGATATGCAGAGTGGGAACCGCGTGGCACCACCCATGTTTAAACTCAGAGAACATTATTATACAGAAGGCGAAACGCGTGAAAATTTTATTCGACGTATCATAAGGTATGTAAACAATCCTTCTGAGGAACTCTCTATTATGCCCGGTGCTGTACGTAATTTTGGCGTGATGCCTAAGTTAAGCTATAATCAAGATGATTTGACACTCATTGCCTCGTATATGTATGAGAATGATCTATCTTCAGAGAACTGGTATGCAGAATGGGAAGCGTTCAAAAAAAGACCTCAAAAAGACGAAACAGAGACAAGCTATGAGGAATTGGGTAAACATATCGCCAACGGCACGAAATCCGAATTAGGAAAGAACCTTCTTAATGCCATCAATGAGAAAGGGACTCCGGATGCTGTTGTATTCTGTAATACCAAAGCAATTCCTCTTACAGATAGCATGGCCATTCATTATAAGGCGAAGGTAAAACGTGTAAGTGATAAACCCCGGAATCCTAATAACAAAGCAAACGATGACGAACTGGCATATATTGAGCAATTAAAAGAGGCGAATGCTAAAGGTGAAAAAATGCCACCTTTAATCACGGGAAAAGGCGATAAGGTAATTGGATATTATGCCATTGAAACCAATAAAATGTGCTTGCAATGTCACGGCCAACAAGACAAAGACATTCTGCCAGCTACATGGTCTAACATTAAAAAATTATATCCTTCCGATAAAGCCTTCGGATATGGCGAAAATCAGGTGAGAGGTATTTTTGTCGTAGAAATGAATAAATAAATTCTAAAAATATGAATCCAATACATGTTCATCTAGCATTAACCCATGTACCTATTATTGGCACATTTATCGGTTTTTTGATTTTAATGGCCGGGTTGCTATTCAGAAATCAAAGTCTTCGTATCGCCGCCATGGGAATTATCATCTTCACAACCCTAATCAGTATTCCGGTGTTCAAATCCGGTGATGCCTCCGAGCATAAAGTAGAAAAATTTGCCGGTGTCTCTAAAGATGATATCGAAACACATGAAGATATGGCCAAAATTTATTTTAAGATTCAAATGGCACTCTTAATTGTAACCGCTTTAACGCTTATCGCTCACCTTCTAAAATGGGAGATGGCCAAATATGCTATTTGGGTTGTTGCTTTCGTTACTTTAAGCAGCGTACTCTTTAGTTATTATGTAGGCAATACAGGCGGTAGTATTCGCCATCCTGAGATTAATAATCAAACTCAGGCAGACTCAAGCATCACACCATAATCCCAATTATTCATTTTTCTTATCACTAAAAAAATTTAAAAAAATATGTTAGTAAGCGTTCACAAACTAATGATGAATATGGTGATTATGCTTATTGGCTTTGCCTGTATGCAAAATCAATTAACAGCACAAACATGGTCCCTTACACAATGTATAGATACGGCTCTGGTTAACAACAAGGCATTATCTATTGCTAAAAATATGATTGGGATC
Source organism: Flavobacteriales bacterium (assembly GCA_026936045.1). GTDB lineage: Bacteria > Bacteroidota > Bacteroidia > CAIKAF01 > CAIKAF01 > BA4. Next base: position 1,613 of record JAIXKU010000042.1, read on the forward strand.
AGTGAGCAAAAGAACAAAGAAGCCAAAGCCGGTTTCATACCTAAAATAAACGCTAATGCCGAGTATAAGTATTATATAGATCTTCCGTATCAATTAATGCCATTATCCTTATTTGGAGGGCCTGATGGACAATTTAAGGAAGTGCAGTTTGGCGTACCTCATGCTTTAAACATCAATGGACAGATTGGGATGCCTTTATTTAATCCTCAGCTAATTGGAGGGATTGAAGGTAGTAATATCGGTATTGAATTAAGCCGGCTTAATTATCAGAAGTCAGAAGAAAAGCTCATTCTTGATATATATCAGTTGTATTACAATGCCCAAGCTTTGCAATACCAAATCCGTTTCACAGATAGCAGTTTAACAAATCTGAAACAGGTAGCAAACCAGAGCGAAGTATTACGCAATCAGCAGATGATAAAAGGCAGTGACTTCACACGAATTGAATTACAGGTAGAGCAACTTAGTACGCAAAAGGAAATCGTAATCAATAAATATGAACAGGTGATAGGAGCTTTAAAATTTGCCATGGGTATTTCTGCAGAGCGGAATATTGAGGTCTTACCATTAGAAGAACTATCTGCACCGCGCAACTACAATCGTGCTGTTAGCTCGGATATAAAATTAGCTATGATGCAAGAAAACCGGACACGCGCAGAATTACGTGCTCTTAAACTTTCCTATATCCCGTCTCTATCAATTTTCGCCACCTATGGCACAACCGGTTTAGGATACAATAAATCACCCAATGAATTTTTTAATTTTTATCCGATGGGATTTGTCGGCGTACAAATGGTATATCCATTATTTGACGGAACTATAACGCTGCGTAAGATTAAACAAAAGAAATTAGAATTAGAGAATAATGAACTCTTAACCTCTTTGGCCAATGAGCAAAATGAGATGTTATTGACAAATGCCAAACGATACCGCCAACAGGCCTATCAGACGGTATTAAATGCTAAAAATCAAATTCAATTATCAAAAACCATTTATGAGCAAGTAAAACTACAACATGCGGAGGGCCTGGCGTCAATGACAGATGCATTATTGGCAGACAATAGTTTTCGGGAATCGGAGCAAACCTATTTAAATGCCGTGATAGAGTTTCTGAAATCAGATATCGAGCTCAAACAACTTTCAGGAGAAAAATTATACAATAAATAATAAGCATTATGAAAACAAATAAAAAACGATTAATGAGAATTGGATTTATTGTTATCCCAATACTACTTCTCATAGCTGTTATGGTTCGCCTCAAGCACAACAAGGACAAGACCGATGCACATGTCTATCAATTTAACAAAGAGAAAGAAATTGCTGTTATGACAGATACAATAAAACTATCGGATGCAATATATACAAGCGAATATACTGGCACATTTGAGCCAAATAAAGAGAGTAAGGTAAGCGCTGAGATGCAAGGAAAAGTAATAGCGGTATATGTTGAGGCCGGCACCGTTGTCAAAAAAGATCAACCATTAGTCCAACTTGATAATTCATTACTTAAACTTCAATTACAATCGGCAGAATTACAGGTATCGGCATTAGAAGCTGATGTGAGAAGATATAAAGTATTAGCCACAGCCGATGCCATACAGGCTGTTCAGTTGGAAAAGGCAGAATTAGGATTAGCCGTTGCCATTGTACAACGCAACATCTTGCAAGAGCAAATAGCCAAAACAACGATCGCTGCGCCATTCAATGGCATAGTAACACAAAAACTAACGGAGATCGGCGCGTTTGCAGCTCCCGGCGTACCGCTGATACAGTTGACAGACATTGCAACGCTTCGCTTTACCATTTGGGTACCCGAAAACAGGCTTCCTATATATCATGTTGGCAAAACACAAGAAATAGTAGCTGACGTCTATCCGAATTGGGCATTGAATGGAAAAATAGAAATGGTTGGAAGCAAATCCAATACAGGTAATAGTTTTCCGATTCAGTTCTCGGTAGCCAATACAAATGACATGAAAATCAAGGCCGGCATGTTTGGCAAGGTAAAAACAAAACTACAGGAAGGGAAACAAAGAATCATCATACCTTCTTCCTCTATTATAGATAATGGCTCATCTATTGACGTCTATTTAATCAAAGAAGGTAAAGCGATTTTGCATACCATACAAGTAGAACAACAGATTAAGAACAAGATTATTGTTGCCTCCGGGCTATCAGAAGGCGACGTCATCATTACAGGCGGATTTATCAATCTCTTTGATGGTGCAAGTGTAAAGCCATTATAAAATTATAGATGTAGAATGACCATAACAATAAGAAATGGATTATGAATATTACAGATATATCTATCAAGCGACCCTCTCTGATTATTGTGCTCTTTAGTGTATTCGCGCTAATTGGGATCATCGGGTACAGGAATCTGAGTTTCGAGCTCATGCCTGATTTTAATCAACCTGTAGTGGTCATAAGGACCGTATATCCCGGCGCTGAGCCAAATGAAGTCGAAAGTTCCGTTTCAAGGAAGATAGAGGATGCGCTTTCCAACTTAGAAGGGGTGGATTATTTGCTTACAAAATCCTTACCCAACACATCGGTTATCATCGCAAACTTAAAATACGGCACGGACTTAGACAAAACCATGCAAGATGCCCAACGCTATATTGATAACATCCGTAAAGATTTACCAAAAGACATCTTAAGTCCGGTTATGAGCAAAGTCTCACCCAACGACCTGCCGATTATGACAATAAGTGTAACAAGCGACTTATCGGGAACTGAATTTTATCAACAGATGAAGGATAATTTTCTTCCACAGATTCAAAAGATAAAAGGTGTAGCGGAGATAACTGTATTAGGCGCTGAAGAGCGCGAAGTTCAAATAAAGGTGAACAAAGAAAGACTTAAACTGTATAAAGTATCATTATATCAAGTTGTAGAAGCCGTCAACCGCTCAGGTATTGATTTGCCAGCCGGAAAAATAGAAACAGATTATGAAAGCAATTCTGTACGATTAGTAGGTAAGTTTAATACCTTAGAACAAATAGAGCAAGTACAGTTAGCCATGCCTTTCCCGGGCAGTCCGGTTTATGTAAAAGATGTAGCAGAGGTATTGGATGGCGTGAAAGATATGGGCTCAATTAGCCGATTCAATGGGAAGCCCGGAATTGGTTTACTAATAAAAAAACAGGGTGATGCCAACGCAGTAGATGTGTCAAAAGCTGTGCGAGAAACATGTCAAACGATTGAGAAACAAAATATGGATACTCATCTTAAATTTGTTATAACCGATGACAGTACAGACAATACGATAGCCGCCGTAAACTCGGTTGTTTTTGACTTATTTTTGGCTGTTTTTCTAGTTTCATTTGTCATGCTACTCTTCTTAAGAAGCTACAGAAATTCACTTATTGTAGCGATTGCCATCCCCACATCATTGATAACGGCATTTGGCGCTATGTGGCTTTTAGGATATACGTTAAACCTTATGACCTTATTGGCCATGTCTTTGGTGATTGGCGTTTTGGTAGATGATGCCACAGTCGTTTTAGAAAATATTCAACGCCATCTTGATATGGGTAAAGAAAAAAGAAAAGCTGCCATGGATGGTCGGATGGAAATTGGCTATTCCGCAGTCTCTATCACCTTGGTTGACGTCGTAGTCTTTGTACCTATTTTATTCCTTCAGGTATTTGTTGCCGATATGTTGAAGCAATTTGCCGTAGTTGTGGTGGTAACCGTGTTGACAAGTTTATTGGTCGGATTCACCTTAACCCCTTGGATGGCTTCTCGTATTGGGAAAAAAGATGATTTAAAGCCTACAAATTTCTTCAACCGTTTTCTATTATGGTTTGAATATCTCTTGGATCGGTTTATTAATTGGTATGGGCATAAATTAGATTGGGTTTTAAAACACAAGCTGATTTTCACAGGTGCTGTTATATTAATGTTTATAGGCACCGGCCTCATAATGAAACAAGGCATTATTGGGAAAGAGCTTATTGCTACAGGGGATCAGGGGAAATTCAGGCTGGCATTGGAATTTGACAAAAACGCATCGTTAACTCAAAACAATAACATATCTGAGGAAATTGAACAATATATTTTAGCCCAATCAGAGGTACAGAGTGTTTTCAGTAATGTCGGTGGACCCAGCACCGGTATTGGTAGTTTAGGTGTCGGCTCAGCCAATAAAACTGAATTGACAATTCAATTAAAGTCCAGAAAGCAAATTAAGAATCTTTCAACAGAAGATTTCATGCGAAAGCTGCGCGAGACATTACAGAAAGAGTATGCCGGCATCAACTTCTCCATGATGACGCTGGGGTTAGTACCACGAACAGCTCCTATTGAGATTACATTTAGTGGTCGAAGCGTAAATGAGGTCATGCAAACAGCCCATGCATTGAAATCGGTCATTGAGATGATTCCAGGTGCAGATAATGTCCGACTGTCGGTTGAAGAAGGCAGCCCGGAATACAAAATCATTCCGAATAAAGATAAAATGCAACGTTTGGGTTTAAATACCGCTTATGTAGGCATAAATCTTAGAACAGCCTTTACCGGTAATGACGATGCCACATTAACTGAAAACGGCATTGAATACCCTATAAGGATTTGGTTAGATCAATTTAACCGACAAGACTATGATGACATAAAGCAACTTCAAATCATCAATCCGATGGGAATGCCTGTTGAGGTTTCAGAATTTGCTGAGATTGAAAGAGGGCAATCGCTTTCAGCGCTAGAAAGATTAGACCGCCAACCGGCCGTCACATTAACAGCCGATGCGCTTGGCAGACCTTCAGGTACAGTAGCCGACGAGGTGGTAACTTATATTAAAAAGAATCCACTTCCTGAGAACATACAAATGACTTGGGGTAGCGATATCAAACGTCAGAATGACAGCTTCGGCGCATTAGGTTCTGTTCTTATTATTTCCTTCATCCTTATTTATCTGATCATGGTAGCTCTGTATGATAGTTATATCTACCCGTTTGTAGCGCTATTTGCTATTCCTGTTGCTGCGATTGGCGCATTCCTAGCTTTGAATCTCTCACTTAATCATCTAAGTTTATTTGCGCTCTTAGGGTTAATCATGTTGATGGGCTTGGTCACCAAAAATGCTATTTTGATTGTGGACTTCACCAATCAACTGAAAGCGGAAGGAAAGGCCTATCGCAATGCTATAATAGAAGCCAGTAAAGGTCGTATGCGTCCTATTTTGATGACCACTCTGTCAATGGCCATCGGTATGTTACCAATTGCTATGGGTACAGGCACGGCAGCCGCCTGGAAGAATGGGTTGGCATGGGTTATCATTGGAGGACTACTCTCTTCTTTGGCCCTGACAATTTTTCTCGTGCCTTTGGTTTATGACACAGTTGATACCATCAAATCGAGACTAAATAGGAATAAGAGTCAATAAAACAGGTCTGATAGGAATAGCGGTTATCTAATACTTATTGGTTAACAGTCTTCTTATCTCCTATTTTTAATCTGGGCATATTTTCTGATTGCAGACACATAATATAATTTATCGGAGGCTGCCATTCCATTGGGATTACAGCCTAATGACCCTTCAGGTATCTCTATCTGTAATTGGCGATAATAAGCAACCCAGGTATCATCCGTTTTTCCCGTTAACGGATCTTTAAAAGTCATTGGTAATAATTCAAAGATACTGTCAGAGGCAAAACTTCTTTGCAGAAGGTCTGAACAATAATAGCTTGTATCATTCAATATATAAGTGAAATTATACGATTTCCCCATAAGGCCTTTGGCTGTATTAATAGCATGCGGAATGCTATATTGATACGCGTCTTTCAATCTATATATAGCCATATATTGCCCTTTCTTTTTATGCTTAAGGTAATCTTTAAGCAAAACCCGCTCTGAGCCGTTCTGAGGTGCAGCATGCAATAGCCAAAACTCATTGCCTTCCTGTTCTATCAGACCAATATGACTATATGCGCCAACACCGTTCTGTTTTGTCACATTATCTATCGACCTGGACAAGGCGTCAGACTTATCAGCAAATAAAATGAAATCCCCATTCTGTATAGTTACTTGAGCACATAGAGGCAGAAAAGACAATAGAATAAAAACAGAGAATACAAAAACGGCTTGCATCCATTTCTCCCGTTTGCTGAATCCCTGTTTTTGCTTTATATTTTTGGACCTATTAATCATTACCTCATTCTAAAAACGTTCATTCTTTAGCCAATAGCAACAAGCTTACGTTTCGACGGATAATCAGAAAGCATAAACGAAGTTACTATACGCGTATTAAACCGCTAATTATTATTTAGAATTATTCTTAATAACCTCAAATCAAATTTAGTAATTATTAATTCTTAAAACGTAAGAAGATGGGAAAAACGATATGCACAAAATAGTAAAGTTTGTATCTCTTATTCGTTCATATTCTTTTGGTAACGGATTGGTATTATAGTAATAGACCCATCTTGGGATAATAAAAAAATATATGTAGGTTTGGTCTTGAATACGTATTATTATGAACATTAAACAACTAACCGTTATCATACTTCTTCTACTCCGCTCATTAATAACCTATAGTCAACATGTAGAATTTAAAGAAGAGAATTTCCCTCATAACAAGCAATTGCTTAAGAAAGCCATCGGTAATTATGAAAGGGGGAATAAATACTATGGGCAAGGGTTTAAATATTACGAGAAGGCATTAGATTCCTATCTTAAAGCCTTTGATTTCAATCCTAATCATGCCCTACTTAATTACCAAATCGGCAATATTTATTATGCCTTGAATGATAAATTGCAAGCTGCCGTTTATTTAGAAAAGGCCATTGCGTTAGATCCGTCTCATAAAGAAACAGCTCTTTTTCAGCTAGCTGAGTCGTATCATCTTTCTGGCCAGTTTAATAAAGCCATTCAAAAATACCGTGAAGTTGTTTTATTGGCGCAACGCGATTTAGATAAAGCCAAAAAGAAAGACAAAATGGCTCTTTTAGCAGATATTCGCCTTTGTAATTTACGTATTCAGCAATGTGAAAATGGATTAGCGCTAGCAAAAGACACTTTATTTGTTGTTTATGAAAACTTAGGAAAGAAGGTAAACTCAAAATACCCCGACTATACCGCTGTGGTAAACAAAGACGAGACGTTATTGATATTTACATCTAGAAGGCTCGGTAATACGGGTGGGAAAATCGCTCCGGGAGACTTGTATCCTTATGAAGATATTTATTTTTCAGAAAGAGCTAAGAACGGTGAATGGTCAAACGCTAAAAAATTAGTTGGGAAAGTAAACACCCCGAATCACGAAGCACCGGTTTGGTTGTCTGCAGACGGCACTAAACTTTTTATTTACCGCGCGAAAGGGAAAGGTGATATATTTGAAACGAACTATAATGGCAAAGAATGGGAAAAACCAACAAAATTGAAGCAAATAGATACAAAATACCGAGAATCTCATGCCTCTATGACCGATGATGGCCAAACTATCTATTTTATCAGTAATCATGCAAAGCTAAGCACTAATGAAAGCATGGATATTTTTCGTGTTAATTACAATCCCAGTACAAAAAAATGGTCTCAGCCGGTTAACATAGGCTCTACCGTCAACACCCCGTATGATGAAGATTGCGTCTTTATCAGTGGCGATGGAAAGACGTTATATTTTAGTTCAGAAGGACACAACTCCATCGGCGGTTTTGATTTCTTTAAATCCACATGGGAAAATGGCGCCTGGAGCACGCCCGTAAATTTCGGCTATCCCATTAATACGCCTGCCAACGATGTGTTTATTTTCTTTACCGGTGATGAAAAGCATGCCTATTTCGATTCAGACAGAAAAGGCGGTGTGGGCGAAAAAGACCTCTACAAACTCACATTATTGGACGATGTTAAGATACCAATTACCATTCATATATATGACGCTGTTACCAAAGCGCCTATTGGTTCTATAACTAAAATCACACAAGCCGATAACCAGGCTGCTGTTTCTCTGACCGAAACAATGCTAGGAACATGGCAAGGAGAAACTCCCTTTGCCAAGAACTTCACACTTGATGTATCTGCAGACGGATACAAGACACATCAAGAGTCATTTCATTCGAGATTTGACAATCCGCTTAAAGCATCAATCAATATTGACATTTACTTAGAACCTAATCCGGTTGCAGATGTAAAACCTCAAACGGAAGATATCGAACATCAAAATATCTATTTTGATTACCACCTGTATCGCTTGAGAGAGGAATCTGTACAGACATTAGAAAAGATCAGGGATTATCTGAAAACCAACCCCAAATACAATGTTTTATTAGAAGGACATACCGATTTTATCAGCTCGGATGGGTTTAACATGACACTTTCTCGTAATCGTGTTAATGCTACTGCCAACTGGCTCATACAACATGGCATCAACTCAGGTCGTATTCAGAAAAAATGGTACGGGAAAACCCAACCGGCTGTATCTAATACCAATACGGACGGCACAGACAATCCGGACAACCGTCAAAAGAACAGACGTGTAGAGATTACTATTTTGAAGTAGGTCTTTAACAAGAAAAAAAATCATTATTTTCAATCTTGTATTTGTATTTTTTTTACATTGTTAAAAAAACAAGCAAATATGAATCGCTTTTTTATTCTTCTCGCTTTAATTGCAATATCATTCATTAATGGAAATGCCCAACGTGTCCTTACCGGAACTGAAGCCAATACCTACTTCAACAACGCAGAAAAAATTCGATTAAAATCAGAAAAGCACATCCCCCAACATATCATATTCAGAACACCAATCGAAGCTTCAGAGGTTATCCCTATACTCAACAAATTCGCAGGAAACTCGGATGCATTTGATTGGAAAATAAAAAGCCAACAAACAGATATCTTAGGCTTACAACATATTACTTATCAGCAATACTATCATCAAATCCCCGTTGAGTTTTCTTTTTATAATATCCATCTCAATACAAACAGCCAAGTAGCGTCTATGAATGGTGATGCTTTCCGTATTTCCCAAACGCCTACGAATCCTTCTATTAGTAAAGACTTAGCCATCCAGCGTGCCTTGACACATATTAATGCCGAAAAATACATGTGGCAAGATCAAAATGAAGAAATTGCTTTAAAAGCTGAGACAGGCAATCAAGATGCAAGTTATTATCCCTCTCCTCAACTTGTAATTATAGAAGAAAATGCCAAGTACGACAATCCAACTTCTTTCAGATTAGCCTGGAAAATGGATGTGTATGCCCAAAAACCATTAAAAAGAGAATGGGTATATGTTGATGCAGAAAACGGGAATATCATTCTTGGATTAAACAGAATCCATACATCCAATGCTCCGGGCACAGCACAAACCGTATATAGCGGCGCACGTGCTATCATCTCTGACTTTACCGGCAGTTTATACCGACTTCGCGAAACAGGACGAGGGAATGGTATTGAAACCTATAATCTAAAGAAAGGTACCAGTTATGGCGCTGCTGTTGATTTTACCGATACCGATAATAACTGGAATAATATCAACCCCCAAAAAGACCAATATGCGGGTGATGCACATTGGGGCGCTGAAATGACCTATGATTATTTCTATAATACGTTTAATCGCAGCAGTATTGACAATAACGGGTTTAAACTAAAAAGCTATGTACATTATGACGTAGATTACAACAATGCTTTTTGGGATGGCAGCCGAATGACATACGGTGATGGGGATGGTTCATATTTTTATCCGTTAACATCAATAGATATCACCGGTCATGAAATTTCACATGGCTTAACAGAATACACTGCCGGATTAAATTATCAGAACGAATCAGGAGCCCTCAATGAATCATTTAGTGATATTTTTGGTATTTGTATTGATTATTATGCCAGAGGCGGCAACTTAAATCAGAATGCTATTTGGCGTATTGGAGAAGAAGCCACACCAAATGGTAACGGCATTCGCAGCATGAACAACCCCAACCTCTTTTCTGATCCGGATACATATAACGGCACATACTGGTACACAGGCACTGCTGATAATGGCGGTGTACATACCAACTCCGGTGTGCAAAATCACTGGTTTTACCGATTGGTAATGGGCGGCTCCGGAACCAATGACTTGGGCAATGCATTCAATGTTACAGGACAAGGGATGAACGTGGCATCCAATGTAGCCTTTCGTAATCTTACCGTTTATCTGACACCAAACAGTAATTATGCCGATGCCCGGTATTACGCTATACAATCAGCCATAGATTTATATGGTGCGTGTACACCTCAGGTACAGGCTGTCACAAACAGTTGGTATGCTGTTGGTGTAGGAGGCCCATATTCTCCAACTGTCACGGCAGCCTTCAATACCTCTTCAACATTATTTTGCTCAGCACCTGTTACCGTTCAATTCTTTAATACCAGCAGCAATGCCAGTAGTTTCCTATGGAATTTTGGAGACAATACAACCAGCACTTCGGTAAATCCCGCACATACGTATCAGAGCCAGGGGGCTTATACTATTAAATTAGTGGCCGATGGTGGTGCCTGCGGAAAAGACAGTGTAATAATGTCACAGTACATTATTATAAACGACAGTATTCCATGTGCTATTACTCTCAATCCAACAGGTAATAACCAAACACAAAGCAGTTGTGCGGGTACTATTTACGATTCCGGCGGCTTAAGTGGTAATTATCATGACAACTCAAATTCTGTTATCACAATAGCCCCTCCGGGTGCTTCCACTATTACGTTACAATTCACTCAGTTCGATTTTGAACAAGACTATGATTTCCTTTATGTATATGATGGCCCCAATATAACCAGTCCGTTAATCGGACAGTACACCGGCAGTACATTGCCGAATGGCGGCACAATCTTATCCACAGGTGGAAGTATTACGCTAAGACAATACTCTGACGTCTATGTTAACGGACAAGGATTTATCTGTAACTGGCAATGCTCAATGCCGGTAACACCGCCCGTTGTCGACTTCAAAGCAACTTCGCTGACATCTTGCAATGGGTTAATTCAATTTAATGATCTTACCACACAGGGTGCTAACAGCTGGTTATGGGATTTTGGTGATGGCAATCAATCTGCCATACAAAATCCATCACATACGTATCTCAATGATGGCGTATATACCGTTAGTCTGACTGTCACTAATAACATAGGCTCTAATACTATTACCAAACCGTCTTATATTACCATTGATCGGCCGGATGCACCTATTGTTTTCAATCAAAGTGCCTGTGATAGCGCCAGTCTTACCATTAATGCATCTGCAACAGGTGATATTAACTGGTATCACCAGATAAATGATCTTAATCCGTTTTATACCGGATCAAGTTATACAACACCAATGCTAACAAGCACCACCACGTATTATGTAGAGCAAACGGTACCCGCTCCCGTACAAAATGTCGGACCGGCGAATGCGTCTTTCGGCGCAGGCTCTATGCATAACAACTCCTCTACACAATATTTGATTTTCACGGTAAATCAACCGCTCACGCTCCTATCCGTATGGGTTAATGCCGGAGCAGCAGGAGATCGCACCGTCACATTATGGGATAATTCAGGAAATATTATTGATTCCCGATACATTTATATCCCTGCCGGGCAAAGCAGAATTTCTCTCAACTTTGATATTCAACCAGGTGTAGATTATGCTATTGGCGGATCCGACATGAACCTATACCGTAATAGTTCAGGCCCGTCATACCCTTACTCCATTTCAGGATTAATCAGCATAACAGGATCTTCCGCCGGTGCTGCATATTATTACTATTTCTACGATTGGGAGGTGCAAGGAAAGGATTGTGTTTCGCCACGTGTACCTGTTGATGCTATAATTGGCAGCATGGTCGCCGGTTTCACGACAAATATCAATGGATTAGATGTTGACTTCTTTTCAACAGCAACCAATGCAACATCTTGGGAATGGAATGCCCCCTCTTTTACTTCTACACTTCAGAATCCCTCGCACACGTTTCCTAGCTGGGGCACATATAACATTCAACATATAGCTAACGGAGACGGATGTAGCGATACCACCTATGCAGATGTTATTTTATTTAGTTCAGGTATTGAAGATGAATCAACAACATCGTATGCCTGGGTATATCCGAATCCGGCCACCAATTATACCTTCTTAAACCTTGCAGCCTCTCAACTTAATAACATCGTCTTATCTCTTTCTGATGTGCAAGGACGTATGATTAAACAATGGCATATTGAGAACTTGGCAAATGACGTAATGCAAATCCCCATTGATATTCGCCATCTTGCCGCCGGCATGTATTGGATAAATATCAGCAGCGAAGGTCAACAAATGGGTATTTGTAAGTTTGTCAAACAATAAATACAAAACACATCGGTTATCAATAATAATGAGACCAATCATTATTATTGTTTGCTCCGGCTTTTTTTTAATTGGGTCAAGCGGTTTGACTATCGCCCAATCAGATGCTGATACGCTATATCGCACCAGCGCATTACGTGATTCTGTTCAGAAAGTCATTCTTCGTTTTGAAAAACAAATCAAGCAATTCGAGAAGGAAGATTCCATACACCTGCCACCGGCCAACAGCATACTCTTTGTCGGCAGTTCTTCCATTCGCGGGTGGCAAACACTTAAAACAGATTTTGCCGGCTATCCCGTCATCGGCAGAGGGTTTGGCGGATCTACCTTTGTTGAATTATTATATTATCTGAACCGCATCGTCATAAAATACAAACCAAAGAAAGTGTTTGTTTATTGCGGAGAAAACGACATGACACTACCCTATTCTCTTCCCGGCGATGTTTGGTATGCATTTGCCCAGTTTGATAGCCTGATGTTAGGATATCTGCCGAAAACTCAGATTTATTTTATTTCTATTAAGCCATGCCCGCGAAGCTGGGATTATTGGCCTAAAATTCAACTGGCAAACAATCTTATTAAAGCATATATAAATCAAGATCGCAGCCAGCGGTTAACATACATTGATATCACGCAAACACTGCTTAAGAATAATGGCGATGTAAATCCAGCACTTTTTCTAAGCGACGGCATTCATCTCCAAAAATCGGTTTACAAACAATGGGCAGACATCATCAGGCCATTCTTAGATTAAAATTCAACCCACATGAGGTGGTTGAAAAGTTTTACCGTTCACACTTTCTGCCATATATAGAAAAATCCAATCTTTGAAGAATGTTAAAAGACAGAAGATATCCTATGTTTTGGCTAACTATAATGGCACTGCTCTTGTCTTTCAACATTTCATTTCTCTACGCAGCTCACGATGTTGATACGGTTATCTATCGTCGTCTGAAAAAGGTGGAGAAAAATATCCCATTAGAACCAACCGCAGACGTTGTTCAGTCTATCCGCGTACGCATGTATCAAAATCGGTCAGAATCACAGGAGTTGCTTACGCTTTCAGATTGGTATTTACCGATCATTGAAAAGGAACTATGGAATAGGCATCTTCCTACCGAATTGAAGTATCTACCACTTTCTCTCTCATCTTTTTCCACGCAAAATATAAGTGCCGACGGTGGTGCCGGATATTGGGATCTGCAATATTTTACGGCTATCCGATATGGCCTGAAAATTTCATATTGGATAGACGAGCGAATGGATCTAAAAAAATCAACACTCGCTGCTATTCTTTATAT
>JAIXKU010000166.1 GCA_026936045.1 Flavobacteriales bacterium
TTTTTTAATGTTGGCTTTTTGAAGTGCTTGTTTCAATACGTTTTCTAAGCTTTTTGCGCTGTATTGTTCACCTTTGGTTTGTCCTTCAAAAAGCCACCTTTGAGGTTTATAGGCTTTGTAATAATCACGCAACATTTCTATGGTTTTTTCCGAAATCGGGACAATGCGGTCTTTTTTGCCTTTGGCTTGTTTGATGAGTAAAATACCACGCTTGCTGTCAATGTCGGCAGGTTTTAAGTTCAGCAACTCGCTTCTTCGCAGTCCACAAGCATAAATTAAACTCAACATTGTACGGTGTTTGATGTTTCTGTGTGCTTCCAAAATGGTTCTTATTTCTTCTTTGCTTAAAACATTGGGTAGTGTCTTAGGTTTTTTCGGTCGGTGGATTTGCTCGATATTGAGTTTTCGGTTTTGAACGGTTTGGAAAAATAATTTCACGGCATTTACCATTTGGTTTTGATAGGAAGCCGAAAGTTTATTTTTTAGAATATAATCGTTGTTGAATGTGATAATATCTTCATTCCCTATTTCATTCAAAGCCTTTTTAAAAAAGAATTGCAGAAAAATCCGGATGGCTTCGGTATAGGTTTTTATGGTGCTTTCGCTGTACCGTTTGCTTTGCAACCATTGTACAAATCTTTTAACTTGTTGCCGTGCTTCGGCAGATAATTGTTTTTCGGCAGGTATTTTGAATTTTTGGCGATATTCTGCCGTATCGGGCAAATGCCAGGTTCTAAGTGTAGTGCTCCACTTGGCACCGTTCAATTTCTTAAAACGGGTTATCAATTCTGGTTTCTTCTCAAAAAAAACAGCGATACGGTTTTCACCTTTATGTTTGATAATCCATGCTTTATACATGAGGGCTGATTAACTAAAGAATGATGTTTCAAATATAATCCATCTTTGTTGTTTTTACCTCTCTTTCTGCTATCATTTTTTTTATCCTGCTTTATATCCCTTTTTCATCGGATTAAATCAGCCTTTATTTTACCTTTGTAACCTATCTCATGCTTATGCAAGACGTATTTTCAGATTTTGATACCCCCAATCCCAAGCAATGGTGGGACGAGGTGAAGAAACAACTTTTACCAGACGGAACACCCTCGTCGCTCTTGACTCCCACAGCGGAAAATATCCTTGTGCAACCCATGTATTTTGCTTCTGAGCAAGAGATCAATGTGCCCATACCAGCCAATCTGAAATCTGCAACACTCTATCAACCGGCTTATGCTGATAATCCTGTCTTGGCAAACCAAACAATCCGCGAAGGTATAACACAAGGTGCGGACGCCATATGGATTACCGCTGCCACCTTACCTGATGAAAATGACTGGCAGACCCTGATGAAGGATTTACCGCTGGCAAGGCTAAACCTGGCGTTTGATTTTGGCGAATCAAATCCATCCGTTATTTTTCAACTCATTACGCATTATAAGCAGCATGCTATTCCCGAAAAAAACAGGACCGGTGCGGTTTGGTTTGCTCCTTTGTCCATGGCCTTACAAATGGGGCATAACGATTACTCGCCACAGCGTGCCGAGCGGTTCTATCGTACAACTTTTGATAGTGTACAGGCAGATCTACCCGGCTATCGCTTCTTACATGCTTTGCCGTATCACCACCGTGAAGCCGGCGCCAATCTAGTGCAGGAGCTGGCGTTAGGATTGTCTGAAATGGCGACATATCTCGATTGGTTCACTGATTGGGGCTACAGCCCGCAGGATGTGGCAGCTCGTATGCAGATGGTCTTGGGTGTGGGCTCTGATTATTTTATGGAAATGGCTAAGTTCAGAACTGCTCGCATTCTAACTCATCGCTTGCTGACGGCATGGTCAGAAGAAATAGCACCCGTGCCCATTATGGCGATGACCTTGATGCGCAATAAGTCTATGTATGATATTCATACCAATTTACTGCGTGCATCCACCGAGGCGTTATCAGTGTTGATTGGCGGATGTGATGCACTTTGTGTACGTCCTTATACTGAAACATGGGGCTTGCCCGATGAGCAGGCCCTGCGTTTGGCACGAAATATTCCCTGGATAATCCGTCATGAAGCATACGTTGATATGGTGCAAGATCCGGCTGCCGGTGCATACTATATCAACGAACTCACCAACCAGCTGACAGAGAAAAGCTGGCAACTTTTCTTAGATCTCGAAGCGATGGGTGGATTTGAACAGGCGATGATAAAAGGTGCGATACAAAAGATGGTGACGGCTCAGGATGAGAAAGAGAAAGAGGCATTTCGCCAAATGAAAAGAATCATGGTCGGAACCAATAAATACCCGCTCAAAGAGGAAAAGATTAGCAGAAAGATCTCCCAAGCGCATGCTAATATTTTTCTGCATCCCGAAGCAGACTTTACACCGCTTACCGCTGAACGCCTCTCTCAGAAATTGGATGAGGTACGAATGAAAACAGAATCGTCAGAGAACTAAAATGCGAATACGCAATGAAGCCCGATTTTCATAAAATACATACAAAAACCCAGGCTGAAAATAAAGACGCTGTATATTCTGTTTTTCAGTCGGCAGAAGGAATTGCAATTAAGAACAGATATAATTCGGACGACAATGCCGCGATGCCGCATGTGTCGCATCTTTCTGGCATAGCACCATTTTTGCGCGGCCCGTATCATACCATGTACGTGCGCAAGCCATGGACCATAAGGCAGTATGCAGGGTTTAGCACGGCGGAAGAATCGAATGCGTTTTACAGACGTAATTTGGCGGCCGGGCAGAAAGGTCTTTCCGTGGCGTTTGATTTGCCTACGCATCGGGGCTATGATTCGGATCATCCGCGTGTAGCCGGTGATGTGGGCAAGGCCGGTGTCGCCATTGATAGCGTGGAAGACATGAAACGCTTGTTTGATCAAATTCCGTTGGATCAGATATCTGTTTCTATGACCATGAACGGCGCGGTTATTCCCATCATGGCGTTTTATATCGTAGCGGCAGAAGAACAAGGAGTCGCTCCCGAAAAACTAAGCGGCACTATTCAAAATGACATTCTAAAAGAGTTTATGGTGCGCAACACCTATATCTATCCACCGGCTCCGTCCATGCGCATCATTGCCGATATTTTTGCCTTTACGTCAAGCCGTATGTCCAAGTTCAACTCCATCAGCATCTCAGGTTATCATATGCACGAAGCGGGTGCTCCCGCTGATTTGGAATTGGCTTATACATTGGCAGATGGATTGGAATATATCCGAACAGGGCTGAAAGCCGGCCTCTCGATTGATGCGTTTGCCCCGCGCTTATCGTTCTTCTTTGCTACAGGCATGAATCATTTTATGGAGATTGCCAAGCTGCGTGCTGCAAGATATATATGGGCTTCATTAGTTAAACCGTTCGCCCCGTGCGATACACGCTCACTCATACTTCGTACGCATTGTCAAACATCAGGCTACAGCCTCACAGCGCAAGATCCGTTCAATAATATTACTCGTACATGTGTGGAAGCAATGGCTTCTGTGCTGGGCGGAACACAATCGCTTCATACCAACTCATTGGATGAAGCGATTGCTTTACCGACCGATTTTTCTGCTCGAATCGCCCGCAACACCCAATTACTGATAGCCGACGAAACAGGTGTTACCCGCACGGTTGACCCTTGGGCCGGTTCGTATTATGTGGAATATCTGACCGGTCAGTTGATAGAAAAAACAAAACAGCATATTCAGGAAATTGAATTGCTGGGTGGTATGGCTAAAGCTATTGAGAACGGGTTACCTAAATTGCGTATTGAAGAAGCGGCAGCTCGAAAACAAGCACGTATAGATGCCGGCTTGGAAAAAATCATGGGTGTAAATATTTATCAACCCACGGATGAGCTACGCCTGGATCTGCTGGAGGTAGATAATGAAAAAGTGCGTCGTCAACAAATCCAACAGCTTAAAGATCTCAAAGCAGGCCGTGATGAGAAGGCTGTAAAAGAGGCGTTGCATGCCCTTACTGATGCATGTAAGAACAATCATGAAAATTTGCTTGAAAAGGCTGTAGAAGCTGCACGTGTTCGAGCTACACTCGGCGAAATCAGCGAGGCCATGGAGAAAGTGTTTGGCAGATATAAAGCCCATATACAAACTATTTCAGGTGTGTATTCAAACGAAATACGTATGGATGATTCATTTGTACAGGCTGTGAACCTGAGTAAAGATTTTGCAGCTAAAAAAGGACGTCGCCCACGCATATTGGTTGCCAAGATGGGCCAGGACGGACATGATCGCGGCGCGAAAGTCATCGCCACGGCGTTTGCCGATATCGGTTTTGATGTGGATGTCGGCCCGCTCTTTCAAACACCCGAAGAGGTGGCGTACATGGCCATTGAAAATGATGTGCATGTGGTGGGTGTCTCATCATTGGCAGCAGGACATAAAACCCTTGTGCCGCAACTGATAGACGAACTTAAAAAATTAGAGCGCGAAGACATTCTTGTTATTGTGGGCGGCGTGATACCGCCACAGGATTACGATCTCCTTTTTGACAAAGGAGTCGCCGCTGTATTTGGCCCCGGCACACATATTCCACACGCCGCCATACAGGTGATGGAATTATTGCTAAAGGCTTAAGCTAATTTCGCCAACGCATCCGTGATGGCATTATAATTAGGCTGATCGCCGATGGTAGGTGTTACTTCAAAATAACGTACAATCCCTTCTTTGTCAATCAAAACAGCTGCTCGGTTACTCACACCTTTCATGCCGAAAACAAAATCCGGATAGTACAAGCCATAATCCTGAATGGTGGTTTTATTAAAATCACTGAGCAAATCAAAGCTGTAATTCTCTTGCTTCTTATATACGCCAAGCGTAAAAAGCGAGTCAACGGAAATACCCAATACGGTGCAATGTAGTTTGGTATAAATTTCCATATTGTCGCGGGCATTACAAAGCTGTGCCGTACATACACCGGTGAATGCCATCGGGAAGAAATGAATCAAAACATTCTTACCGCGCAGCGATTCTAAAGATACAAGCTGCTTCTCAGTGTTGTACAAGGAAAACAGAGGTGCGGGTTTGCCAATCTCAATCATAATAGTTTTTTTAAGTATTTTAATAATAAAATAAATACCGTTTTCTAAACGGCTCTAAGACAAACAACAAAGAAAATAAGAAAAGGTTGACGGCCTGCATTAATACTGCTTGCTTCTTTTTACTAAGAAGTTCCATAAGACGGTCTCAAACCCTTGGTTGATATCGGCTTCCACAAAGCTGATGCGGTATTGGGCGCATTTTAAGCGTAAGTTTTTCTCAAAGTTTGAGAGGGCTTCCTTATAACCTTCGCGTATTTCGGAAGGGTGGAGCTTCACCTCTTCGTTGGTTTCTAAATCCACAAAACGATAGGGACGGTCTTCAAACGCAAAATCCATCTCATGCTTTTTATCAGTCACATGAAATAAAAGTATCTCATGCCGGTTATACAACATATGTTGCAATGAGGAAAAAATCTCGTCTAAAGATGCTGCGCTGTGGGCTGTGGGCTGAAACATATCACTGAAGATGACAACCAACGAATGTCGGTGAATCATTTCGGCTATCTGATGAATCAAAGGAGCGGTGTCGGACACTTTTTTTTCTGTAGCCAAAGCATCCTGTGATAAGCGCTCCAACTGATGATACAGATGTTTTTGGTGTACCACACTGGATTTAGCAGGCGTATGCAAATCAATCGTATTCGAAAAAGCAGTAAGACCGAACGCGTCGCGCTGTCTGCGCATCAACTCAATCAGTGCAGCTGCTGCCAAAGCCGAAAAGGAAATTTTATTTTTTAATCCCACAGGCCGATTGTCATGCGTTGGGAAATACATGGAGGATGAACAGTCTAAGAGAATATGACAGCGCAAATTCGTTTCTTCCTCAAAGCGTTTGACAAACAGCTTTTCGGTACGGGCATATAATTTCCAGTCGATATAACGTGTGGATTCGCCGGTATTGTATTGGCGATGCTCAGCAAATTCAACAGAGAAACCATGAAACGGACTGCGATGTAAACCGGTAATAAACCCTTCTACCACCTGCCGTGCCAATAATTCAAAATTGGCAAACCGATTTACATCCTGTATGTCTATCTTGCTCATAAATTAGTAAACGGGAGAACATCTGAAAAAGTACAAAGCCTCTTTGTGTTAAACAAAAATACAATAATTAATGAGCTACTAATACAATTCTTCTACTCGTACATTCAAGAACTTATGTACGGCAAAATAGGTACTGATAAAGCTGATGAACAACCCTGCCAAGATAATACCGCCCATCAGCAAACCAATCATGCCCGGTTCGGTAAAGGTTACGCCGCTTAAGAACCGATTGGATACAAAGAATATCATAATCCAAAGCGCGATAATAGCCAATATGCCGGCAATCAGTCCTTGCACAAATCCGCTTATCAAAAACGGACGTCGGATAAAATGAGCGGTAGCGCCGACAAGCTGCATCGTTTTTATGGTAAAACGTTTGGCATAAATAGCCAAGCGAATGGTGTTATTGATCAGCGCTATCATAATCAGCGACAGCACAAAGCAAACGGCCATAAGGATAAGCTGTATCTTACGGGCATTGGTGTTCACCTCATGTATCAGGTTCTCATCCTTGCTGATACCGCGGATATGGTCGCCGTAGTCTTGCATAATAACTGCTTCGATATGCCGTATGCTATCCAAAGTGGCATATTCTGCTTGTAAAGACAGTTCAATGGTATAGCCTAATGGGTTAAACCCTAGAACCTCTATCGGATCTTCATCCCAGGTGCTTTTAAATTCTTCCAATGCGTCATCAGGGGTAATCAGATGGGCTTCCTTTACATAGGGTTGCAGTTGCAGCTGAGCTCGCAGGTCTTCGGCATCCTCGTCCGTAGCATTCATGCTCAGACCAATTTGCAGCTTTAGATTTTCTTTCACATAATCCGATATTTCACCGGATGAAATCATAACCAAACCTATCAAGCCCAATACAAATAATACCATGGCAATACTGGCTACCGATATGATATAAGCCATACGCAGGCGCTGTCGGGTATTATTGTCTGCTCGTCTTCCCATAATGCAAATTTCAGGATATTATCGGGCGATACGTGCTAAAATCAAAAAAACTATACACAGCTTTTTTCACAATCGGCCTTTTGATTCAGGTTCGACCTAAATCATGTATATTTAGCCTCTGTTTTATTACTTTGAAGATCTATCAGAATAAAAAACGATGGAAGCTATGGCTGGGCATAGCAGCTGCTGTTATTGTGGCATCCATGTTGGTTTACTCTCAATTGCTGGTAGAACGTATTGCACGCGAAGAAAAAGAAAAGATGGCATTATGGGCGCAAGCCGTCCAAAACAGAGCCGTGCTGGTAAACAAAACCGACAGCATATTCAGAATTTTTGAAGCTGAGGACAGAAAAAATATCAGTTTATGGGCAGAAGCGAATAAGTTTATTGCCGAATACGAAGGTGACGGCGATATCTACTTCCCGACACGCATTCTCTCCAACAACACCACCATTCCCGTCATTATTACCAATGATAAAGACGAAATCCTGTTTTATAATAACTTTCCGTCGCATCGCGAAAATGATACTGCCTGGCTCAAAGAACAACTACAGACATTTAAACAACGTAACAAACCGATTGACGTCTCTTATAAAGTACTGAGACGAACCATGAAGCAATACTTGTATTACGACGATTCGTATATCTTCCGCGAACTGAAAAACACCATTGATAATCTAGTGCAGAGTTTTATCTCCGAAACAGTTATCAACTCGGCATCAGTGCCGGTCATCATTACCAACGAGAAACAGGACAGTATCATCAGTTATGGCAATCTGGATGAACTGGGATTCAAAGAAAACGACGACCCGGCACATATTATCGCTGCCATGCAAGGGTACAACAGTTTAGAGATTGAACTCACCAAAAGGAAGAAGAATTATATTTATTACCTTGATTCCAATGTGATTCGGTTGCTAAAATATTTTCCTCTTATTTTTATTTCCATCACTACCGGCTTCTTATTAGTTTCTTATTTGCTGTTCAGTATCGCACGACGGAATGAGCAAAATCAGGTATGGGTCGGGATGAGCAAGGAAACAGCGCATCAGCTGGGTACACCGCTTACGTCACTGATGGGGTGGACAGAGATTCTCAAAGACAGAGGTGTGGATTCGGGCATTACGTCTGAAATAGAAAAAGATGTTGAGCGCTTACAGGTCGTAGCCGAACGATTCTCAAAAGTTGGCTCGATGCCCGAACTATATGAAGAAAATCTCGATCATATCCTCTCAGCCTTTATAGATTATATGCGCAAACGCACCAGCTCAAAAATTGAATACATGTATCAGTATCATTTGTCGCCCAATGAAACCATCCCTCTCAGTAAACCCTTGTTTGAATGGGTGATGGAAAATCTCATTCGTAATGCTATTGATGCCATTCAAGGCACCGGAAGCATAAGCATTGAAGTGAGCGATATGGGGAAATATGTCGCTATCGATGTAACAGATACCGGAAAAGGGCTAGCCAAGAATATGACAAAAACGATTTTTCGCCCCGGCTATACCACCAAAAAAAGAGGGTGGGGGCTGGGACTTTCTCTTACCAAGCGTATCATAGAAAATTACCATAAAGGAAAAATATTTGTGAAAAGCAGCGAACCGGGTGTGGGTACAACATTCCGCATTTTACTTCATTATTAAAACCCAATCTGAATGTATCATCAGATAATAGCTTCACAAGTAAAAAGCGGCTGCCATGCAACATTATAAGATAGATACGTTTTTGAAAATGCTCTGCTGGCTTATCGGCATGTACGTTTTACTATTTAATGATTTGTATGCACAGCCTCTTCCGCATAGCCATGCACATAATGATTATGAACATGACGAACCGCTTTTTCGGGCATTGGAGAATGGCTTTTTAAGTTTAGAGGCAGATGTGTTTGCCAAAGGCGGCCGATTGAAGGTCTCACATGTGAATTTTTTTTTGGTGCTCAAGCCCACATTAACTGAGCTGTATTTAGAACCTCTCAACGATATCATTAAAGAAAATGGCGGACAGGTTTATGCCGGCTATCCGGATCCTGTTGTGTTAATGATTGATATAAAACAGGATGGCGAAACCACCTACGATTTGCTGAAGCAGGCTTTAACGCCGTATAAAGATTTACTCACTACCTATCGTAACGATAGCGTTATATCAGGCGCTTTAGAAATTAATCTCAGCGGTCATTGCCCGCTTGCCCTGTTAAAAGAAGAAAAAGAAAGATGGGCTACTGCCGATTTGTCTATCGAAAAAGGATTGGATAGCAATCTCAGTCATCATTTAGTTAAAAGAGTGAGCAGCCCTTATCGCAAATATTTTAAGTGGCGCGGCATGGGTACACAACCTATAGCAGAAAAAAATAAGTTGGATAGTTTGGTTGCTTTAGCACATGCTCAACAAAAACAAATTCGGTTTTATGCTGCGCCTAATAATAAGAAGGTTTGGACAACCTTGTTAGATGCCGGTGTTGATTGGATCAACGTGAATAAGCTCAAATCCTTCAATGCATTTATGCATAACAGAATGAAGCATTAGCACATTATAATACATGCCGCTCGGCATGATAGGACGACCGTACCAACGGCCCGCTCTCCACATGTCGGAATCCTCTTGCCTCAGCTGCTTCTCGATAACGTGCAAATTGCGCCGGTGTGACATATTCGGCAACAGGTAGATGCTTGACCGATGGTTGCAGATATTGCCCAATGGTACATATCGTCACACCGGCATTTTCCATGTCATCCAACGTCTCAATCACCTCTTCTTCCGTTTCGCCCAATCCCACCATAATGCCTGACTTGGTTTTGATACCCTGGCTGCTTAAATGCTGAAGTACTTCTAAGCTTCGGTCATATTTGGCTTGTACACGCACAAGCTTCGTTAGCCGTCTCACAGTCTCTAAGTTATGTGATACCACTTCTGGTTTTTCGTCAATGATGTGTTGAAGGTTTTCCCATTTTCCCTGGAAATCCGGAATCAATGTTTCCATGGTAATACCGGGATTTAAACGGCGTATTTGACGGATGGTTTGTACCCATATCTCACTGCCGCCGTCTTTCAAATCATCTCTGTCAACAGACGTGATGACGGCATGTTTGAGCTTCATCATCTGTATGGACTGGGCTACGCGAAACGGCTCCACAGGATCGGGAGGGAGGGGACGACCGGTAGCTACCGCGCAAAAGCCACAAGAGCGTGTACAGATATTTCCCAAAATAAGAAATGTAGCGGTGCCGGCACCCCAACATTCGCCCATGTTTGGACAGTTCCCGCTCTGGCAAATAGTATGTAATTTATGACCGGAAACCACTTCGCGCACATTCCTGTACGACTCGCCGGTGGGCAACTTCACCCGCAACCAGTCAGGCTTACGTAGCTTGCCAAATTCATTAGCTTGGTCTGCTGTTTTTTGTTCTGATTCAGACATGATAAACGATTGTGTAAAGAGAAACAAATACGGTGGTTGATTGTTCTGCTTTTCGCCTGCAAAGATACAAAAAACAGACGGCTTTATCGTATGCCTTTAACAATACGACCTATCAGACCAGGCCCTTCATAAATAAACCCGGTGTACACCTGCACCAAACTGGCGCCAGCCTCTAACTTCTGTCTGGCATCTTCCGCTGTGAAGATACCACCCACACCGATAATAGGTATCTGCCCATTCAGCTTCTGACTCAGATAGCGAATCACTGCGGTAGAGCGATCGGTCAATGGCTTGCCGCTCAATCCGCCATTACCTATTTTTTCAATCTTCGTTGCCGGCGTTCTCAGCGAGCTACGACTTAGCGTGGTGTTGGTGGCAATGATCCCGTCCAGCGTACTCTCAAGGCATATATCCACAATATCATCCAGATCACCTTCCGATAAATCAGGTGCAATTTTCAATAACAAAGGCTTGCGTACAGGCATGGAATAGTTCTTCTCTTGCAGTGCTTGCAGGAGTTTCAACAAAGGCTCTTTCCCCTGTAAATCTCTCAGACCCGGTGTATTAGGTGAACTCACATTCACCACAAAATAATCACCCGCATCATATAATTGCTCAAAGGCTTGCAGATAATCATTCACTGCTTCGGTATTCGACGTTTCTTTGTTTTTCCCGATGTTCACCCCCACAATGACTTGTCTGTTCTTGCGTCGCATTAATCGTTTGGCAGCCGCCTCACCACCTTCATTGTTAAATCCCATACGATTAATCAAGGCGTTATCCATAGGTAGCCTGAACAGGCGGGGACGTGGATTACCGGGTTGCGGTTGCGGTGTCAGCGTACCCACTTCCACAAACCCAAAACCCAAAGATCCCAACACATTAACACATTTGGCATCCTTGTCAAGTCCTGCCGCCAATCCCACACGATTCGGGAAATCCAATCCCCACAAACGAACACCATCTACCGGCAAGGTGCGGCTGTATCGCCGGTGTAAAAGCGTTTGCAAAAAGGGTAACTTCTCGTAAATCCCTAATAGGGAGAAAACCAAACGATGAGCCGTCTCAGCCGAAAATAAAAACAGAAAAAATCGAATCAATTTATACATAACGCAAAGATATAAGTTTGAGCCAAGTCTTGCATCAACAACTATGCTTATTCGTAAGATGATA
Source organism: Flavobacteriales bacterium (assembly GCA_026936045.1). Lineage (GTDB taxonomy): Bacteria > Bacteroidota > Bacteroidia > CAIKAF01 > CAIKAF01 > BA4. The sequence continues at coordinate 11,636 of JAIXKU010000166.1, forward strand.
AATTGTTTCAGGGCACCAGTCCCTCGCTTGCAGACGTGGGGTGCTAGACTGTCTGCTGTATCTTTTGCTTCATAATTAAGGATGTCGCTCCTATCCCTGGCGCATGAAATCCGTGATAACTGTTAGGTCTGTAATACCATCATTAATGAGAGGATATAAAGTATATACTCTCTGTCTATCCGCTTGTTTCTTAGCCGAAATTTTCCGTAGGTTTGCCCCCTGATGATGAAAAAAAAACCATATATCATATCTTCTGTTCAGATTGAGGATTTTGCAGCGGAAGGTGTTTCTATCGCTAAACACGAAGGGAAAGTCATATTTGTAAAAAACGCCGTACCAGGCGATGTGGCCGATATCGAAATCTATAAAGAGAAAAAAAACTACGCCGAAGCCAGTCTGGCAAGACTTATTCAACCGTCTGGTAAACGACAAGAAGCGTTTTGTACGCATTTTAGCGTTTGCGGCGGTTGCAAATGGCAAAATGTACAGTATGCCGAACAACTGGCTTTCAAACAAAAACAAGTGATGACCCAATTAACCCATGTTGGCAAGCTTACTCTTCCACCGGTATTACCCATTTTGGCCTCATTCGCAACAGAACAGTATCGCAACAAATTGGAATTTTCATTTAGCCATAAAAAATGGCTTACGGATTTAGACGCACCGCAAGGGCCTGCCCTGGGCTTTCACATACCCGGACGCTTTGATAAGATTCTGGATATTAAACAATGTTATTTGCAACCCAACCGATCTAATCAGATACGAAATTTCGTACGGCAATATGCGATGGATTATCAACTCTCGTTTTTTGATATCAGAGAGCAGCGCGGTCTTCTGCGTAATATCATCTTTCGCAACAACCGCTTAGATGAATGGATGGTTATCTTGGTAATCGCCGCCGATAAGGTGGATGCGGCATTAGAATTACTCAATGCATTATCGGATACATTTCCGCAAATTGTCTCTTTGCAGTATGTGCTGAATACCAAGAAGAATGACGCGATACATGATCTGCCGGTACATCTGTTCAAAGGCCAGTCGATATTGACTGAAACATTGGATAATTTACGGTTTCAGATACGCCCGAAATCTTTCTTTCAAACCAATACATTACAGGCTGAAGCGTTGTATCGAGCTGTTCGTCAGCTGGCTCAAATCCAACCGTACGAAACAGTGTATGATTTATATACCGGCACAGGTACCATTGCTTGCTTTTTGGCCAAGCAGGCACACCATGTTGTAGGCATTGAATATGTACAGGACGCCATTGATGACGCCCGCCAAAATGCAGAGATAAATCAGATAACCAATACCTCCTTTTATGCCGGCGATATGAAAGATATCTTTAATGCCACGCTTTTTGAGAAGCACGGTCGTCCGGATGTTATTATTACTGATCCGCCACGAGCCGGGATGCACAGCGATGTGGTAGAAATGCTTATTAATTCCGAAGCTTCACGCATTGTATATGTGAGTTGTAATCCCGCTACTCAGGCGCGGGATTTAGCTATGATGACAGACACATATACAATAACAGCGGTTCAGCCGGTTGATATGTTCCCGCATACTCAACACGTGGAAAACATTGTTCTGCTAGAAAGAAAATAACAGATTTAAACACTCTCTCGCACATAATATTTGTTTTATATTCTTAAGATATTTTGTATATTTGTTAGTCATTAAACTTATTAATATGAAAAAATACATTTACGCATTTTGCTTATCATTGGCTTTTACACCGATAGCTTTTGCCCAAACTCTAACTTCATCGGATTTCGGTAACGTAGGCGATCAAGTATATCTAGGAAAAGACCAGACTCCCGGTGTGCTTGTTGGCAATGCCGGATCAGGACAAACTTGGAACTTCTCTACTCTTAACACGGAAAGTTTAGATACGTTGTACTTTTTGTCTCCTTCTTCTTTACCTAACGGTTCAGAATATCCTACGGCTAATTTGGCAATAGCGTCTGATGAAGGCATTTTCTTTTTCGACAAATCGGCTTCCGCTATCTATAATTTGGGATTTTATTTAGCGTTTGGTCCGGTTGCATCTAATGTACACTATACACCATCCGTTAAGTATTTGGAGTTTCCGGCTTCTTTAGGCACGACCTTCTCAACACAGTCTTATTTTAGTGCATCCAGTTACTTGGGAGTGGATACCAATGTGATTTCCTGTCAAATCACTATTGACTCTGCTAAAGTGGTTAGATATACGGATATGACTGTAGAATTTGACGCTTCCGGTTCATTACAATTACCAACAGCCACTTTCCCAAGTGTGCTAAGATCAAAGAATACAGAAATAACACTTGATTCGATATTCATCTATGCACCAAGTGCTATTCTCTGCCCACCTTTCATTAATATTCCGGCAGGTTGGAGCTTAGCGCCTGACTTCCTGCTTCAGTTAATGAATCCTAACTTGTCAGGTGTGATGCAAGATACATCTCGTATTTATAACTGGTATGCCAATAATGAGAAGTTCAGCCTTTGCGCTATTGATGTTAATTATAACGACGCACCCATCAGCGCCCGATTCAAGAGTGATGCGTCTCAAATCGGTATTGGCGTGGAAGAGCAAACGCTTATTTCATTAAATATCTATCCTAATCCTACAGAAGGATTGATTTATATTCAATCTGAATCAGATCTATCTCAACATATCTTCCGACTGATGGATTTGCAAGGCAGAGTAGTATTTGCTACAATGATTCAATCAAATCAGCCTATTCAACTCCCGGTGCTTGCAACTGGAATGTATGCTTACGAAATGGTTACCCCTGATCATAAAGTGGTTAATCGCGGTAAGTTGAATGTTAAGAGATAATATTTCTGACATCAATACAAAAAGAAAGGCGCTCTCAAGAGCGCCTTTCTTGCTTTTAGGATTATTATTCATCATCCTGTTCTTTCTGCTTATCTTTTAGCTCCCCAATGAGTTTTTTTCTAAACTCTCGCTCGCCGTCGTAATACTTGGCTATCTTTTTTACGCCTACAATATCCATCAGCTTTTGATGATATTCCCAGCGTATGTCAAGCATCTTTTGTTCCACGTTCTTTCTATTCTCCATCGCTCTCTTTAATTCATCGTCACCCAAATTATCAAGGCCTTTTTCTTTGAGGGATTTTAATTCCTTGCGTGAGGCAGTTCGCATCTCATTCAAACGCTTATTCATATCATCTTCCACCTTCCAGAACTTCTCGGCTTCCGCATCGGTAAATCCGCAGTACTGATTGATAAATTCACGTTTTTCTTTCTTTATCTCTTCTCTTTTGTCATCTCCTTTTTGAGCGTTTACCGCTAGAGAAAGGGTTAATAAACCCAACATCCATAAACCTGCTTTTTTCTTCATAACTTGATATATTAAATTAAACAAACAAAACTAAATAAATGCCATTATGTCTTCTTC
>JAIXKU010000080.1 GCA_026936045.1 Flavobacteriales bacterium
TGATATGCACATGGCCTGTCTTATGGGTGCAGCATTGATCTTGTCTTCTATTGAACGGCTTTATCATGTTCGCTTATTATTTCAACCTGGAGAAGAAAAGTTACCGGGTGGAGCAAGTATGATGATTGAAGCAGGTGCATTGAAAGGCTTAAATGCAATTATCGGATTGCATGTTTTTCCGGAGTTACCTGCCGGAGATCTAGGGTTTAGACAGGGGGCATACATGGCTTCAAGTGATGAACTTCATATTACAATCAGAGGGAAAGGCGGGCACGCTGCCCTCCCTCATCTTATACATGATCCGGTAGTAGGTGCATCGCGTCTGATATTGGCTTTGCATGATATTCCTAAACAAGGAGCTTTGAAAAATGCTTTATCTGTATTGGGGATCGGGAAAGTGGAAGCTATAGGAACAACTAACGTCATCCCAGACACAGTGAGATTGGAAGGTACGTTTCGATCATTAGATGAATCATGGCGACAAGAGGCGCATCAATTAATAAGAGGATTGGCAGAAAAAACATACTTGGATACAGGACTGAAATGTGATGTACATATTAAGAAAGGATACCCTGTATTGATAAATCACAGTATGCTCACTAAAAATTGCCAAGATTTGGCTGTATCTCTTGTTGGTAAAGAAAAAGTACATGATTTGGATATTCGAATGACATCAGAAGATTTTGCCTATTACACTCAACAAATACCGGGTTGTTTCTTTCGTTTGGGAACAGGTAATCCAAAGTCACCGGTTCATACATCCACATTTAATCCCGATGAGAATGCTTTGATATTGGGAGCTGCTACTCTTGCATACCTAGCAACACATATAACACCGCCGTAATCAGCTAATCATAAGATTGCATCCACGTTGTTCAGATGCATCTATTCTTCCTATGATGTTAAAGCTATGAGGAGAATAAGCAATACCTAAATCCTCGGTTTCTATAAAGCAACAACTGTTAATATTGGCAAGATCAATAATATTGACTCCGCCGGACTGATTGTAGTTGCAGTATATAAATGGATCTCGGATTTCTCTTATTCTGATTTGCATCCAAGGCGGTGAAACAAAGTATTCCCCATTCGTCATATAGGCCTGACTTAATAACTCTGTCATGCCGTATTCAGAACATATCGTAGTCAGATGAAAAGCGTCTTTGAGAATGGCATGCACTTCTTCGCGAATCATTTCTTTTCTTCTCCCTTTCATACCGCCGGTTTCGATAATGAAAACTGATTTTAATGGCATAGAATATAATTCTGCTAGGTCTAATAATGCAAACGTCACACCGAGAATTATTGTAGGAATCTGATCTTTCTCATTTTTTTGTATTTTCTGAGGAAGCGCCTTATCATTTATCGAATGGAAATGACTGCAGGCATAACGACTTTGATTGATTAAATGTTGTGCCATGTATGCTAAAGACGCATCATCACGTTCGGTGTATGAAGGCAGAACGCAGAGAAAAGCATAATCTGATACGGGCCCAAAAGCATGCGCAAACCCTTTATTTATACTCTGATTGTATAATAATAGATCTGTGATATGATGACTTGATCTTTCAGTACCGGTAGTGCCCGAGCTGCGAAAGATTTTCTGAACGGGCGCATCAGAAGAAAGAACAGCATGCTGCTTGAAAAAGGAAACAGGAAGAAACGGGATATCAGAAACAGAACTTATCCTCGGTATGTCAATATTCAATGCGTTTACATATGTTCTGTAAACAGTATTATGTTTTATCTGATGATGAAATGCATATAACGATAGTAACTCAAATTCTTCATCAGAGCTAATACGAAAAATGTCATCTAAGTATTGGGCGAGGTTCATGTGGTAGTATATGGCGTAGAAAGAGGAAGAAACGGGCATTACTTACCCATACAGGTTTAATGCTTATGCATTAATATAAATCTTCATCTTCTTCGTCTTCATCAAAGGAATCAAAATCTTCAAATTCTGATTCTTCAAAGAAATCATCATCATCGTCTGCAGACATATCGTCATCATCATCTGCATAATATTCATCATCTTCATCTTCAAAATCATCTTCGTCATTATCATCTTCAGGCGATTTCTTTCGCGGCGATAAGAAAATTGAAGAATCAAAGATGCTTTCTTCAGGTGTGTTGTAAGTAGAGTTTCTCGTCATATTTAATCGTTTAATTTAGCAGCTTTTAAAGGATATCAACTATGATTACAAATTTAGAGTATATTTTTAAAAAAAAACAAATACCAA
>JAIXKU010000282.1 GCA_026936045.1 Flavobacteriales bacterium
CGGGCGATAGTAGTCGTAGTAGACCTCTTTGGTGACTGGAACGAATTGATGGGTGCTGGGGATGTAGATCTTGTACTCGCGGTCTAGGGCATGGTTCTCTTGATTTTTCATATGATTTCCTCCTGTGTTTTGCGTTTTTGTGAGCGATCGCAGGAGGGAACCCTTGGGGCTAAGATCAGCTTCGCGTTTATTTCGAGGTTTTCTGGTTAATATGTGCTATAATGATTTAGTATGGTTTAGTAGGGGATGCGTTTGCCGCTAAACCTGCACACACAAGGCTTGAAAATGCCCCTGCGATTGCTCACAAGGGCATCCAATAGTTAGCTTAGTTAGCTTGCCTTAGTTGGTAGAGTTGGTTGAGTTGATATTTTCCAGGGGGCAATCAATGAAAAATTCGTAAATCAAGAGACTTCTTCTTCACCCTGCTCTACAAACAAGAAAACGCGAATGGGGTAAGAGAGCACTATATGATACGACGGATGGCTTATCAGGAGACGAAACATATTACTTTAGCCAGGCGTGGTGCCGGACATGCTGGATCCACAAGAATCAATGATGAAAACCATAAAGAGCAACGTCTTTAATTTTAAGACCTGTAAGAATACTGGCGGCACATATTTCCCATTTGGTGATGTTGATGCAAGGACGACCTTTGACATCAGAGTGAAAACTGATTATCGGAAGGCTCTTACAGCCATGTTGGCATTTATCGATGGTTTCATCGATACTGGCGGAAGCACAAAAAAAGACGAGCGCCTTGTGAGAGCACTCATCGAGCTAATCAACATTGATGATTCGATTATGAATGACCAGCTTTTCTATATAAGAGAAGACGGTAAGGCAGTAACGAAGTCCGAACTGATTATCGCATCTGAATTCTGTTTGCAGCCGTTTCTACTTGGCATTTGGCATTTCGTGCTTCTTTACAGAAAAGACAATACGGTGGGTCGAGAAACATATGATGATTGGTGCCCTCCAAGAGGCGGTGCTGAAAGACTATATACGTCTACACTAGGTGAAAGAATCACAAAACCCATGTGTGTATATGTCTATAAAGCACCTGCACCATGTATCGAAGTTGAAACTACAGACGAAGAGCAAATGGGAGAGTTCGATGGTCCAATATTGGAGAATAATTCAAGTCCCAATATCAAAGAGACAACTCAGCAAACAATAAATCTTCCATTCATCTTTAATCAAAGCGGAAACAACAATGTCCAAATTGGTAACGTCGATACACTGACGATAAATAATAGCTGAAAGGGCACATCATATGAGCAATGATTATCCGCTAACCAACTCCAAAATTCTACCTGCTGCAAATGGACAGGCTGTATTTACACAGACCGGCGAGAAAAATACGCAGATAGCACACGCTAATAATGTTAACCAGGTTATCAATATTATACTGCCGATGTCAGCTCATAGGACGGGAAACGCGCGGAATGCCACCGTTTCTGAATCTTGATATTTATAATTTATTCGTAATTGGTGAAGAAGATTTTCAGGCGACCATTTCATTGTGCAGAAAGAAGCATTGAGAAAGCACGTCTAATGAGATAAAGGAGCAGTTCTCAGCATAGGTGCTGATGCCATTGCGGGTAAAACGTTTCCGACCCTCTTTGCAAGTGAAAATCATGTATGGAAGAACCGTGTCGATCATATGGCAATTTCGGAGTGGTTATGATCTGAAAATTCAGACAACGGTTGAGGGTGTACTTTCAAAGTATTCAGAAGTACCACAAAAAATTAAATGAAGCACAATTTGAGCTAGCGCTTGAAAAAACCGCCTTCTTCAATAACGAACGAAACACTGGGCGATAAAGTGAATCTGCTTGAAGCTTTGCGGTAAAGCAGGAATAACGTTCGCCACACATAAAGCTTTACGGGTCCTTGGGAACAATGAGTAGTGACGGAGGTGAGTATTGTGAATCATGAGCCAGAAAACGCGGCACCAGAAAAATGGGTTAACCTTGAGGACATCGCAGAGCACCTCAGTTTGAGTACAGATACAGTTCGTACTTGGGTGAAAAAAGGAAAACTACCGGTCTATCGTGCCGGCAAACGATATAAATTCAAAATCACTGAGGTCGATGAATGGGTTAGAAAGGGCAAAATTAAAGAATAGACCTCAACGACGATTTAAGGAGCTACCAACATGCAGATGCCAGAAATGCTTGATAATGTGAATAAAACGGTTAAGGACGACTTGA
>JAIXKU010000005.1 GCA_026936045.1 Flavobacteriales bacterium
AAATAATATAAATGAGTTATCGTTTATACAGAAGATAAATTCGCCAAAAACAACAAGAACATGAGAAAACTAGTGCTAATCACCGGAGTAATTTGGTTGCTGGGAAGTTGCAGCAAGGGCTACAACGGCCAGTTAATCGGAGTTCAAGGCCGCCCGAAATGGTATCAGGCTGATCCATACGGCATGGTCTTTTTACCTATGGGAAGCTATAACATGGGTGACAGTGATCAAGAAGTGCCTCAGGCCTTTTTATCACCCAGCAAAACAGTTTCCGTACAAGCTTTTTATATGGATCAAACGGAGATTTCAAATAATGAATATCGCCAGTTTGTAAACTATGTTAGAGACTCATTAGCTCGTGCCATCTTAGGTGAAAATTACGATGAAGAGCGCTTCTTCATCTCTGAGAATGATTATGATGAGGAAATTGATCCCCCATTATTGAACTGGAAAACAAAAATTAAATGGGACGATCAGGAACAACGCGAAGCTCTTGAGGAATTGTATTATCCTGAAGATCAACGCTACATGAGAAAGCGTGAGATTGATGTCAATAAACTCATTTACACCTATTGGTGGATAGATTTGGTAGAGGCGTCCAAGTATAAATACCGTGATACACGTTATGAGTCAGAGAAAGGTATCAATGGTAAAGATGATAAGACGTATTATAACCAATACACAGGCCCGGCATCAGGTTCTCCAACCCGTCAAGATCGCCGTACATTCATCCGTAAAGAAATGGTGAATATTTATCCGGATACATTGGTATGGATAGCTGATTTTGAATATTCTTATAATGAACCTATGACCAAAATGTATTTTTGGCACCCAGCTTATGATAATTATCCAGTTGTTGGGGTGAATTGGCATCAGGCTAATGCGTTCTGTCATTGGAGAACAGAATTGATGAATAATTATTTGGAAGCAAACGGTGATTTTCCCGTACATGATTTCCGCTTACCTACAGAAGCAGAATGGGAATATGCTGCTCGAGGCGGGCTGGATTTAAGTCCATATCCATGGGGAGGCCCTTATATTCGTAATTCAAGAGGGTGTTTCTTGGGTAACTTTAAGCCTATGCGTGGTAATTACATTGATGATGGCGGTTTCCATACATTGCCGGTTGACTCGTACAATCCCAATAACTATGGCTTATATTGTATGGCTGGAAATGTATCTGAGTGGACATCTGTTGCTTTTGAAGAAGCCGGTTATTCTTTCTCTCATGACTTAAACCCTGATCTTAAATATGATGCCAAAGCGTCTGACCCTCCTGTGCTTAAGCGTAAGGTAATTCGTGGCGGTTCTTGGAAAGATGTCGGTTACTACTTGCAGGTGAATAGCCGTTTGTTTGAGTATCAGGATACATCCAAGAGTTATATTGGTTTCCGTTGTGTTCAAACCTTTATGGGACGTGATAAATCTGACTTTAATTAATCTTTCATGAATATATTTGTCGAAAGGCTTCAATATATTAATCCTTAACAACTTGTGTTCTTATTTCTTAACCTATTTTAATCTTACAACAACATGAAATTCTTTTTTAAAACAAAGACAGGCAAGCAGATTATGGGAATGGTGTATGGTCTGGGCGCCTCAGTAGTTATCATTGGTGCATGGGCAAAAATCCTCCACTTACCTATTGCTAACATTATGATTACAGTTGGTCTTCTTACGGAAGCCTTTATCTTTGCTATCTCGGCATTCGAACCTCCACATGAAGAGTTGGATTGGGCATTGGTCTATCCTGAATTGGCCGGTAGCGAACCAACTGAGAAGAAAGAAAAGAAGAAAGTTCCTGCTAAAGATCCGATTGCTCAGGAATTAGATAAACTATTATCAGATGCCAAAATCGGTACAGATTTAATCCAAAGTTTGGGCGATGGTATGCGTAAACTCAGCGAAAGTACGAACAGTTTAGGTTCTGTTGTTGATGCTGGTTCAGCTAATAATGAATTTGTGACCAATATCAAAGCTGCTGCAACAAATGTCAGCAAGCTTTCTGATTCATATATTAAAGCATCTGACTCCTTAACAGCTATTTCAAATGCTGATGGCCAAAACTATGGCGAGCAGCTTCAGCGCGTGTCTAAGAATCTTTCGACACTTAATTCAGTGTATGAGTTGCAAATTCAAGGCACTAAAGAATATGTTGAGTCCAGTGCGAAGGCATATAACAATATTACGGAGTTATTGCAATATCTTGATG
>JAIXKU010000272.1 GCA_026936045.1 Flavobacteriales bacterium
GTGTTTCCTCCTTTATATTTGAAGGCAAGCTGACCTGCAGTGCTGTATACCGACAACAGCGAGTACACCGAAATAATCAGGACCAAAATCCAGATTACCCGATCACCTTTCAGATATGCTTGTAAGAGCTTCACGGCTTTTTCTTTTATAATTCTCTAACGATTCTTTTAAACTCTCGACCTCTCTCTTCGTAATTTTCAAAAAGGTCAAAACTGGCGCATGCAGGTGAAAGCAGAACAATATCATTCTTCTGACCGATACGGTAAGCAATCTTTACCGCATCAAGCATACTGTCTGTTTCGACAATGTTTTCGACGATGTCGCCAAAAGATTTTATGATTTTCTTATTGTCTTTACCTAAGCAGATAATGCTTTTTACCTTGTCTTTAACTAACGACTTTAACATAGAATAATCATTGCCTTTATCCACACCTCCTACAATCCAAATCACCGGATTGTGCATGCATTCTAATGCGTACCAGGCGGAATTTACATTGGTAGCTTTTGAGTCATTGATAAAATCAATGCCTTTCACCTTTGCTACAAACTCCATGCGGTGTTCAATGTTTTCAAAATCAGAAAGCGATTCGCGGATGCTTTCCTTACTTACCTCTGAAAGGCGTGCAACAATTGCAGCAGCCATAGAATTGTAGAGGTTGTGTTTTCCTTGTAGAGCCAACTCGTTAATCATCATGTCGGTTTTGTCGTTTTTGAGGTTAATACTTATTATGTTGTTTTGGACGCATGCGGTTTGATTCTCACATGTTTGAATGGAGAAAGAAAGAGCGATAGATTTTATTTTTCTTTTTTCTACTTCTTCTCTTGTTACTTTATCATCATAGCAATAGATAAAATAATCTGACTCTTCTTGCCTCTCTGCAATCTTGAATTTGGCATCTATGTATGATTGGAAGCTGCCTTTATATCTGTCTAAATGATCAGGGGTGATATTGGTCATCACGACTATATGAGGATGAAATGATACAATGCCATCAAGTTGGAAACTGCTTAATTCTAATACGTAATAATCAATATCTGTTTCGGAAGTAGCTACTTCATAGGCAAAACTATTACCTACATTTCCAGCCATCTTAACGTTCAATCCACCTCTTTTTAATAAATGATGGGTTAAATGTGTTGTGGTTGTTTTCCCATTGGTTCCAGTTATACCGATGATGACGGCATTTGTATATCTACCGGCGAATTCTATTTCTGAAATGACAGGTATTTGTTCTGCTAATGCAGATTGAATTATTTCAGCCTCGTAAGATACGCCGGGGCTTTTTATTATTTCATCAGCAGAAAGAATAATTGAAGAGTTATGCTCACCTTCTTCAAAATTAATATTGTGTTTTTGGAGGAAGGTTTTGTATTTTTCTTTTAAGCTTCCGCCATCAGAAAGAAACACATCAAACCCTTTCTTCTTAGCCAGAATAGCTGCTCCTACACCGCTTTCGCCACCGCCTATGACTACTATCCTCTTTTTCATTTAGCGTAGTTTAAGGGTTATGATGGTTAATACGGCCAATGTGAGTCCTATAATCCAAAAGCGTGCTACAATCTTTGCTTCATGAATATTTCCCTTTTGGTAATGGTGATGAAGTGGCGCCATACGGAAGATGCGTTTGCCTTCTCCGTACTTTCTTTTGGTATATTTGAAATACCCCACTTGCAACATCACTGAAAGATTTTCAATTAGGAATATCCCGCAGAGAATGGGGAGTAATAATTCTTTTCTAACGGCAATAGCTAAAACGGCGATGATGCCGCCGAGTGAAAGAGAGCCGGTATCGCCCATAAATACTTGAGCCGGATAAGCATTGTACCAAAGGAATCCTGTGCAGGCGCCTACAAATGCAGCGCTATAAATAACCAATTCTCCGGAATTGGGAATGTACATAATGTTTAAATAGTCGGCAAAAACTGTGTTACCGCTTACCCACGCAAAGACAGCCAGTGTTACGCCTATAATAGCAGATGTGCCGGTTGCTAATCCGTCCAACCCGTCGGTCATATTAGCACCATTTGAAACAGCGGTGATAACAAGAATTACAACAGGAATGAAGATTAACCATGCATATTTTTTTGCATCATCACCCATAAATCCTAAAAGTTTGCTGTAATCAAACTCATGATTCTTGATAAAGGGTAATGTTGTTTGAGTGGAATGGTAATCGGTATGTTTTGCTGTTTCAGTAACGGTTATCTCTGTAGCAGGCTTATCAAATTTTCTAATCTTTACATCTTCATGAAAATAAAGTGTGACACCTACGATAAGACCAATACCTACTTGACCAATTATCTTAAACTTACCGGCTAGTCCTTTTTTATTTTTCTTGAAAATCTTAATATAATCATCAAGAAAACCTATCATGCCAAGCGAGATGGTTGATATGATCATAAGAATGATATAAATATTGTCGAGACGTGCAAAGAGAAGTGTAGGAATAAGGATAGCAGCCAATATTATTAACCCGCCCATGGTGGGAGTTCCTTGTTTAGATAGTTGACCTTCAAGCCCTAAATCACGTACTGTTTCGCCTACCTGCTTTTTACGCAAATATTGTATGATTCGTCCACCTAATACTGCTGAAATAATCAGTGATAGTATCACAGCCATACCGGCACGAAAAGAGATGTACTGAAATACACCTGTTCCGGGTATCTTAAGTTGATGCAAATATTCAAACAGATAGTACAGCATATTATTTTCTCTTCTCCTTTATTAATGCAAAAGCGTTCTGAATTTCTTTTACATCATCAAAATCAAATTTTTTATCATTTATAACCTGATACTTTTCATGTCCTTTCCCGGCTATCAGTATCACATCATTTTCTTCAGCCAGCGAAGCGGCATTTAAGATGGCTTCACGTCTATCCACAACGGTTATAACCTTTAGCAAATCTTCAGGTAATAGATCTTTTTTCATGTTGTCAATGATAGCCGCCGGGTCTTCATTTCTTGGATTGTCAGATGTAAACAAAGATTTATCAGCGTATTTTACTGCCACTTTACCCATAATTGGCCGTTTAGTTTTATCTCTATTCCCGCCGCAACCAATTACAACGATTATTTTTTGCTGATTCTTTACAATATTTCGAATGGTGCGTAACACATTCTCCAGCGCATCGGGTGTATGCGCATAATCCACAACAGCTGTAATACCTTTGCTCCCACGAATAAGCTGGAATCTGCCATCAGGCGGATTGAGAGCGCTGATGCCAATAGCTGTTTCTTGTTTCTCGTTACCTAAGATAACACCGGCTGCATAAATGGCTGATAAATTATAGGCATTGAAACGTCCGACAAAATGGGTATAAATGTCTTGCCCATCCATGTTGATATGCAACCCATGTATGCTGTCTTCAATAATACGAGCCTTGAAATCGGCAGCTGAACTTAATCCGTATGAGTAAACATGTGCTTTGGTATTTTGTACCATCACCTGTGCATTCCGATCATCGGCATTGATTAATGAGAATGCTTGCGGATTCAGGCTGTCAAACAATTTCTTCTTTGCGGCAATATAATTATCAAACGTAATATGATAGTCTAAATGGTCATGTGTAATGTTGCTGAATATTGCACCTCGAAATTCAATCCCTTCAGTTCTATTCTGATCAAGTGCATGTGAGCTTACTTCCATAAAACAGTAGGTACATTTTTTCTCTACCATCTGATGTAAAAGATGATTGAGTGATATGGCATCAGGTGTTGTATGCGTTGCAGGAAGAATATCCTGATTGATCTTATTTCGTACAGTAGAAATTAGTCCGCAGCTATATCCCATGCGCATAAACAAATCATAAAGGCATGTGGCTATGGTGGTTTTTCCGTTAGTGCCTGTAATACCTATCAGCTTTATTCTTGATGATGGATGGTCAAAGAAGTTTGAAGCAATATGGCCGGTAGCAATGCGCGAATTCTTGACTTGAATATAAGTAATACCGCTAGCAAGCTGATCGGGCATTATTTCACAGATTATAGCTACCGCTCCTTCGTGAACGGCTTGCTGAATATAGTCATGCCCGTCGGAGGTGTTGCCATTCACTGCAATGTAAAGCGATTGAGCAGATACTTCTCTCGAATCCAGATAAAGCATGTGAATCTCAATATCTGTTGATCCGATAATATCTATCGTGCCGGCTCGTTGTAATATGTCTTTTAGCAGTTTCATCAACTTAATTCTAATACGACTTCAGCAATGTTAACTAATGGGAGCCCAGGCGAAATGGATTGCTGGCGAACAACCCCTTTCCCGTTAATTTTTACATGCACGCCATTTTTTTCAAGAATAAAAATGGCGTCTTTGGCGCCCATGCCACGCAAATCAGGCATGATGTTTTCATTCTGTACAAGAGGGTTTAAAACAACCAGGTTCTCTGATGATGAAGCCAAAACAAAGGATGATGTCTTATCTGCAATTTTACTGTTGATGTTTAATTTGTTCAGAACAACGAGAATATCTTCTTGAAGCCCTGATTTGCAATCAGGAATCCGATTTGAGAATTGCCCTTTTCTTTCTTCGTAATAGTTTTGATTAATATCAAATGCCGATGCATACACTTTATCAGATACGGCTTTGAAAATTGGGCCCGCTACGACATTTCCGTAATAAACATTGTTGGATGGCGCATTCACCACAACCATACATGTATATTTAGGATCATCGGCAGGGAAATAACCACAGAAAGAAGCACGATAAATTTTCCCTGATGGAGACCGATAGCCTTTATTGTTGTTGGCAATAACAGCTGTTCCTGTTTTTCCGGCTATCTTATAAACCGAATTTTTTAAATTTTGGGCTGTGCCGTTCTCTACCACACCTTCAAGCATGGTTCTACATGCTTTGAGGGTTTGATCGGAGCATATCTTCTCTTCTATTATCGTTGAATGGAATGTTTGAACAAGCTGACCACGATTCCTAATTTCTTTCACAAAGCGCGGTTTCATCATCGTACCGTTATTTGCTATGGCATTGTAAAGTGTTAGAATTTGCATTGGTGTAATAAGCACTTCATATCCGATAGACATCATTGGTAGTGTAAGGCCGGACCAGCCTTTATCGGTTTTGCTTTTTACGGTTGGTGTTGCTTCGCCGGGTATTTCTATTCCCAATGGCTGATTTAGATGTAAGCGTATCAGATGATCTACAAATTGCTGAGGTTTGTTTTGGTAGTTTTTGAGCACCATCTTGGCCATTGCAATATTTGAAGACACTTCGAATCCGTGTTGAACCGTTATAGTGCCGTGACCGCCTCTTTTGGAATCAGTCAGTTTGTGATTATATATCTGAAACGTTCCATTTCCTGTTTCTATTTTATCATCCAGCTTAACGTATTTGTCTTCAAGCAAGGCTATCATGGTAGCTAGCTTAAATGTGGAGCCCGGGTCGCTCGCTTCTCCGATAGCATAGTTGAAACTCTCGTAGTATCGGCCGTCTGATTCTCGTTTAAGGTTGGCGATGGCTTTTATATCGCCTGTTTTAACTTCCATAAGAATCACGCAACCATAGCCGGCCTGATGAAGTGCCAGTTGACGCTCCAACTCTGATTCTGCTACGTCTTGCAGCCGAGTGTCAATGGTTGTGTAAATATCAAATCCATCTATCGGGTCGATGGTATTCTCCGGGTCAACAGGCCGCCATAAATTACCGCCAAGTTTTTCCATCATTCTCAATCCTTCCTCCCCCCGTAAAAATTTATCATAGGCTTTTTCTAACCCCAAGCCTTGCGTTTCACCGTCTTCTTTTCCGATAGTTCTGGCTGCCAAGTTTCCATAAGGTTTTATGCGTTTTGACTTTAATATGGCAATCAACCCACCGTCAACTTTTCCTAAATTAAATAAAGGGAATTTTTGCACCTTCTTCAATTCACTGACCGTCACATTTCGTTTAATCAAAAGATATCTGTTGCCTTGTATCCGGGCTTTTCTAATACGCTCACGGTATTCATTTGCAGAACGATCTTTAAACAATGAGGCCAAATTGTAAGCCAGTGAGTCTATTTTATCATTGAAGATTTTATCTTTCAAACCTTCTGCTTTTGTGTCCATTCTCAGTTCATACACCGGTACTGATACAGCCAAGAACGTACCGTCATTAGCTAAAATATTTCCACGGTTAGCTTCTACTTTATGTAGTTGTGTAGAGATAGCATTAGACATCTCGCGCCATTTATCACCTTCGGCGATTTGTATATGGAATATCTTATATATAATCATCAGGCTAAAAACAGCCGTGAGGAAATAGATAAGATAAATTCTCCATAATATGTCTTTGCGTCTGTCCAATGTATTAGTATATTTTTGCTGCTTCTTCTTTTGTTAATGCGATAACCTTTGGCGGAAGTATAGATACGCCGATACCTCTCGGTCTGAGTAAAGTGTCCAGTAAATGTTCTTTTGAGTGCTCTGTTAAATCAGCTTTGATTGAAATATACTCTGTTTGAAGCTCTTTTATTTGCTCTTCCACAACAGAAATTTCTCTAATCTTATTCTCGGCGTAATACACATTGGCTATATATATTGCTAATAGGCATGCGATATAAAAAAGGAAAGGCAGATTTCTTAGAAAAAATTCTTTTTGCAGTATTTCTCCATTGAGAATCTGCATAAGCGGTAAGCGTAATTTTCGCTTACTTGTTTTTTTCTCTGACGTTTGGTTGGTATGATTATCTTCTTTGTTCATCTGATTGGTTTTATATCTTGTTTAATGGGTAATTAGTTCTTATTCCGGTTCTTAATCTTGCACTTCGTGCTCTTGGATTGTTTTGTATTTCGGTTTCATCCGGTATAATGGCTTTAAGATGTGCAGGCGTGAACGATGCCTGTATATTCCCGAATAAATCTTTGGAAACCTTTCCTTCAATATTTCCTGAGCGAATAAAATTCTTAACCATTCTGTCTTCGAGCGAATGATAGGATATCACAACCAATCTTCCTCCAGGCTGAATCATTGATGCTGTTTGCTGAAGCATGTCTTTTAGGGCGCCCAACTCCTGATTAATTTCTATTCTCAAAGCTTGAAATACCTGAGCCATCAGATTTTTTCCTCGCGTGTTTTTCCATCGCTTTAATGCTTGTTGTAAATCATTGCTGGTAACGATAGGCTTTTCTTTTCGACATTCAATGATTTGCTTGGCCATCTGCCTCGCTGCGTTTAATTCGCCATAGAGATAAAGAATGTTTGCTAAGCGTTCTTCATCCCATTCGTTAACGACTTTATAAGCGGAGAGCGCTTGCGACTTATCCATGCGCATATCAAGCGGCGTATCAAATCTGAAAGAAAAACCACGTTCAGGATCATCAAACTGATGAGATGAAACACCTAAATCAGCTAACACGCCTGAGACTTTATGGATTTGATGAAACCGTAAATAATTTTCAAAGAACCTAAAGTTGCCTTTTATCAAAACAAGCCTGCTGTCGTCGGGTTTGTTGGCATGTGCATCATCGTCCTGATCAAACGCAAAGAGTTTTCCTTTTTCGCTTAGTCTGTTCAGAACCTCTTTGGAATGCCCACCACCTCCAAATGTGAGGTCGGCATAGATTCCGCCGGGATCGGAGACCAGCATATCAACAGCAGTGTGTAAAAGAACAGGAACGTGATAGGAATCTGTTTGCCCCCTGTTATTCATCTGTTGAATCAAAATTCAGGTCAGATTCACCCAAAACTTTTTCAGCTAAAGCTGCGAAGCTGTCGGGCTCAACAGTCATTACACGTTCGTAACCATCCTTCGACCAGATTTCTATCTTTCTGCCATTAGCAGCGAAATAGATTTCATTCTCAATACCGGCATATTTCATCAGTTCTTTTGGAAGCAAAATGCGCCCGGCGGCATCTAACGCAACCAAAGTGGCGCCGTTGTTGAATAAGCGGATGAAGTTGCGATTCTCGGCCTTGAATGGATTTAATGCATTGATTCTTTTGCTGATGACATCCCACTCTTTCTTGGGATAGAGTACAAGGCATGCTTCGAATCCGCGATTTATCACAAATTCTTCTTGACCTTCACCGGCTAATTGCTTGCGAAAAGGCGCAGGGAATACGACCCGTCCTTTTGCATCGGCTTTCGCCTGATATTCTCCTATAAATATTGCCATAGCTTAAAAACAAGGTAAAAATAAAATTAATTTCCCACATTCTTACATATTTTACCACTTTCTACCACTTTGTTAATAAAAAACGACTATTAACACATTCTATTGTCTTTAAATACCTTAATATTGCCGAGTAAAAGCATGTTTAATTCGCAGATACACAGAGCTTTATATGTGTAAAATTGATATTAACAAAATTATATAAATCAGATAATCAGTTAATTATAGACGCTTATCTAAATAAAGAGTATCTGATTGTTTGAAGAATAACCGCTATTTTGCCGATGAGAACTATCTTTATGATTTATCAATTAAGCTGTCCGTGCATGTAAGAATGTTTTTTTATTTATTTTTGAAAAATTGAATCTCAAAAAATAGATGGATATAGAGATTAAGAAGGATGGTGAATTTGAGTACTTAGATGAAGGTCAAGGCCCTGTCATCATTGTCCTGCATGGCTTATTTGGTGCATTAAGTAATTTCAGGGAAGTGTTGGATTATTTTGGCCCATCCTATCGGATTGTCATTCCGATAATGCCCATTTATACAATGCCAATCATCAATACCAATATTAAAAATCTCGCCCGTTATATCGAGTCGTTTATTGATTATATGGGTTTTGATAAGGTGCTTATGCTGGGTAATTCTCTCGGCGGGCATGTTGGGTTGATATATTCTACCATGCGTCAGGAAAAGCTTAAGGCCTTAATACTTACCGGAAGTTCCGGGTTGTATGAAAACGCTTTTGGTAGTTCTTATCCACGTAAGAATGATTATGATTATATCCGCAACCGCGTGGCGTTTACGTTTTATGACCCAAAGACGGCTACAAAAGAGTTGGTAGATGAAGTTTTTGGTTTGTTGAGCGATAAGTCAAAATTGATTAGAAGCATTGCTATTGCCAAATCAGCCATTCGTCATAATATGGCGCAAGAGTTGCCTAATATTAAAATTCCCGTTTGTTTAATTTGGGGACGAAATGATAATATTACACCTCCTGAGGTGGCCGAGGAGTTCCATGAGAAATTACCTGATTCAGATTTATACTGGATTGATTTATGTGGTCATGCACCCATGATGGAAAGGCCTGAGGAGTTTAATCGTATATTGGCACACTGGCTTGCTAAACGCCATTTTTAGCTTAATTAATTATGTTGATCTCATCCGTATCGTTTGAAGGAAGCAGTCCTCGTGTGAATACATGCCCTGCGACCGCGCTTCCCGAGTTTGCATTTATTGGGCGCTCCAACGTGGGTAAATCTTCGTTGATTAATATGATTATCGGAAAGAAGGGTGTAGCAAAAACATCTTCAACGCCCGGGAAAACACAACTGATAAATCATTTTCTGATTAATGAGAGTTGGTTTCTTGCCGACTTGCCCGGATATGGGTATGCGCGCGTAAGCCAACAAACACGTGCACAATGGTTGAACAGGATGAAAGAATATTTACTTAAACGAGAAAATTTATCTTGTGTCTTCCTTTTGATTGACGGTTGCATCCCATTCCAAAAGCAGGATCACCAGATGATAACCTGGTTGGGAGAAAAACAAATTCCCTTTGTATTGATTATTACTAAATCAGATAAGACGACGCAACATTTGGTACAGAAAAATATTGATGAAATGCAGAAAGCTTTGTTGCTTGAATGGGAAACTCTGCCTGCTATATTTATTACGTCTTCAAAAAGTAAGCGAGGAAGAAAAGAAATTCTCGATTTTATTTCTTCCGTTATAATTCCATGAATACGCGGTTACTTGCTGATTATTCTTTCCTTATTTATGATGCTATAGTCTATATATCCGAATAATATCGTCACCGGATTGTATTACGTCATTCAATATAGCATCGGATAATACAGGTGCTTGCACGCCATTCTCTAAACTAAGTTTATGATTTCTGATAACGCGTGCTTCGTGCCACCACCCGGCATCAATAAATTTTTGAAGTGTAAAGGCGCCGCCTTCGACTAAAATAGATATAATCTGATGTGTTTGACAAAATGTCGTTAACTCATCAAATCCGGAATCATTATGTAAAGGCAGAAAATACGTGGGATTTCCATCCGTTAAGAGGTTTAATGATTTAGGCAATGATGCTTCTGTGCCTAAAACTATTCTGAGCGGATTTCGACCTTCTACATAACGTACCGTTAAGGAAGGATTATCAATAACGGCTGTATTTTTACCTATCAAGATGGCCTGTTCTTCGGCACGCCATTGGTGTATAAGTTTATTTGTTTGCTCGCTGGTGATAGCTGTTCTCTCATTTAGTTTTCCTATCAAACCGTCATTTGATTCTGCCCATTTCAGAATAACATAAGGTCGTCCGGTTTCATGGAAACAAATAAATCGTTTATTGATTTCCCTGCAAGCTTTTTCTTCCACACCGACTTTAACGTCAATGCCGACGTCCATTAAACGTTGGATGCCATCTCCCATTACCTTCTTGTGAGGATCTTTCATACCAATAACTACACGCGGAATATACTTCTCTATAATCAAGGATGTACATGGCGGGGTTTTGCCATGATGAGAGCAAGGTTCTAAATTTACATACAACGTGCTATTTTGTAAATCATCTGTATTCCTAACCGATTGCATAGCGTTCACTTCCGCATGTGCTCCGCCAAACCTTTCATGATAGCCTTCACCAATAATTTGCTTGTTCTGTGATACGATTACGCATCCTACACGCGGATTGGGTGCGGTATAGAACTTTCCTTTTTCTGCCAGTTCAAGACATCTAAGCATGTAGTCAGCATCATTCATAACAGAACAAAGTTATATTTCTTTTTTAGTCCTTGTCGGAATTTTTATGCTAACTTTAGCTAATGAAAGTTCAGTTTCTATCCGATCTTCATATTGAGTTTCCCGAGAATCGGCAATGGCTGAGTAAGCATGCTATACCTGTGCTTGGCGATGTTCTGGTTCTTGCCGGTGATATTATGCCATTAGCACAGTTAGATCATCATGCCGATTTTATTACCTATCTCTCCGATCATTTTTCACAGGTTTTTTGGATTCCGGGTAATCATGAATATTATTATCATGCTATTGATGATTATGTATATACTTCAGAGATAGATTTGAGAAAAAATGTAAAGCTGGTTCATAATAAAGCGGTTCAGTATAATGATGTTCGATTTGTCTTTTCAACGCTTTGGTCTAAAGTTCCTTCTTCTCTTGCGTCGATTATTCAAGAACGTTTATCAGATTTTTTTCTGATTAAATATCAAAACAAGCCGATTGATACAGATTTGTATAATGTCTTACATGATATTTCAGTACAGTTTTTAACCAGAGAGTTGTCTGATGAATTCTCACAGCCGTCTCAAACGATTGTAGTGACACATCATGTGCCTACACTCTACAAATATCCTTCGAAATACCTCCATAGCAAGATAAATGCGGCCTTTGCCGTTGAGATGAAAGATTTTATTCATGCCACACAGCCGGATTTTTGGATTTTTGGACACCATCATTCTAATGTCAAGCCATTTCAGATAGGCAAAACTCGTTTTCTTACAAATCAACTAGGTTATGTGCGTTACCGGGAGCATACCGGGTTTCAGCCTAATTTATTTCTTGAGATAGCATAAATATTCTCATAAAGATTTCAAGCCCGATTAATGGCTTATAACAGGAAAATGCTCTGCAATCAGATATCGTTATTCGACGTGTATAATATGATGTGTTTTTCTTACCTTCGTTTGAAATCTGCTATATGAAACTCATCAACAGTCCTTATTTTCGGAAAGGCGTCTTTGCTTTAATCATTGTTATAGCCACTATACGAGCGCTTAGCTTGATAGGCTTAGATTATCGTAATGCTCATGGTTATGATGAACAGATGTGGACAAGTTCATCTATCTCCTCCTATCAAATGTTTGTTAATCATCATGTGCGCCCCACAAAGGAGTTGGATAACTGGTTTCCAACCTATGCCTGGATACATGATATTCCCATTTTTGCCGGTGATTCCTATAAAGATTTTAAACCTGATACCATTCACTTTCCTTATGATTTTATTACCATCAAAACAAAATCAGGCGAGGTGACAGAAGTGGTGAAATATGATACACTTGTTTTTCCAAGAAAAGATTTTCAATGGTTTGATCGCGCCATGTGGACATTTGGATGGAAAGCTCCCAATGCCGGTAAATATATTATGGGTTGGTTTATTCATGTATTAAGTAAGGAAAAACCGAATCCGGACGGGTATTTTGTTTTTGCCCATCCGATAAATCACGCTAATGTGAAAGTTAAATTACCTGATGAATATAAGGAAGATGCTTATGCCCCCAGTTCATTATATAGTTCATCGCCCTTTAGTTTTGCGCCGAATGAATACGTGCGTATTGCTCGTATTCCCAATGCGATTCTAACAGTTTTGATTATAGCTTTGGTATTTATTATTGGCTGGCTTTATATCCATTATTATGTGGGATTACTAGCGGCCGTTTGGATGATGTTGAATAAAACATTTTTTGAGGTTAACACAGCTGTGGGATTAGATTCATTTGCAACATTTTTTACCACACTTGCCCTCTTAGGTTTGTTTGCTAATCTGAATGCCATACGTAAAAATAAACCCTGGTGGGAGATTGTGGTGTTAGTACTTATTACAGCCCTAACAATAGGTTTGGCCATATCCAGTAAGTTAAATGCCGGTATGTTGGCTTTTATTGTTGTCGTTAGTTATGTATTGATTGGTGTGATGATGTTATTATTATCAAAGAACAGAACAAAACAAAATACCAAGTCAGTGCGGCAATCCCATCCTGAACTTAAACAGTGGATACCTAAATTTTTACTAAGCGCTTTGATAACGGGTGTTTTAAGCATATCTGTCTTTGTTGGACTGAATCCTCAATGGCAAGGTCATACTGTTAAGAAGATTAAAGCGACAAGAGAAAGTATTGATGATTATTTCACCAAAAGAGCAGCTATTCTCACCCTAAATGAGAAACGGGATAATCCTAAGACATATACTAATTGGACAAAGCTGAAAAAGACATCGTCCATGAAATATAATTTGATGTTTGAACGAATATCCTATGTTAAGAATACGGATAAGTTCTATTATGGCACATTTGGTTCATTATTGCCATTTAAATTTAATCTGCTGGATGGATTATTTGCCGCTTGGGGATTATTGGCTTTAGCCGGGTTGGCCTGGCAGAAATGGAAAGGAGAGAAACGTATTGATGCCCAAGCTTTACTCCTGATCTCATTTCTTCTGATTTTTATAGGGAATACAGATTTCCTTTGGATTGATTGGGCGCGTTACTTTACGCCTGTTTTACCTATATATAGTATATTGGTCGGATTAGGTATATATCGGTTGGTAGATTCTGTTCGTCATAAAATCAACACAAATAGAACTAAATGATATATCAATATATACAAAGCTTAGCAGCCGCCGGTAAGAAGATGTTGGCTGTATTAATTGATCCCGGCAAGACGTCTATACAACATGTAAAGGATACCGTTCTTCAGGCTAAGAATGCAGGTGTTGATTTTATATTGGTAGGAGGTAGCTTAATGCTAAATCAGGAGATGGATGATACTATCCAGGCGATTAAGCAAGAGACAGATTTGCCAGTATTGATTTTTCCTGGAAGCACGATACAGATTAGTTCAAAGGCAGATGCTATCTTATTTTTGAGTCTTATCTCAGGTCGTAATCCAGATTTACTGATAGGCCGACATGTTGAATCAGCTATGTTGATTAAGCAAATACAGCTTGAAGCTATTCCTACTGCTTATATTTTGATTGATGGCAAGCAATTTACATCAGTGCAATACATAAGTCAAACATTGCCTTTACCGTCTGATAAGCCGGATATCGCCATTGCTACAGCAGTGGCAGGTGAAATGTTAGGGATGAAGATGATATACATGGATGCTGGAAGCGGCGCGTTAGAGCCGGTTCCAGAAAAGATTCTAACATCGGTTAAGAAGCATACTGCAATCCCAATATGGGTGGGTGGCGGTATTCGCAATCCGGAACAAGCGATTCGAGCTTGGCAATCAGGGGCTGATATCGTTGTTGTAGGTAATGCGGTAGAAGAAAATCTACAATTGATAAAGACGATAGCGTCTTCGAGATAAGATCATGGTATTTGCTATAACAGAGATTCTGCAGGGTATTCTATTGATAGAGCTGGTTGCTGTTATCTCTGCATTGTTGTTTACAATCCTTGCAGCATATGAGAATATTCTTTGCTGGTTCTTTGGTATTCTTAGTTCTGCCATATATGTTGTTATCTGTATGAATGTAAAACTATATCAGGATGCATTGATTAATGTGTTTTACATCGTTATGGGTTTATATGGCTTTAGGACATGGTATGGGAGCAATAAAAGAGCCGAAATGAAAATCTCTAAATTTTCAAAACGCTATATTAGTCTTTTAATCATAATCGGCGCAGCCCTAACGGGATTGAGTGGTTATATCTTTTCAAGATATACGGATGCATCTTTCCCATTCATGGATGCATTTACAACCGTCTTTGCATTAATAGCCACATGGATGCAGGCTAGAAAGAAAATTGAGAACTGGCTCTTTTTTATTGTGATTGATATGGTTTCAGGCGTGATGTACTTTTATAAAGAATTATATCTGACATCTCTGCTTTTTATTATATATATCTTTTTAGCGACCTTT
>JAIXKU010000289.1 GCA_026936045.1 Flavobacteriales bacterium
AAAAAAGCCGTTGTGTCAACCGATTGCGAAAGTGGTCCACGAGAAATCTTGACAGAATCCGGTGAAAAGACCACCTTTTGTGAAGGATACGAAATTACCTCGTGTGGTATATTGATTCCGGTTAATAATCCTAAGGTTTTGGCAAGCGCTCTAATACGTATTAAGGTTGATAATGAACTCAGGCATAGTATGGAAGAAAAGGCAGCATTACGGGTTAAAAAATTTGATATCTCTATGTTAAAACCCAAGTTCGCAAATGCTTTTTCCGATATAAGGTCAATTTGATGCTTATCGGCTTGATTTATTTCTTTTCTTTGCACAAACCAATTAGCAGAATCTTTTTTCAATATGTCTAAAACCATTCTAATTACCGGAGGAGCAGGATTTATTGGCTCACATCTAACCCGGCTTTTTGTAAAAAAATATCCTGATTATAAGGTAGTGAATTTGGATAAACTAACGTATGCGGGAAATTTAGAAAACTTGCGTGATATTGAAGGTGCTCCTAATTATCAATTTGTAAAAGGTGATATTGCTGATTTAAGTTTTGTTCGATCTATGTTTGAGCAACATCATTTTGATGGTGTATTACATTGTGCTGCAGAAAGTCATGTAGATCGCTCGATTGCTAACCCACTGGAGTTTGTACAAACAAATGTGGTAGGAACGGTCTGCCTGTTACAAGCAGCTTTTGAAGCATGGAGCGACAATATGGACGACAAGATTTTTTATCATATCTCAACAGATGAGGTTTATGGCAGCCTTGGAAAAGAGGGCTTTTTTACTGAAAAAACAGCTTACGATCCGCGCAGTCCTTATTCTGCATCCAAAGCTTCAAGCGATCATTTTGTACGTGCGTTTTATCATACATACAAGTTGCCTGTGAAATTGTCAAATTGCTCAAATAATTATGGACCGTTTCATTTTCCTGAAAAACTTATTCCACTTTGTATAATGAATATTATTCATCGTAGGCCTTTGCCTATATATGGGAAAGGTGAAAATGTACGCGACTGGCTGTATGTTGAAGATCATGTAAGTGCAATAGACCTTATTTTTCATAAAGGAAAGTTGGGCGAAACCTATAATATTGGCGGACATAATGAATGGAGTAATATTAATTTAGTAAAGGAGTTGTGTCGTCAAATGGATTCAAAACTTTCCAGAAAATCCGGTGAAAGCGAACAATTAATTACCTATGTTAAGGATCGTGCCGGACATGATTTGAGGTATGCTATTGATTCATCTAAATTAACTCACGATTTAGGATGGAAGCCATCTTTACAGTTTGAAGAAGGGTTGTCGCGCACAATTGACTGGTATCTTCAAAATCAAACCTGGCTTGAGGATGTAACATCGGGAAGCTATCAAAATTATTATCAACAACAATATCATCGTAGATAATATGAAGGGAATTATTTTGGCCGGAGGATCCGGAACACGGTTGTACCCTATTACCATGGGCATAAGTAAACAATTGATGCCTATTTATGATAAACCGATGATTTATTATCCAATGAGCACATTAATGCTTGCCGGAATAAAAGACATACTCGTTATTACAACCCCGGAAGATCAGACACAATTTATGCGACTTCTTGGTTATGGTAGTCAGTGGGGGTGTAATATTCAATATGCTGTTCAGGAAAAACCAAATGGGCTTGCACAGGCATTTATAATAGGCGAAGATTTTATTGCTAATGATTCGGTAGCCTTGGTGTTGGGAGATAATATTTTTTATGGTAGTGGTTTTAGTAAAACCTTGCAAGATGCCGCAAATCCCAATGGTGCTGTAATTTTTGCTTATCCTGTTAGTGATCCCGAACGCTATGGTGTAGTAGAATTTGATAAACACTTTAATGCCCTTTCTATAGAAGAAAAACCAACTATTCCGAAAAGTAATTATGCTGTACCGGGTTTATATTTTTATGATAATTCGGTAGTGGAGGTTGCTAAAAATATTAAACCAAGTGCGCGCGGCGAGTATGAGATTACAGATGTGAATTCTCACTATCTGCGTCAAAGGAAATTAAAAGTAGCTGTGCTAAATAGAGGATTTGCATGGCTCGATACCGGCACTTTCGATTCTTTGGGTGATGCATCAGAATATGTAAGAGTTATTGAAAAACGTCAGGGACTTAAAGTTGGCTGTCCTGAAGAAATAGCTTGGCGAATGGGATTTATTAATAAAGAAGAATTATTAATAC
>JAIXKU010000255.1 GCA_026936045.1 Flavobacteriales bacterium
ATTTGTTGGTACGATGTCCGAAGTGGACGCCGCTCTCGAGGAGCGCTTTCATAGAAACAGCGGGTGACATAAATACTCCTTTGCGTTATGCCTCCGCCCGGCTTTGCGGCTGCTCCGAACCTTTTGACGGGCACGCGGGAGCGCCTATACCAAGGCGTGTGTGATTAGTGTCTCGGGCTCCTGCCCGAGCGTCCCATAGTATAACACAATTTTTTGTCAAGAAAAAAGTGTGAATGGGTTCTGTAAGAGCAACATGATCATGTTGCTCTTTAAGAGGGCTGAGTTATTGAATTCAATGAGAGAAATAATCCGTACATTGCTGCCGCTTAAGTACAATCTTACCTTTTAGTGCTTCTTCCCAGATTCTCCACCCTGAGTTTACTATTTTCTCTAATTTTGTCTTCCTTCGAACTGATGGCTGTAAAAGCATTAGTCAGTGTCTGGGCATCTGATTTCAGTAAAGTATGAAACTCTTCCGATGACCTTCTCAACAACTCCGGGTTCTTTTTTACCAGGTTCGCACAAGTTCTAGAGAATTCCTGTCCATTGCGGGTAATCCCAAGTGAGTTTTCAATATTATGAATTTCTCCATTTCCATTATGCAGCGGCTTCGGTAATGCAACAGCCTGTCCATCTCCACCAATATGGTGGTGAACCAATGGGCTTTGTTCAAAATTCTTATATTCCTGAAAGTATTGAATAAAAGTTTTGTCAACTAGCGGTGTAGTCCGCTGGTCTAGTATCCGGTGTGTATTAAGCCTACTAAAATACTCTGGGTGTCTTGATTGTAGTTCCTTAAAATATGTGTTGTTATTACGCTCCCACCCTTGTGGGTTTGCTCCCGCGTGGTCTTCACCAAGAAACCGCATTGGGAGAACCAATTCTTTCGGATGGTCAAGCGAATAATAATTCCCTGTCGAAGTTACCCGCTTCCAATGAAGAGTCGTCTGGGAGACTCCTTCGTGTGCGTAAATCTTGGTCATATTATTGGCTCCATTGCACCTATGATGTATTGTAGGCTAAAATCTGACAAAGCATATTGCTTGGAATCTGGGTCAAACAGAAACAATTTATTCTTTGTATTGTCAAAGTAGATAGAATAACTATCGTTTCCATCCACGATAGCTGCCCCTATAAGAAAAATTTGTGTTTGCGGAAATGCATATTGTCCATCAAAAAACTGCCGTCGAATTAAATCAGTTATGGATTTTTCGTTGTAAATAGGCTCAAAATACAACAAAATTTTGTCAATTCGTCCAGATAGTTGTAAAAATAAATAACTTGAATAGTAATCTTTCAAATCCGAGGTTAATGGAAATCCTAGCTGATGTTCGAGTGAAGGCCAGTCATGGTTGTGAGATTGCTTTACAATTTTCCAAGCTACCAGACCCTCATCATCTGGGGGCGTTAGCACAAGGCGCGGATCTACACCATCTCGAAATGAGGCTAAAGGTAAGGATCTAAAATCCATGTTAAATATTGAACAAAGTTCGTTGTAATATTTTTGTAATTCGTTTGTCATGTCGATGTTTCCTTATTTTTATCGAAGATATCGGATCAAAGAGGTCATTGATTACACAAATGAACATCTTCCTTTGGGTCTCCATATTGATTAGCGCCTTTAACATAGCCATCGACATCGTGGTCCAGATAGAAATGTGTGCGGTTTGCTGCGCTGTATACTCGCGTACCACTATCAACACGTATTTTCCACCAGCTTGATATCCCATCACATTCTGGACCACTCAGGACTGTTACTACGGTTCCTGTGTAAATACGAAATTCTTCTCCCGCCACTGGTGAAGCGTGGTTCCTTACTATTAATCGATCTTCTTCTGTACAGACGATGACGCGCTCATTTTTTCTAAATTGTTGAGGTAAAGTTCCAGGACAAGAATAGAGCATGCCTGGAATCCGAGTTTCTGTTGCACTGACTGCAGGTGCTCTTATTTCAGTCGCTTGAACACCCTGGGATGAACCAGATGTATTCAACAGATCAGATGAACCTGATGATTCACCTGCTATTTCCTGAGAAGTTATCCCAGAATAGCTATTACTGCTATTAGATTGGTAATAGGTCTGTGTGTTTGTTGCAGACCTAGAACCACCACTCACGAGAAATGATATTATGCCGAAAATTATACACATACCTAATAAGCCTAAGCCAATATTAATCAAATATTTTTTAATTGGGGAGGGTGGGGGG
>JAIXKU010000153.1 GCA_026936045.1 Flavobacteriales bacterium
TATTTCAAGAACAACAGTTGTCGAATTATTACTTCAGGATGCTTTGAACCTTGTGTTGGCAGATGATGTAAAATCCAACATCCACGTGCCGCCTTTTGATAACTCTGCAATGGATGGCTATGCTTTTCAATACCAGCCTAAGAAGAGTCATTTTAAAATAACTCAGAATATACAAGCCGGTGATTATTCAAAGAAGGATATTACATCAGAAGAAGCAGCCCGTATCTTTACCGGCGCAGCAATACCTAAAGGCTGCGATACGGTTATTCAACAAGAACTTTGTACCATTTCTGACGGTAATATCAGCTTTGATATATCTAAAGTGAAGAAAGGGGCTAATATCCGATTATGTGGCTCACAAAATAACAAAGGAGATTTGGTTGTAAAGGCCGGAACGGTAATCCGACCTGGTGTTATTGGATTACTTGCATCCGTAGGAATTACAACTATCCCTGTATTTTCTCGTCCATCTGTCGCTATTATTGTTACAGGTAATGAATTACAGGAAAACGGATCGGTATTGGAAGACGGTCATATCTATAATTCAAATGAGCCGGCATTGAATGCAATGCTAAGAAGTATAGATATAAATGATATAAGTTCGTCTTGGGTGAAAGATGATAAAGCATGGTTGAATGAGAGAGTGCATACCTATTTAGAAAACAATGATATATTAATCTTATCGGGTGGTATATCGGCCGGAGATTATGATTTTGTGCGCGAGTCACTTAATCATGCAGGCGTAGAAGAGTTATTCTACAAAGTGAAACAAAAACCCGGCAAACCTTTACTTATCGGAAAGAAGAAAAATAAATTAATTTTTGCTTTACCCGGCAATCCGGCGGCGGTTATATCCTGTTTTTATCAATATGTAAAGCCTAGTATTTTGGCTATGATAGGTTTTGAAAATACCTTTTTTCCGGATGCTGTTATGCCTTTGGCTGATACTATTTCTAAAAAGAAAGGCCTGACGTATTTTATGAAAGCCAAAAAGGTAAATGGAACACTTAAGGTATTGCCCGGGCAAGATTCATTCAATTTATTGCCTTTTGCCGATGCCGATTGTTTTATGGCCGTGGATGAAGAGGCAGAACATCTTTCTCTGGGCACGTTAATGGAAATCTATAATATATAGGATATGTATGAAAATACATTTTGGTTTTTGTTGTTTTTAATGCCACTGTTTGCATTTCTTTATGCTTCAGTTGGACATGGTGGGGCAAGTAGCTATTTGATGATATTAACCTTGTTCAATTTTGCACCCGAACAAATCAGGCCAACCGCGCTTATCTTAAATATCTTTGTTTCAGGTATTGCATTTCTATCATTCAGAAAGGTATGTGAGTTCCCATATAAACTATTTATTTCTTTAATCATCTTCTCCATACCGGCTGCATACTTAGGCGGAAGCATCAAGATTGAAACCGCCAGCTATAAGTTTATTTTAGGTATTCTCTTACTTTTCCCGGTCTTACGATTGTTTAATATATTCCCTCTAAGTGAAAAAGAAGTGATAAAAAAAAGATGGTGGATTTTTGCCATCTTAGGGCTATCAATAGGCTTTGTATCCGGATTGATTGGTATTGGTGGTGGGATTATCCTGTCACCCATTTTACTCTTATTCGGTTGGGCCGGTCTGAAAGAAACCTCTGCCATCAGCGCTTTATTCATCTTCCTAAACTCTATTTCAGGCCTGGCGGCTTCCAGTCAACTGCCATTTGATTTAGACCCGCAATTGTATATTTTAATGCCCATAACTATTATAGGTGGCATAGCCGGCGCTTATTTCGGAGCTCATCGTTTTAATATTAAACTCCTAAAATACCTTTTGGCAGTTGTTTTGCTTATTGCCTCAACTAAATTCCTCTTTGCATGAGTGAGAGAAATGATATTATGGCTTATGTTTTGGCCGGAGGTAAAAGCTCACGCATGGGTCAGGATAAAGGGTTGATGATGTTTAGAGGTAAGCCCATGATTCAATTTGTTTTGGATGAATTATCTAAGCTGCATTTAGAAGTAAAAATCATTGCAAACTCTGATGCATATAATGCGTTAGGCTATGAGGTGATTAAAGATATAGTGGCCGAAAAAGGTCCTATGGGTGGCATCTTAACAGCCTTAAATGATTGCCAAACAGCCTATGCCTTGGTTTTGAGTTGTGACACACCGTTATTGCCGGCAGCGATTATTAAACATTTAATATCAGCAATGAATGATGATATTACCGTAGCTCAAACGAGTACACAAATTCATCCGTTATGTGCCATTTATAAAACAACATTAAAACAGAAAATAAAACAACATATTGAGAACACTCAATTGAAAATGCAGGACCTAATCGGCGAGGTTCGTTCTAAAGCGGTAAATATGGATACATTTATGGAACAATATGCGGAGGCATTTGTGAATATGAATACCCCCAAAGATGTAGAATTGTTTAAATAATGATAGCCGATGTTTCCCTTCTGTCTATATAAAATTTATATCTTCGGAATGAAGCAATTGGCAGAAAGGAATAAGCGTAAAAGAGAGTCTATTTATGAGTATATTAAAGATTAAAGTTATTGTATTTGGCATTATAGCCGAGAGGATACAGACAAATGAGTTGGTCTTGGAAAATATTCAGGACACGGATAGCTTATGGCGCTATTTGGTTGAGAAATACCCTTTGTTGAAGGATATAAAAATCAGCATAGCCGTCAATAAGCATATAATTAATCATAATACTTTGTTGAATGCCGAAACAGAGGTAGCTTTGTTACCTCCATTCTCCGGTGGATAGTGATGAGCCGATTTGAACGACAAATATTATTATCCGGCTTTGGCATAGAGGCCCAGCAGAAATTGCAGCAGGCACGCGTATTGGTTATAGGTGCCGGCGGCTTAGGTTGTCCGGTATTATTATATCTTGCGGCTGCTTGTGTAGGCTGTATTGATGTGATTGATGGTGATTTGGTTTCTTTATCGAATCTAAATCGCCAGATAATTTTTTCTGAGAAAGATGTAAATAAACCAAAAGCAGAGGTGGCAGCTGCTTATCTGAGAGAAAAATACAGTGATATTCGTATTGGTGCTATCATGTCATTTCTTACACCGGATAACATTTTTCAAACTATTTCTGATTATGATTTAGTGCTTGATGGAACCGATAATTTTGAAACCCGGTATATGGTTAACGATGCTTGTGTTTTACTTAACAAACCACTGGTATTTGGCGCCATATATAAAAACGAAGGACAAGTTTCGGTTTTTAATGTGGCCGATAAGCATGGCGTGAGAACCAACTATCGTGATGTCTTTCCTCAGATGCCTTCGCCGCACGAAATTCCTAATTGCAGCGAAACGGGTGTCTTAGGTGTCTTGCCCGGCATGATAGGTATGCACATGGCTACGCAGACTATCAAATTGATTACGGGCTATGGCGCATTGCTTGTAAACAAGATGTTGATTTATAATCTGCTTTTTAATTCATCCTACGAAATTGATATATCGCCCAATGAGGCTGCTCAAAAGAACTTACCCAAAACAAGAGACGCATTTTATAAGATGGATTATAAAATAGCCTGTGCTTCTTTTGATATTGATAGCAATTGGGAGGAAGTGCTTGTCGCAAAGATGCAAGCACCGGAAAATATACTTCTTATAGATAGCAGAGAACCGTATGAAGAACCGAAATTAGAGGATATTGCGTGTATAGAATTACCTTTTGACCAGGTTTTAAAGACATCCAATCGCTTTGGGCATTTTCATACCATCTTTGTTTTCTGTCAGTTTGGCATCAGAAGTCGTTTTATCGTGATGGAGATGCGAAAGCAATGGCCTCAGATTAAGATTTTTTCTGTAAAAGGTGGTATGTCTGAATTTTTAACGCATAAAAATCGAAAGAAAAATGCAAGCTAAGATTAAGAATATTTTTGTAGAAGGCGCTATATCGCCTGCAAAGATTGCTGATTCTATCTCACATCATCAGCAGAAGACGGATATAGGCGGTCATAGTATCTTTTTGGGACAGGTAAGAGCCGATGTTATTAATGGAGGCGTGGTTCAGGCGATTGACTATACGGCTTATACGGATATGGCTTTAGATACGGCTCATAGAATACGGGAAGATATTTTTGCTAAATATGAGTTAACCTGTATGCATATTTATCATAGCCTGGGGCGTGTAAATACCGGTGAAATCAGCCTATTTGTGTTCACATCTTCCAAGCATCGAAAAGCAGCCATTCTAGCTTGCGAGGAGTTGGTGGAAAGAATTAAAAAAGAACTGCCTGTATGGGGGAAAGAAATTATAGACAATCAATCATCTGTTTGGAAAGAAAATCATTAAGATACTTATTATGGTAAATATTATTCATAAAACACATACGCATCGTACAGCCATTGCACAAGCTGTAGTTAAGGTCAGCTCAGAAGATACCATCAAAGCGGTTGTGGAAAACCGTGTACCCAAAGGGAATGTTTTTGAAATGTCTAAAACCGCCGGACTATATGCGGCAAAGAGAACAAGTGATATGATTCCGGACTGTCACCCGTTGCCTATTGAATACACAGCCATTTCACATGAAATAAATGGCCTAGATATCTGTATTCGGGTCGAAATACAGACTATTTATAAAACCGGTGTAGAGGTAGAGGCCATGCATGCAGCCTCTGTTGTGGCACTTACGATTTACGATATGCTCAAGCCTATTGACAAACAAATCAGTATAGAACAGATTAAACTGATAGAGAAGAGAGGTGGGAAGAGTGATTTTGCCAAGAAAGAAATTACCGGTCTTAAAGCCGCTGTCATTGTTTGCTCAGACAGTATCTCAAAAGGAGCTAAAGAAGATAAGGCCGGCAGGGCTATTATAGAAAAGTTAAAACAAAGCCATGTTGAAATCACCGATTATATCATTATTCCTGATGAGAAGGATGAAATAATTGAGAAAGTAAAGAATTATGTGTCCCAACAGATACATATGGTTATTTTAACCGGCGGTACCGGGTTATCTCCACGAGATATTACAACGGAAGCATTAGAAAGCATTATTGAGAAACACATTTCCGGGATAGAAGAAGCAATGCGTTCTTATGGTCAGGAACGCACACCTTATTCTATGTTGTCGCGTAGCATATCCGGATTAATAGGTAATACATTAGTATTAGGTCTGCCCGGATCTACGCAGGGTGCAAGAGAGAGTATGGATGCGTTATTCCCTTCCGTACTTCATATTTTTAAGGTGATGAAGGGGGCTCGTCATGATTAAAAGGCGTGAACTAATGGGCTTCTAACCAATTATCACCAACCCCGATTTCAACAATTATCGGAACATGTTTCATGGGTAGCGCATTTTGCATGAAGGTACGGACAATCTCTTTTACCTTCTCCATTTCCGGTTGATAGACATCAAAAATTAACTCGTCATGTACTTGCAGAATCATGGCTGATTTCAGTCGTTGTTTTTGAAACTGCTCATCAATTCGGATCATGGCCAGTTTTATCATATCAGCGGCAGAGCCTTGCAATGGCATATTGATAGCATTTCGTTCAGCAAATCCGCGTACTGTGAAATTGGCTGAATGAATATCATTAAGTTTCCTTTTTCTGCCCATGAGCGTTTCGACATATCCATGGTTTTTGGCAAACGCAATTTGCCGATCCATAAAGTCCCTTACACCCGGAAACTTCTGAAAATACTGATCAATAATGGTCTTTGCTTCTGTACGTGAGATCCCTAAATTCTCAGCAAGTCCAAAAGCGCTTTGACCGTAGATGATACCAAAATTTACACTCTTGGCTTTGCCGCGCATTTCTTTTGTCACTTCATTTTCGGGGATATTATATACTTTGGCTGCTGTAGCGGTATGGATATCTTTATTTTGCTTAAAAGCATCAATCATAAACGCATCTTCACTCATTTCTGCCATGAGCCTCAGCTCAATCTGAGAATAGTCGGCAGACAGGAGCTTAAAATCTTTAGAGCGCGGCACAAAAGCCTGACGAATCTTTCTTCCTCGTTCTGTGCGGATGGGAATATTCTGCAAATTAGGATTCTGAGAGCTAAGTCGGCCGGTTACGGTCACGGCCTGCATAAAAGAGGTATGTATTCGTCCGGTCGTTGGGTTTACTAATAAAGGTAAGGCATCAATATATGTTGATTTGAGTTTGGCAATCTCTCTATATTCCAAAATATCCTGTACAATCTCATGTTCTGATAGCTTTGATAAAATATCCTCACCGGTTGCATATTGGCCGGTCTTAGTTTTCTTGGCCTTCGGATCAATCTTCAGTTTATCAAAAAGTATTTCTCCAAGTTGCTTGGGCGAGGCTATATTAAACGGTTCGCCTGCCAGCTTATGTATTTGTTTTTCAAGAGCAAGTGCATCTTTTTCTAATTCTTGTCCATACATCGTTAGAAAATGACTATCCACAGACACGCCTTCATATTCCATTCGACAAAGCACAGACACC
This sequence comes from Flavobacteriales bacterium, assembly GCA_026936045.1. GTDB lineage: Bacteria > Bacteroidota > Bacteroidia > CAIKAF01 > CAIKAF01 > BA4. The sequence goes on from JAIXKU010000153.1 coordinate 6,458, forward strand.
AGTGGCATCTCAATTTTTTCAAACACATCCAATGTTTTACTCTCAATTAGCAGAGGTTTAAGTTGTGTTTTAAGTTGCAAGGTTACGTCAGCATCTTCATTGCAATACTCTGCTACCTTTTCCTGAGGTATATCACGTACAGTAAGCTGATTTTTCCCTTTAGGCCCAACGAGTGATTCGAATGTGATGGGTGTATAGCGAAGATACGTTTCGGCAAGGGTATCAAGGTTATGCCGCATATCGGGCTGTATGATATAATGGGCTAACATGGTATCAAATAATGGGCCCTCCAGGTTAATACCATAGCGCATCAGTACGGCCATATCGTATTTGATATTTTGACCAATCTTTGTCATGGCCGAATGGGTGAATACAGATGCAAAAGATTGCAGAATGGATGCTGCTTCTTCAAATTGATTGGGAAGCGGAATATAAAATGCCTGGTATGGCTTAAAACTAAAGGATAAACCTACAATCTCGGTATTCATCGGATCAAGAGATGTTGTTTCAATATCTATACAAACATCTGTTTGCTTTAATAGCAGCTCACATAAATCTTTTCGCCAGTTAACATCATTCACAAAGAAATATTGATGTCTAATCGTTTGTATGTTATTCAGCCCGGAAGGAGAGGCATCTTCATTATCACCAAATAAGACCATCTGCACATTTGATTGCGAGCCATTATTCTGAGCTGTTTGTGACAAAGCCGGTATGCGACTCATCAAAGACTTAAATTCCAATTCCGTAAAAAGGGAATTTAGTTTTTCATAGTTCGGCTCTTCAAGTATCAACGCTTCTTCATCCAACGTAACGGGGACATCGGTAATGATGGTAGCCAGTTGTTTTGATACCAATGCAAGTTTGGTATTAGTTTTTACTTTCTCAGCAATCTTTCCTTCTAACTTATCTGCATTTTCAATCAGGTTTTCTACGGTTTTAAATTCCTTTAGAAGTTTAACGGCTGTTTTAGGCCCAACACCGGGGATACCCGGAATATTATCAGATGAATCGCCCATCAGACCCAGTAAATCAATAACCTGTTCAGGATGGGCCACCTCAAATTTTTTACAGACTTCATTCACCCCTAGTACTTCATCCGGACTACCCATTCTACCCGGTTTGTACCAAAATGTATGGGCTGTTACCAATTGGCCATAGTCTTTATCGGAAGTCATCATATATGTGGTAAACCCTCTCTTTTCTGCTTGCTTAGCTAATGTGCCTATCACATCGTCTGCTTCATAACCTTCCTCTACAATCAGCGGTATGCGAAAGGCATCTATTATTTGTGCAACATATGGTATGGATTTACGCAGGTCTTCCGGCATTTCTTGTCTGTTGGCTTTATACGCCTCAAAATACCCGTTGCGTGAAGACGCTTCCTCTTGCGGATCAAAAACAACGGCGATATGCGAGGGTTTATGTTTCTTTATAACATCAAGCAGCAGGTTGGTAAAACCAAACATGGCAGACGTATTAAGACCTGACGAGTTGATACGCGGGTTATTGATAAATGCGAAATAAGCTCTGTATATAAGTGCGTATCCATCTAATAAAAAAAGTGTTTTTTCTGCCATATTACCCGATGAATGAAAGTTTAAATCTTATTATTATGACTAATCATTCAGGCATTAAAGATAATCAGGATTTCCTTTTATTCTTATTAAGATATCTATCATTGTAAAAGAGGTTTATCCTAATGTCAGGAATCGGATTTCCTGTAATGAGAAATAAAAAAACCCTGATGCATGGCTACATCAGGGTACAAAACAAATGAGCGTATGCCTTAATACGCTTCTAACACTTTAAGTACCGGTTGTCCGTCAAAATGGCTTTTCATCCAACTGATCAGCTCATTGACTTCTTCCGGCATTAGTACTTTTAATGCTTTCTCAAATTCTTTTTTAAAGAGTTTGATATCAAAGCTTACTTTTCCCAGGATGGTTTTTACATAATCTAACATGGATGTATTCATATGGCCCGGATTTAAAGTTTAACGAAAGTTAGTAAAATAGGCTAATAACGGCTAATTTTTAACATTAGTTTTATTCACAATCAGCCCGTTAAGAAAATTATTCTGCTGATAATGAGGCAGATCGCATACCATCTATTGCGGCAGAAACAATACCGCCCGCATAGCCGGCACCTTCACCAGATGGATAAAGCCCTGACACTGAGATATGTTGCAAGTTTTTGGGGTTTCTTGGAATACGTAACGGGCTGGAAGTCCGTGTTTCAGGGGCGATAAGCAAGGCTTCATTGGTATAATAGCCTTTCATTTTTTGCCCAAACTCAATGAATGCTTTTTGAAGCTTCTTGCTAATTAGCGGTGGTAGAATCTCATGTAAATCAGTAGAGGCTAAACCGGGTAAATAAGAGTTTTTCGGCAGATGAACAGAGGTCTTGTTTTGTACGAAATCCACTAAACGCTGAGCTGGCGCAATTTGGCTGTTAGCACCGCCAATACAAGCATCCCGCTCAATTTTAGCTTGAAAATCAAGTCCTGCCATAGCATCATCTCTTTGCATGACAGAGAAAATATCTTCCAAGCTAAGCTCTACCACAATACCCGAATTGGCTAATGGATTATTACGTTTGGAGGGCGACCATCCATTGGTAACCACCTCACCAGGCGAAGTAGCACAGGGTGCAATAATTCCACCAGGGCACATACAGAATGAATACACGCCACGTCCATCTACCTGTGTTGATAGACTGTAATACGCCGGCGGAAGAAAGCTATTTCTTGGTGAGTGATGATATTGAATGTTATCAATCAATGTTTGTGGATGCTCAGCCCTTACACCTACGGCAAAAGGTTTAGCCTCTACGTGTATTTTCTTTTGATAAAGCAGCCTATATACATCACGAGCAGAGTGCCCGGTAGCAAGTATCACACGCCGTGAAGCTATAAGCTGTCCGTTCACAGAAATAGCGTTAACATGATTATCTTCAGTAAAGATATCATCAAAACAACTTGAGAAATGGATTTCGCCACCGGCCGAAAGGATAAATGTACGAATCCGTTCAATAACATGAGGTAATTTATTAGTGCCAATATGTGCACGTGCATTCACGAGAATATCGGTATCAGCACCAAAGAAATGCAAGAAATGAAGAATCTGCTTGACATCACCGCGTTTATCCGAGCGGGTATATAACTTCCCATCAGAATAAGCACCGGCGCCGCCTTCTCCAAAACAATAGTTTGAATTGGTATCAACTACATGATATTTCGTCAGTGCGGCAATATCTCTGCGACGACTTTTAACATCCTTTCCGCGTTCAATAATCACCGGTTTCTTACCTGAAGAGATTAATTGCAAAGCAGCAAAAAGGCCTGTAGGGCCGGCACCGATAATATGAACAGGTTCAGCCAAACTCACATTACGAAAGCCAGGTTCAATGATTGGCTCTACAGCTGGCTGGTCACCGATCCATACAATATAACGTTGACGGATTTTTACTTGTTTTGAACGCGCATCAATAGAATACCTTAATAAGGTATAAGAAAATGCATCGGTGGATTTGAGATGCAGAGTTTGCAAAATTTTCTGCCTGATAGTCGTTGGATTTGAAGTATCTTCCGGCCAAAGAGAGATTTCAATTTCCTTTTGCATCATTCAAATAAGAACTGAATAAATACAGATCGTGAATTCATTCGGTCAATGGCATTATTAAAGATATTGTTTTCCGGATGTTTTAAATCAAGAAAACCGAATGATGCTTTTACCTGCGTTGAGAATTTAAAGTAGGGTAAATAAAAATCCATGCCAAATCCCAATTCAGCTGTTACATCATGAGGCCTAAGCTTAACGGGGTATTCGCTGGCATCTTCTGCTTTGATTTTATTGGATAAATCATAGGTATATTTTCCGCCGCCAATAACATAAGCCCGCCAGTTGGTTAGTCTCACAGATTTAAATTTAATGTATAGAGGAAATTCAAGTAAGGTAGATTCAATATCCAACTGATTTACGACACCTTTCGGGCGCTGATATACGATGGATTTAGTACCTAATGTTAGAGAGGGTGTAAATCTCAGATCAAAATGATTGCTTAATCTTAGATTGGACTCAATACCCATTGTAAATCCAGGCTGAATAAGATAGTTAACAGAATATATGGTATCGGGACTTAGGGAGCGTAAATCAGCTATGGGCCGAATGGCCAGCCAATTAAGATTCATGCCAAGATTGATACCGAAATGAAAGAGCCGCCGGTCATATTTAGGCATATTCTCGGCTGCTATTCTTTTCTGTCTGCGTTGGCGCACTTGCGCATCGGCTTGTATTGAGATAATCAATAACAAACTGAGCAGACAAATCAATCTGGTATAAAAATATTTCTGAAACACGTTCAAACTCAGGTTAGCTAACGAAAATACAATGATTTTATTTTATTCCGGTATATATATTAGCAATCCCAAAGGATAATTGCTTGATAGCCGTATGTTTAAATCCGACACTCTCTAATAACTGCATAAAAGCTTTACCATAGGGGAATGCTTGTACACTTTCAGGTAAATAGGTATAAGCTGATGCGTCTTTTGAAACCAAACGTCCCCACATGGGCAGAATATGCAAAAAGTAAAGATTATAAACCTGCTTGAAAGGGAAAGAAGTGGGTTGAGAAAATTCAAGCACATATATTCTACCACCGGGTCTTATTACGCGATACATCTCGCTGAGTCCTTTAAGCGGGTTTTCAAAATTTCTAACACCAAAAGCAACTGTGGCCAGATCAAAATGATTTTCCGGAAAGGGAATATCTTCCGAATCGCCCCATTGTAAATGAATAGGTACTGACAGATTAAGCTTTTCTATTTTCTTTCGCCCAACGGATAACATACCCTCAGAGATATCAATACCCTCAATCAGACTTGGGTTTGTTTTAGCCAAAGCAATGGCCAGGTCTCCGGTGCCTGTAGCTACATCTAAAATAGACTGAGGCTGATCCTGAAGCACCATCTTAACAAGTTTCTCTCGCCATAAACGGTCTATACCCATTGAAAGAAAATGATTTAGAAAATCATAACGATGGGAGATGTTGTCAAACATATCAGCCACCTGTTCTTTTTTAGTTTTCTCGGAATCTTTATATGGGGTTACAGTATTCACTATCAATAATTGATAGTTGCAAAGATAACAATATAAATCAGGGTTTAACCAATCATGACATATCCATCGAGATACTTATAATTGGTAGAAATTGTCTTTTTACTAAGTGCAAGGGCCAATGTGAATACACCTACACGGCCAATAAACATGGATGCTATTAAAACATACTTTCCAGCTATAGATATATTAGGTGTAATTCCGGTAGAACTACCTACAGTCGCGAAGGCCGATACTTCTTCAAAGGCCAAATGCAGCAGTGGTAAATTAGGTTCTGTGAATGATAGTATGAGTGTTCCGAGAAAAACGACTGAAAGTGAAAAAAGAAAAATAGAGAATGCTTTATATAGTAAATCATTGGGAATGGTTTGTTTGAAAACCTCTACATGTTTTTTCCCTCGTATAGTAGCAATGGCAGATAGAAAGATGGCAGCAAAAGTTGTTGTTTTAATACCACCACCTGTCCCGCCAGGCGAAGCTCCTATAAACATTAATAAGAGAAATATTAACAAGGTAGGGGTTGAGAGGATCGCAAAGTTAGTGGTGTTAAAACCGGCTGTTCTTACAACTACACTTTGAAAGAAGGATGTAACGACTTGCCCAAAGAAGCTTAATGTACCCACGCCACCATCTTCTTGTTGATATGAGCTTTGTGTTTCTACAAAATAAAATATCAAAGCACCAACAAGAATTAATAAAACAGACGTGTATATGGCTATTCTTGAAGTAAGCTGTAGTCTTTTCCATGGATACAACATGCGTTGACGTAAATTGTCAATATTGAGAACATCATTAAGAACAGGAATGCCGATACCACCTAAAAAAACCAAAATAGCCATGATAGTATGTGCATAATATGAATCACGCACCATGGGATTAAAGAGCCCATCCGTGAATGTAGAGAATCCGGCATTATTAAATGCAGAGATTGAATGAAAGACAGAGAAAAAAATCTTCTGCCCAGTATTCTCAAAGATGACATTGGCATTCCATGTAAAATAGATGAGGATCGCGCCAAGCAATTCAATAATCAAAGTCATAAACACAACTCTTTTTAATAAACTATGTGTGCTTGACAATGAATCATAGCTCATGAAATCTTTGATAATGGCATGATGACGAAGACCAATACCTTTTTTTACAAAAGCAGCAAAAAAAGAGGCAAAAGAGATAATATTAAGGCCTCCCAACTGAACTAAAATCATAATTAACACAATACCCTTTTCTGAGAAGTATGTTCCCATGTCCACAACCGTTAATCCGGTAACGCACGATGCGCTGGTGGCGGTGAAGAGTGCATTGATAAAAGACATACCCTGTTTATCAGCAGTCATTTCAGGCATCGTTAGTAAAGCGGTACCACCTAGAATTAGAAAAATAAAAGAGATAATGAAAAGTAACGAAGGATTAACCTTCAGATATGTTAATTTTTGACTGGCTTTACCAAATTCTAATAATACAATAAGCAGAAGACATATTTGGGTAAATGCGCCAAACATTTCTAAAGCATTCTCAGTGGCCAGTTCTTCAAACAATATCTTAAAAACAGGTTCTTTTATAAATAAGAAACTGACTAAGTCGAAAAATAGAAATAGCATAAATAGCCCTTCTAACCATGTTTCTCGTATAAATTTCACGACTTCAAACTCAAAGAATAATCGGATAAGATAGCTGGAGATAAAGAAAATAAAACTGGAGCGGATGATGATAATATATGTATTAATAGCATCTTGTTCTTGAGGGAAGCCATAATAATGAATCAACGACCCAACCATAAATGAGGAAACAAATAGACGCAGAAAGCGTAATATGGTCAGCGCCTTTGCTCGCCCGGGGTAGATGAACAGGTTAATGTTCTCTTTTATCCGAATCCATATCTTTTTATCTGGCATTTAGAAGAGTTTTTTGATATGATTTGGAGATAGATGCCTCGAATGAGAGAATTATTAAACAAAACTATGAAATTTTAGAAAGAGATTTTCTGATTCTTTCAATAGCTTCCGTTATTAATGCTTCTGTAGTGGAAAAAGATATCCGTGCATAATGCGATGCCCCAAATGCTGTGCCGGGTACAGTGGCCACAAATGCATCATGAAGTAGATATTGACAAAAATCATCCGCATTGGCCAATATTTTAGAGCCAGTCTTTTTGCCTAAATAATGACTGATATCAACAAAGAAATAATACGCGCCGGACGGCTTATTGAGCTTCAAGCCGTCTATTGTAGAGAGCAGTTTATAGCCAAGATCACGGCGGCGATTAAACTCCTCTTTCATATACATGACCGTTTGTGGATCAGCTTTGAGTGCTGCAATGGCTGCTCGTTGTGTAATAGAGCAAGTAGCTGATGTAATCTGCCCTTGAATCTTAATACAGGCTTGTGCAACAGCAACCGGTGCTCCCATATAACCCAATCGCCAACCGGTCATCGCAAACCCTTTGCTTAGTCCATTAATAGTCACAACTTGTTCAGACATCCCTTCAATTGCACCGATACTCTCATGCTTGCTGGTATAATTGATAAGTTCATAAATCTCGTCGGAAATAACGGTGAGCCAGGGTGCTTTCTTGATGACGTCAGCCATATCTTCCAATTCACTGCGTGTATAGAATGATCCTGTTGGATTGGACGGACTGCTGAATATTAATACTTTTGTTTTAGGGCTTATTGCGGCTTCCAGTTGTGCTGCCGTTACTTTAAAGTCAGCTTCTATGGGTGCATACAGTTCTACAGGTTCGCCACCGGCCAAACGAATAATCTCACGATAACTTACCCAATAGGGTGCGGGTAATAAGACCTCATCTCCTGGATTGACTAATGCCAGCATGGTATTAGCAATACATTGTTTAGCTCCGGTAGATACGACTATTTGGTTTTTCTTATAGTGTAATCCATTATCTCTTTCAAACTTTTCACAAATGGCTTCTAATAAGTCATCATATCCACCAACAGGCGTATAATGTGAATAATTTTGATCTATAGCTTCGTGCGCGGCTTTCTTTATAAAATCCGGTGTGTCAAAGTCAGGCTCACCTAAACTCAGATTTATCACGTCATGTCCTTTGGCTCTAAGTTCTCTGCTCATGCGCGCCATGGCTAAAGTTTCTGATTCGGAC
>JAIXKU010000054.1 GCA_026936045.1 Flavobacteriales bacterium
TGCTGCAATTTTAATACCTATGTTTGCAGTAGTTACAAATGTATAAAGTTTTTATAAACGGCCATATTCTCTTTTTAGCAGAGAAACCGGTTACGAAAGTGCACGGTTCTAAGAAAATTACGCTTGTCACCTATATGTCTGAAACTGATATTACTCAAACGATAGACACTTTAGAGAAGCATGAAGGAGAGATGCTGTATTATTGCATAACAAGCTCAAATCTACCTTTGTTGTGGCGAAAGTTTAAGAAGCATTTTAAGCTTATAGTGGCCGGCGGTGGTTTAGTAAGAAATGAGGAGGGTAAGATTTTGTTTATTTATCGTAATGATAAATGGGATTTACCCAAGGGGAAGATCGAAGCAAATGAAGAAATAGAGATGGGAGCTATAAGAGAAGTAAAGGAAGAATGTGGTATTAAGAATCTGACAATCATCAGGCATCTCATAGACACATATCATACCTTTGGCTCACCCATGAGTCGTAAGCTGAAACGGACATCATGGTATAGCATGTACACAGAGGATGTTGACCTTAAACCCCAAGAAAAAGAGGGTATAACCAAGGCAAAATGGAAAAAGCCTTCAAAGATTGAGAAGATAAAAGAGAATACGTATCCTAATATATTAGATGTTTTGCAGGCCGGATTGTCAGGAGAGACAGATTTGTCATGAAGAAATTGGTTTGACATGGCCCATTTTGAATAGCAGGTATTTTTTGTTTTTAAGTTTTTATACTATTTTTGCGGCGGAGAGATGGCAGAGTGGTCGATTGCGGCGGTCTTGAAAACCGTTGAACCGAGAGGTTCCGGGGGTTCGAATCCCTCTCTCTCCGCCAAGCAGGATTTACATGATGAACCCCGCTACTTAATTGCCCCGCTGACGCGGGGCTTTTTGTTTACTTTGCTTGTAAAGCCTTGTGTTTACAGGCAATACCATAGGCGTGTAAAAATTCGAAAGCAATTTTTTTATTCAACAAAAGGCGTTTCGAGCCGATTTTTTCACACAACGATTTAATTTCAAAAAAATCATCAGAATAATTGGCAAGTTTTCTAGCGTGGTGAATGGTTTTGACCCAATCTTTCAGGGGTTCGACCCCAATTCGGTTTTCCCCAAAATCTGATTTCTGATTGTACAGGTCGGTTTTGGTTTTAATAAGTGCTTCACATAAGCCCTACCAACAAGGAATAAGGCGTGAAAGTTGTAAGAGAAATATACTCGCTTATTTCTCTTCGCGATAATAAAGCTTGTAATAGTTCAATGATTTATCACGGTCAAAGCCACGCTCAATATAATCGGCATTACCATGCACGTAAACATGAAAATTTTTATCTAGTTTAATCACGCTCTTAAAAAACTTGGTAGCGTTTTTCTGTACAGCCGGTGCCGAAATCTGAAAACGGTCGCTAACGGTAAGATCTTTATCTTCACTGAACTTAGCAATGTACTCATCGAAGGCGTCAGAAACCTCAGGTTCTATAATGACTTCTTTTTTGAAATCATCCAAATCAAACGTGTCATTTTGCTGAAAGAAGTCGCCTGATTTCTGTAGGAAATGCAGTTGCTCTTCTCTTGGTTTTTGATTTTTTGGCGATAAACATTCTTCACTGAAATGCTTAACAATATCCATGTATTGTAAGGTGGAGTAATAAGAAGAGTCCGATATCTTTAGACCAAGAAAATCACCTCTCCAGTATTGTGCATCTTGAATCTTATTGGTGTTATCAACGATACAAACTTTATACCCCTTGTCCTTTTCTGTATTAAAGATCAAGCATCCTTTATCCAATTTCTGAATATTGATACCGGTATCCGTATTAAGTTCAAACTGCTCCCCCTGTGGGATGACTTTTAAAAATGTATCTTTGGTTTCTGATTTGAAAATACCGATGGCTTGTATCAGCTCATCTTCTATAATGCAATCCTCTATCATGACAACGTATAATTCACCGGCCTTGATACGCTGGTTTGTTGCGGAGTCAAAAAGCAGGGAGGCTATTTGTTGGGATTGATTATGAAAGTCAGTGCCTTTACTTTCCCATATTTTATTAATGCAGCGTTGTACAAGATTCTTTTCTCCGTCAAAATGATGAAAAAACGGCTCTTTGAATGCATGCAGGAAATAATTTTTCAGAAGTGATTCGAGCCATTCTTCTTGCAGAGAATAAGGCGATGTAGAAAGTGTAAGTTTACCTCCGGTTGATTTATTACCGACATGATGAATACTTAATTTAGACAGGTGTGATTGTGTGAAATTCAGCATGATTTTTTGTTTCCAAAGATAACTTATAAAAGCCCATTTCAGGAACTTATTTATTGACAGATGTTGATAAGTTTTGAAGCTATAGAGGTATCCTGTATAAGTATCATTTAATTGTTGATATTTAAAAAAATATGTAGGTTTGCACCTTACTTTAAAAAATAGTCAAATGCCATATTTATTTACCTCTGAGTCAGTTTCTGAAGGTCATCCTGATAAAGTAGCTGATCAGATCTCAGATGCCTTGATAGATTATTTTCTAGCATACGATTCGCAATCTAAAGTAGCCTGTGAAACACTTGTGACCACAGGTCAGGTTATATTGGCCGGCGAGGTGAAGTCCAAGGCTTATCTTGATTTGCAAAATATTACGCGTGACGTTATTCGAAAGATTGGCTATACACGCAGTGAATATATGTTTGAAGCGAATTCTTGTGGAGTATTGTCAGCCATTCATGAGCAATCGCCTGATATCAATCAAGGGGTAGATCGTAAAGCGAAAAAGCAAAGTTTCGAAGAAAAAGCGAATGCGCAAGGCGCGGGCGATCAGGGTATGATGTTTGGTTATGCTACGCGCGAAACAGATAATTATATGCCTTTGGCGCTGGAAATAGCCCATTTGCTACTTCGTGAATTAGCTGTTATTCGTTGTGAAGGTAAGGTGATGACATATTTACGTCCGGATTCAAAATCGCAAGTTACTATTGAATATGATGATGATCATACACCCAAGCGTATTGATACAATCGTCGTCTCTACCCAACACGATGAATTTTCCTCGGATAAAGCTATGCAGGATAAGATAAAAAAGGATGTGAAAGAGATTCTTATACCACGCGTCATTAAACAATTACCTAAGCGGTTACACCATCTTTTCAATAATCGGATTGTGTATCATGTAAACCCTACCGGTAAATTTGTCATTGGTGGCCCGCATGGTGATACCGGATTGACAGGCCGTAAGATTATTGTAGATACCTATGGAGGAAAAGGAGCTCATGGCGGTGGCGCGTTTAGTGGGAAAGATCCTTCGAAAGTGGATAGAAGCGCTGCTTATGCTACGCGTCATATTGCAAAAAATATAGTTGCAGCAGGTGTGTGCGATCAGGCACTGGTGCAGGTGGCTTATGCTATCGGCGTTGCGCAACCGGTAGGATTGTTCGTTGATACCTATGGTACAGCTAAGGTGAAACTTACTGACGGTGAGATTGCCAAGAAATTGGAAAAAATTTTTGATATGCGTCCTTATGCCATCGAACAGCGTTTTGCACTGCGTACACCTATTTATCAGGAAACAGCGGCATATGGCCATATGGGCAGAGAGCCTAAATCCGTTGTCAAAGTATTTAATAAAGGAAAAGATAACGAGAAGAAAATGAAGGTTGAACTTTTCCCATGGGAGAAGCTCGACTATGTTGCAGCCATTAAGAAGGCGTTTGGGATAAAATAAGACCTCAGACGTTTATTCCCATTGATCTATTGAGAATTAAAAACAAGAATCGTTGGATTCCCCCCATTCTTCCCTTCGTTGCTGATTAGCATTCTACCATCAGGTAAGAAGGTAATGCCTTCTGCTTGAGGGAAGCGTAGTGGATCAAGTTTCTCGGCATAGCGTAACACACCGTTTCTGTCTAATACGGCTAATAAATGATCAGAGGCCGATAGCAAATAAATATCTTTACTGATAGGATGAATACCTATTGCCGACGTTCTAAATCTAAAAGGTTTGTCAGAATATGGATAAATATCTTCAATACCCAATACTGAGGCTGCTTTACCAATGGTGGCAGCCGATAGCCTGAAAGTAATATTAGCCTTGAGAGGTAGCGTGTTTGGGTCCAATGCATAAATCAATCGTTCTTCCTTTTTTTCAGATGATATAGTGCGGCTTTTAGAGCCTATAAATAACTGCTTAGATACAAAATCATAACACAACCCTTCATTATTTACGGTTTGTAGCGGAACCGTATGATGTGTAATATCTGAAGACGGATGATTAAGGTCAAATTGACGCCATATTGTAATACGCCCATCGCTGCGAAGCACAAATAATGTGCTGCCATCGTAAGCAATACCTTCAAAATCGCCAATGCTGTCGAAACGATGAGTAGCAGTTACAGACTGCTTCGATAGATTATAAATAAATACCACGCCCCATTCATCTTGAACACAGGCAATATGCTCGGTGTTTAGAGCAACGATACCTGAAATCTCTAGTAATTCTTCGGGTAAAGTATATGACTGATGTGGGTTGTTTAGTTGATAAGGAAACTTGTATTGGGCTGTTATATCATGCCATGGAGATAGGCAGAGATATAATAAACCACCGTAATACATGATAAAGGATAATATGCGATCTAATGGCATAAGAGAAATTATATGAGATGTACAAGTATAACGAATCTTTTGTATTGTCTGATATTTCAGAAACGAATAAATTCCGTTGGAAGTCTGTAATATTCATGATAATTGACAGAAAAATCGGATATTTGCCACATATCTATTTATGCTATGAACAGAGTTATAACGTTAGGTGAGTTTATTATTAGCCGTCAGGGGGATTTCCCTTATGCTAAAGGTGAATTGAGCAGTTTGTTAAGTGCTATTCGTTTGGCAGCCAAGGTTGTTAATCGTGAAGTGAATCGCGCCGGATTAAGCATTGATATTTTGGGATCTGCTCATAATCATAATATACAGGGAGAAGAACAGCAAAAATTAGATGTATATGCCGATGAGCAATTTATGGCTTCTCTTATGGCGCGTGGAGAGGTTTGTGGTATGGCTTCTGAAGAAAATGAGAACTTTATAAGTTTTGACACCCCATTAGCTCGCTCAGGTAAATATGTTGTTTTAATAGACCCGCTGGATGGCTCTTCTAATATTGATGTAAACGTTAGCATCGGTACTATCTTTTCTGTGTATCGTCGTATTTCACCTATCGGGCAGTTGGCTTCATTGGAAGATTTTATGCAGCCGGGTACAGAGCAAGTAGCCGCCGGTTATATTATTTATGGTTCTTCTACTATGTTAGTCTATTCTACAGGATATGGAGTGCATGGATTTACGCTGGATCCGTCTATCGGTACGTTTTTCCTGTCTCATCCACATATTCGCATTCCGGAGTTAGGTTGTATCTATTCTGTTAATGAAGGGAATTATATGGGTTTTGATTCGCCCGTACAGGATTATATCAATTATTGCAGAAGCCATGATAATGATCATGAGAAGCCTTACTCCTCAAGATATATTGGTTCGCTCGTAGCTGACTTTCATCGTAACCTATTGAAAGGTGGTATTTATATGTATCCTGCCACAACAAAAGACCCCAATGGGAAACTACGCTTACTATACGAATGCAACCCGCTGGCCTTTATTGCCGAACAAGCAGGAGGGGCCGCCAGCACAGGTTATGAACGTATTCTTGATATTAATCCGAAAACATTACATCAGCGTGTGCCATTCTTTGTAGGGTCTAAAGATATGGTTGAGAGAATCTCGTCCATGATGAAAAAATAATAATATGGGCGACTGATGACCTCATGCTTGACATTCTTAAAAGATATCAATCACATACTTTAGTTCAGAACTTATCAAAGGCTCTTGAAAAGAAAATTGCAAACGTGCACATTTCAGGCCTGAATGGCTCTTCGTATTCATGTGTTATATCATCTATCGTTTCACTATCAAAACAAATGCATATTTGTGTTGCGCCATCTCGTGAGACGGCGGCATATAGATTCAACGATATGCAGTCATTATTGGGAGAAGAGGGCATCTTCTTTTTCCCTGAGTCTTTTAGAAGACCGTATGAATATGATGAGGCCGACAGTAATAATATTATGATGCGCTCTGAAACACTCAGTGCGGTGCTTAATAAACAGGCTCGTCTTATTGTGACTTATCCGTCAGCATTAGCGGAAAAAGTAATGACGGCCGGACAGATTCAAAAGCAATTGCTTCAACTCAATATAGATGAAGCCGTTGATCCTAACTTTGTATTTGATGTTTTGATTGAATACGGATTTGAACGGGATGATTTTGTGCATGAGCCGGGCCAGTTCTCCATTAGAGGCGGCATTATTGATGTGTTTTCTTATTCTCATAAATATCCGGTGCGTATTGAATTTGCACACGAACGTATTGCGTCTATTCGCTTCTTCGATCCAGAGAATCAGCTCTCTGTTCAAACACTACAGCATATTGAAATTATGCCCAATGTAGAGAAGAAAGAAGAAGGTGAAACACGTATTTCATTCTTTGAATTTATAGAATCGGACACGTGTTGGTGGATTGAAGACGAAGTCGGAATGATTTTGGAAATTCGAGATACTTTTGTTAAAGCATCAGAGGTGTATAGACAAAAAGAGCATGTTGCCTCTCCTGCATCTTTGTTTGTATCGCCGGATACATTTTCTCAACAGATAGCTTCATTTACGAATGTAACACTTGTTTCAGATAAATCTGATATAGGCTTTCATACATCTTTGCAACCCGTATTTAATAAAAACTTTAATCTGCTTTATACGCAGTTGCAGAAGCATGCAGAAGAAGGCATACAAACATTCTTGTTTTCCGATCAACCAAACCAGCTTGAACGAATAAAGAAAATTGTTTCTGATATACACGCAGATGATTCTAACTATCAACGTTTATATCAGCCTGTACCGGTATCTTTGTTTCAGGGTTTTATAGACTATGATTTAGGCATTGCATGTTATACCGATCATCAGTTGTTTGACAGATATAAACGCTTTCAGTTAAAATCATCTTATAGTCGCGATCGTGCTGTTGCTCTGCAAGAGCTTACAACACTACAACCGGGTGATTATATCACACATATAGATCATGGTATTGGTCAGTTTGCAGGCCTTGAGATGATTGATAATAACGGAAAGAAACAAGAAGCGGTGAAGTTAGTATTCAAGGATGGCGATTCTATTTTTGTCAGCATTCATTCGCTTCATCGTATTGCTCGATATAGCGGCAAAGACGGAGCGCATCCTGTATTAAACAAAATTGGATCAAACACATGGGATAAACTCAAGGCAAAAACAAAGAAAAAAGTTAAAGAACTGGCTTTTGATTTGATTAAGTTATATGCTAAACGTTGTACACAAAAGGGGTTTGCATTTCAGCTAGATACGTATTTACAACATGAACTGGAAGCCTCTTTTATGTATGAAGATACACCAGATCAGAATA
This sequence comes from Flavobacteriales bacterium, assembly GCA_026936045.1. Lineage (GTDB taxonomy): Bacteria > Bacteroidota > Bacteroidia > CAIKAF01 > CAIKAF01 > BA4. The sequence goes on from JAIXKU010000054.1 coordinate 7,459, forward strand.
AGGCCACATCGGATGTGAAGCAAGATATGGAAAAACCTTATCCGATGGATCGGCTTATCTGCGGTGACGTGGGATTCGGTAAAACAGAAGTCGCTATTCGTGCAGCATTTAAAGCCGTAACAGATGGTAAGCAGGTGGCTGTCTTGGTGCCTACAACTATTCTAGCCCTGCAACATTTTAAGACGTTTTCAAAACGACTGGCTGATTTTCCATGTAATGTTGATTATATCAACCGATTTAAATCCAGCGCTGCACAAAAGAAAGTATTGGCAGATCTGGCATCCGGAAAAACAGATATTATCATTGGAACGCATATTTTGGCTTCAGATAAAATCAAGTTTAAAGACCTAGGCTTGTTGATTATTGATGAGGAGCAAAAGTTTGGCGTTTCGATTAAGGATAAATTAAAGATGATCAAAACTACCGTAGATACATTAACACTAACAGCTACGCCTATTCCACGCACATTGCAGTTTTCACTACTTGGCGCGCGAGATCTAAGTATTATTCGAACGCCTCCGCCCAATCGCTATCCTGTACAGACAGAGATGAGAGGTTTTAATGAGGAAGTTATTCGTGACGCTATTAACTATGAGGTTATGCGTAATGGGCAAGTGTTTTTTATTCATAACCGCATTCAGCAGATTGCGGAGATAGCCGGTGTGATTAATCGTATTTGTCCGAATGTAAAAGTACGTTTTGCTCACGGTCAGATGGATGGTAAAGAGTTAGAAGAAATCATGCTGGAATTCATTGAGGGGGATTTTGATGTGCTTGTTTCTACATCTATTGTAGAAAGTGGTTTGGACATACCTAATGCCAATACGATTATAATCAACGAAGCACATCATTTTGGCCTAAGTGATTTGCATCAGATGCGTGGCAGGGTAGGGCGAAGTAACAGGAAAGCCTATTGCTATCTTTTGACGCCACCCCAAACTTTACTTACATCAGAAGCAAAAAAACGATTAACGGCCTTAGTAGAGTTTTCTGACTTAGGTTCAGGATTTAATATAGCCGTAAAGGATTTGGATATTCGAGGTGCAGGAGATTTGTTGGGAGCTGATCAAAGTGGATTTATTAATGAAATGGGTTACGAAACGTATCAGAAAATATTATCAGAGGCTGTACAGGAGTTGAAAGAGAATGAATTTAAAGAGCTCTTTGCTGAAGAAGTGCAATCAGCAGATCATCAATGGTCGCAGGATTGTATTGTTGAAACAGATATGGAACTGCTGATTCCGGCAGATTATGTCGAACCTATTGCCGAGCGTTTGGCTTTATATAAAGAATTAGATTTGTTGAATACCGAAGCAGATATTAAAAGTTTTGAAAGCCGCATGCAGGATCGTTTTGGCACGTTGCCTTCAACCTTATCAGACCTGCTTAATGTTATTCGTTTAAGACGTATTGCCCGTGAATTAGGTTTTGAAAAAATCATTATGAAGAACCAACAACTGATAGCCTATTTTATTTCTGATCCACATGATGCTTATTATCAATCGGCTGTTTTTCATAAGCTTCTGCATTATCTGCAATTGCCGGGGTCGGAGCAAATTGTATTAAAACAAACCCAAAATCGTCTAAGTATTAGAATACAGCAAATAAAGACCGTTGAAAAGGCATTGTTGAGATTTCAAAAAATGGATGCATATGAATATGCCGATATGGACGGCCAATAATTTCTTAATAACTCAGTCGTATCTTGTAGCCACTGAATGAACGAAGATTAATGACATGACCGTCATTAAAGATCAGATATTGTCCTTTGATACCCATGAGTGTGGATTTTATATCAGGCTGTTTGTCTAATGAAATACTGTTTACTTTTTCCGGATATTGTAATACAGGAAAATGAATTTGTGTGATCTCTGTTTCCGGTAATACATACATTTGTAAGTGGGGAGAAAGCAGTTGAAACGCTTTCTGTTTCTCATCTTTTAATTGCAACGTTGTTGATACCTGATTTTGTAGCATATGGCGCCAATTGGTTTTGTCGCTGTAATGTTGCTTAAGTACGTTTTCAATCTGTCCTGCTAATCTTCTGTATGGTGTACGTGCCAATAAAATAGCATGTGTGGCGCCTTGGTCTATCCATCGTGTTGGTATTTGAGAGTGGCGTGTCACACCTACTTTCAAGCCGCCCGACCAGGCCAAATATACAAAATGAGGAGCCACGTGATGTTCAAACTCCCAAGCGGCATCTCTGCCTATTCCCAAGTGCCCGCAACAACGTTCGGGATGAATAATACATTCCGAGTTCTCTGGCGCATTTTGGAAGCAGTTAAAACAAAAACCCTGTCCGTAAGCCTTAGATGTGCGTACACCACAGGCCACACAATATATTTCTTGCAGGAACTGAATTTCGAGAGGTTGCCCTATCCTTTCATTCATATAAACAATATCATTACCGAGTGTAAGTTGATATTGCACAGGATTCAGATGTTGAACCTGCATTCTATGTATTATGCCTGTTGCAGAAAATCTCATAACCTTTGCCTTACCTGATCGTAAAGATAATTCATCAAAACACCCAAAACAATCATCCCCATACCCATAATGCTTATTCCGGTATAAGTTTCCGCAAATATAAAGTATCCGATACCGAATGATACGATTAAGCCGAGATATTGTATGCTGGAAATAACAGAAGCCTTTTCGATTTGAAAGGCTTTCGTCATATAAATCTGGGCAGCTTGCGTAAAGAAACCTGTAAGCATCAGAAAGAGCCAATCACTGCCTAACGGTGTTACCCAGTCGAAATAACTCCAAACAGCTACAAACGGTATGGCTACCAGAGGGAAATAAAAAACTACCACCAAAGGATGTTCACTGTCTCTTGATTTACGAATCATGATGTAGGCAAGTCCAGAACAAATAGCTGAACCGATACCTAATGCTAAATCGAAATTATTGATGCGTTCATCAAAACCTTTGACAATCACGATTCCTGCAAATGAAAAAATAAAGAACAAGTATTGTATCCAGCGTGTCTTTTCGTTTAAAATAAAAGCAGCAAAAGTTATAGTGAAAATAGGTGAGAGATACTGAATGGTGACGGCTGTAGCCAAAGGCATGCGTTGGAGTGTAATGAAGAATGCCGTTAAACTGACCATGCCAAAAACACCACGAAGAATGAGTGCGGATCGGCGATTACCCCATGGGTAAATATGTAATATGCGCAAATGAATATAGCTGAGAATTAAAGAAATTACACAGCGAAAAAAGATGATTTCATGTGCCGGTATATGGGGAATAAATTTCACACACATATTCATTAACTGAAAGAACAGTATGGATATCAACATATTAATTATACCTCTACGAATTAACATAGATGCGAATTTCTTTTAATGATTTTGATTCACTTGGCTCTTCATAGAAAAGATTTCAACAGAGGAATGTAGGCAATTCAAGATGCTTGTATTCGGCTGCCTGGATATGGTCTTTTAGATACCCGGCTAAGCAAAATAACCTTTAGGATATAAATGCACCTCTTTGAACCAAAAAAATTAGTAGGTTTGAATTCTCATGACAAAGAAAAAAAGCACTGCTAATACATTGAGTTTCACGTCTGCCAAGGTAATGGTAGTCGGAGATGTAATGTTGGATGAATATATCAGTGGTACGACTATACGTATTTCGCCTGAAGCGCCGGTGCCGGTGGTAAAGTTGAATAATACCTCATTTAATTTAGGCGGTGCCGGTAATGTGGCAGCTAATTTAGCCTCCTTAGGTGTTAAAACAACATTGGTCGGTTTAGTTGGTCGTGATAAACAGGCAGAAGAGATCCGTGATATAGCAGAAAAACAAAATATTGATGGATTTTTATTAGAAACCGACCAGCCTACCGTGACTAAAACACGCATTGTTGCACAGCGTCAACAAGTTGTACGTTTGGATCGTGAAGAACCTTTTTTGCTTAACCGCGCATCGCTTAGCAATTATATTCACACTGTATGTCGTTTGGCAGAGATGCAGGAGGTCGTGATTATTTCCGATTACAGAAAAGGATCGGTACATCCTCAAATGCTTTCTGATCTGATTGTCCATTGCAACCATTTAGGTATTCCTGTTTTGGTTGACCCCAAGCATAGCGATTGGCGTATGTATGCCGGCGCTACGCTACTAACACCTAATTTGCGAGAATTATCAGAAACCGCCGGATGCAGTATTGCCAATGATGATAAAGAGATTACAAGTATAGCGCGTGAGATCTTAAAAAATACCGGATTGAAGAGATTGGTTGTAACGCGATCTGAAAAAGGGATTTCTCTTATAGATACTAAGCAGGCCGTTCATTTCCCGGCGCAGGCACATGAGGTTTTTGACGTAAGTGGTGCGGGCGATACGGTGATTGCCGTCTTAGCTGCAGCAATGGCTAAAAACTGGCTGCTTGATCAGGCTGTAGCTTTAGCTAATGTGGCGGCAGGTACTGTTGTCTTGCATAATGGTACAGTGCCTGTTAAATTAGAAGAACTTAAAAAAAGCTGGAATATATGAATCCATCTGAATATATTTTAAATGAGATGAATGAGCATATACGCCTGACGAAGGCTTGCATGGACTCATTACAATCTCAAATTTTAGAAGCAGCGGATATTTGTTTAGAGGCCGCCCGTAAGCGTAACACGATTTTTCTTTTTGGGAATGGCGGTAGTGCGGCAGATGCCAGTCATATTGCAGCTGAATTTACCGGTCGTTATGTTATGGACAGAAGAGGGTTGCCGGCTATATGCCTAAATGCTGATCCTTCAGCTTTAACAAGCATTAGCAATGATTTTGGTTATGATCAGGTTTTTGCCAGACAACTGGATGCGTTGGCACGAAAGGGAGATGTTTGTATTGGTATTACAACTTCAGGAAAAAGCCCTAACGTAACCATTGCGTTAGAGAAAGCAAAACTCATGGGTTGCCGAACCATTGGACTTGCCGGTAAAGAAGGCGGAGAGATTCCTTCCCTTTGTGATATTAGCATTATTGTGCCTTCTCAGATTACATCTCGTATTCAGGAAATACATATCCTAATCGGACATATGATTTGTCATTTGGTTGAAGCAAGATTGTAAAACTGTTGTTTCGGCTTAGTCTTTAAATATTTTTACATCCGTTTTCCCGCCGCTCTTTTTGTAGGCACGATACATGCCTGTAGTATTAAAACTCATGACGATATGCCCTTTTGCATCAATGGCAATTAACCCGCCTTCTCCGCCTGCCTTTTTTAGTTTATCCATGATTACTTCTGTTGCGGCCTGTTCCAATGTCAATCCTTTGTACTCCATTCTTGCTGATACATCATAGGCAACGACATTACGGATAAAAAACTCACCATGCCCTGTACAACTTACCGCACAGGTTTTATTATTAGCATATGTTCCTGCGCCAATAATGGGAGAGTCACCTACACGTCCGTATTTCTTATTTGTCATACCTCCGGTAGATGTTCCTGCAGCAAGATTCCCATATTTATCTAGTGCTACACAGCCTACTGTTCCAAACTTCTTCTCATGGAAAAATTCGACATCCTTTGGATGAATATACCCTGTAGTGTCTGTTGCGTCATGATCTAATCTTATTTTCTCCTGTTGTCTAATTTTCTGAAACTGTTGCCAGCGGTTTTCGTCATAGAAATAGGTTTCATCCTCGGTTTTCAATCCTATTTCTTTTGCAAACCTGTCAGCGCCTTCTCCCTCCAACATCACATGTTCTGTCTTTTCCATAACAGCACGGGCGCCTTCAATCGGATTTCTAATTGTTTGAACGCCGGCTACAGCACCGGCCTTTGACGTTAGTCCGTCCATTATGCTTGCATCCATTTCTATCTTCCCTTCATGATTGAATACAGCACCCTTGCCTGCATTGAAAAGTGGCGTATCTTCCATGATTTTAATGGCAGCCGTAACAGCATCCAAAGCTGTTCCTCCCTGTGCCAGTATCTCATATCCAGCATTGACAGATTCAGTCAGCTTCTCCTTATATAGTTTCTCAAGTCTTTCGTCTAAGTTTTCTCTCAGAATGGTGCCTGCACCACCATGTATAACAATTGCAAAATTTTCCATAGATTTTGTTTGCGAAGATGAATGAAGCATGGTGAATATAACTGAAACAACGGTTATGTAAAACCTTATCTGATTAGCCCATGTTGTTGTCTTATAAACTACGAGATGTTTAATTAACATGTCAGACTGTCTCATTATTTCTAATATAAGTTGAAAATAAAGGTAATGAAATTCTGTCTCTATTCTTTAATACCTGTTCTTAAACTGATGCTCGTTTAGAATAATGCTTGTGGTTTAGGTGTTCTTATATCTCTTAAAGAACCAAACTTTAAGCATGTCGGCTGAAATAATATATGTTAGAATGATTGTAATGACGATACCTAAAATCAATAGAGGCAAAGGTTTTAATCCCAAATTCCCGGCAAATGGAAGATAGGGGAGCGCAATGGTTATTATTATTGCAAGCAGACTGAAAATGAAAAGATATCTTCCTGGCTTGCTGATAAAGAATTTTTTATGTGTGCGGATAATAAATAAGATAAACAGCTCGGTGAGTACAGATTCAATGAACCAGCTGGTCTGAAATTCAGATTCTTTTACTCTGAGTATAAAATAAAGAATGATAAACGTTATAATGTCAAATAGGGAACTGTGTATGCCAAATATCAGCATATAGTTTCGAATGAGTTTCAGATTCCATTGCCCCGGCTTCTCTATTTGTTCTTTATCTACATTGTCTGTCGCAACTGTTAGAAACGGGAAATCAGTCAGAAAATTGGTTATCAAAATTTGTTTGGGAAGCATGGGTAGGAAAGGCAGTGTAAGTGAAGCCACAGCCACGCTAAACATATTCCCAAATGTTGATCCGGTATTGATATACAAATATTTCATGGTGTTTGAAAAAGTTTTCCGACCTTCTATTATCCCATCTGCCAGTACATCTAATTTTTTCTCTATTAAGACAAGGTCGGCTGCTTCTTTTGCAACGTCCACAGCATTATCAACAGATATACCTACATCGGCAGCATGAATAGCTGAGACATCGTTGCTGCCATCACCACTATAGGCAACGGTATAGCTT
>JAIXKU010000212.1 GCA_026936045.1 Flavobacteriales bacterium
AACTTGGTGTTCAGAGTGGATAATCAGATTGTAGATCAGTCACAGATTGTTCCTATGTTGAGTCAAAAATTGGGTAGGCCGGATGCCAATACCAGGGTTGAGATAGCCATGGATGAGACCGTGCCGCATAGTTATTTTGTAGAATTGGTAGATTTAATCTCGGTGCAAGCCGGATACAAAATATCTATTCAAACAAAAAAGTCACAATAATGAACGGTTAAAGAATATGGGTGTAATACATCGAAACGCAAGATTATGGTTGCTAGCGAAAAAACATACGGGTATATAGGTACAGCTTTATACATCATTTTGGTGTTTCTGCTACTTTGGTTCTTTAAGATGCACTATAGCAAAACCATTGAGATCCCAGCCGGTGGTGTAGATATTGATTTGGGAATAACGGCAACCGGTATGGGAGAAAATAATCCCAATAATGCTGCTGCTTCATCGGCTGCTATTACGGAATCAGAACAAAGCATGACTAATGATGCAGAAGAGGAGGATGTCGTGCATACAACAAAAACGCCTGTTAAACCAACACATCAGACACAGACGACCACTCCGACCAAGCAGAACAACAGCAACGAGGCGGATGATTTATGGGATCAAGCATCAAAAAACACATCTTCTAGTCAGGGGAATAAGCCGGGTAAGGGTGATCAGGGTGATCCAAATGGAACGGATGGCTCGCATGGCTCTACGCCTTGTAAAGGCTGTACAGGTGGCGGTAACTTAGGTAATGGCGATGCCACAAAACTAATTGTACCGCAGATTAACAATCAAGACGAAGGAACTATTGTTGTAAAGGTCAAGATAGATAAAGAGGGGAATGTGGTGGATGTGAAAGAATATGGCAATAAAGGGACGGTTGGAAATCTCAGTGAAGAGTCGTATAGAAAAGCTCGTGAGGCGGCATTTAAAACTAAATTTGTACCTGAACCTAAGGCCGGTGAGTTGCGTACAGGTTACATTAAATATAATCTACAGCGGAATTAACTTATTCTTTATCTAATGCGTTTTGTAAGCTATTAAAGTATGCTGTGGCAAAACGTAATTCTCCATAGCTGTATTTATTCATCAGGTTAGTACGAAGAGTTGATAATTGCATGGACTGACAGATATTAATGGCTCGTAGAATTTCATCCAAGGCTTGTTTTGAGAGGAATGCTGACACGTCTATCTTTCCTTCTTTAATTAATTTGGCTAAATGTCCTTCAATGGTGCTTTGTGCCAAGCTTCTTTCAGTTGCAATCTCTTCAATACTTTTTCCTGCTTTAAAATAGTTCCAGGTATCTAAATAGGTTTCACCTTTTAGTTTTTTGTTTTCTCCTTTTTTATCTTCTATTTCTACTATGTTACGACTTGCTTTGCGGAGATGTTGTTCATCATAGACTTTGTCAAGTATTGTATCGGTATCTGCGTTATTTATAAGCATCTTAGACAATGCCTCGGAACGCATGATATGTTCAAGTTGTTGGGTGTATAACTGTTTAAAACGCATCATGTCTTTCAGCTTCTTTTTCTTCCTTTTTTGCTTACGAAGAGATTGTATAATCATCTCTGATGAAGCGATGAGATGATTGCATTCGGCTTGAAAATAGTTTAATGCAGCCATACTGCGTTCATGGATTTTTTCTTTATCGCCTTGTTCAAAAAGCATTCTGAGCTGAGTGACAAACCGCTGCCCAACACCTTGTAGTTCTCTTGTCTTTTTTAATATCGATCTGAGAGAATGTGTGCTGTTTTCTTCTTCCCACAATACGGAGAGCTGATGATGGTCGGCAAAATCTGTAATTTTCTGTACAGAAAAATCCCATAAAAAACCTTGTAAAATGGAGGCTTGAATATATTCATTCCGTTTCTCATAGTAAAATAGATCCCAATCGTCCGGAATAATAACTTGGTGCCTGATTTTCTGAATGCGTTCATCAGTTTGAATTGCATCTTTATGAACCGGGGTAGAAAGTATCAACCCGTTTAATGAGACCAAGCGGCTTAATGCCACATACACTTGTCCGGCAGAGAAAGAATCTACACTGTCTATAATGGCTCTCTCAAATGTTAATCCTTGACTTTTATGGATGGTAATAGCCCAAGCCAATCGAAGCGGATATTGTAAATAATATCCAAGCACCTCTTCTTCCAATTTGTCATTGTCAGGATTATATACATAGCGAATATTATCCCAGCGCTCGCGCTTAACTTCTATCATTTCATTGTCTCCGGAGCAGGAAACACAAATATGTTTATCGCCAATATCTGTTATAAGGCCGATCTTTCCGTTGAAATATCTTTTTTCTTCACTGGTGTCATTTCGCACAAACATAACCTGCGCGCCTTTCTTTAATCGTAATGTTTGTTCAACCGGTAAAAGATTCGCATTAAATTCATCGTTTATTTCTCCTTCAAAAAGATAGGCTTCATCATCAATTTGATTAAGAGATTGCAGGTTGATGCGATCAGCTTTGTAATTATGTGTAGTCAGAATAATACAGGGCTTATCCGGATTGGGCAAAAAATCAGGATTATATCTTCTGTTCAACCATTGTATATCATCTTCATCGAATGAATGATTGCGAATATTATTAAGTAGTGTTATGAATTTTGTATCAGACTGCCTGTATATTTTTTCAAGAGAGATATATAATGGCGAAACTTCCTTAATAACCTGTGCACTGAAGAAATAAGGTGTATCGTAATAAGCGGATAAGATTTGCCATTCAACCTCTTTAACGACCGGAGGTAATTGATACAAATCGCCAAAATAAACCATCTGAACACCGCCAAACGGTACATACGGATTATTGCGGATATGGCGCAGCAGGCAATCAATAGCATCCAACATATCTGCTCTCAGCATGCTTACCTCATCAATAATAAGCAATTCAAGCTCCTGAAGAATAGCTCGTTTGCTGCGGGCGTAACGTATGTTTTTAAGTAACCCCAAATGTGTAATAAATCGAGAAGAACCATCTTCCCATTGGTTTTCCATGGTTGGGATAAATGAGCCGGGCGGAATTTGAAAAAAAGAATGAATAGTAACACCTCCGGCATTTATAGCTGCCACACCGGTTGGTGAAACGATAGCCATCTTTTTTTTGCAGGTGTTTTTAAGTTCACGCAATAGGGTTGTTTTTCCGGTTCCGGCATTCCCTGTTATGAAAACATGCTGGAACGTATAATGAACAAACCGTTTGGCTAAATCTGTTTGAGCGTTTCCTTTTTCCATTCATTAAATATCAGCCTAAAGATAGCAGATTTAGCTGAGTGTTTGATGAGCGAAATGTCTTGATCTACAAATGGAAAAGACCTGAGAAGAACCCCATTACCTCTTCCCGAATGGCCGGATTAGCGCCGGTAGCTAACGCTATGGAGATGATTAGACCGGTAATAGCATAGGCCAGGTCTCTGATAATCATGACGGCTGCTTTCTTTTTATGCTTTTTGCCGGATTTCTTTCTAGCTAAACTGATAGCAATTTCCCGTCCGCCAATAATACCAAGGAAAACCCATGTTGTACTTAGAGGAATCGTACTGATAAGTAGCTTGTAAACAAGCATCATCAGGTAGGTGAAATCAATAAGCGTAGCCGCACGCACATCAGCTATTCTAGACTTTTCACTGACTACGCGTTGGATCTTGTCTCCACGCATATAAAAAAGAATGCCTAATCCGATGAAGATAACAGATACGAAAATTATTAAGCCCCAAATATCAAGATGTCTTGGAAGAAACACAGCGATGTTGGCCCCATCCTGCATCACCCAAACAGACCATAACAATCCGCTGATAATCCATTGTATTATACTCCAGGCAAGAGAGGTCTTTCGTTGCTTAAAATACTTTTTGATAACTTTATATAAGTTGTACCAAATTATGAAAGAGAGTATAAATGCAATGACATAACCACTCACACTCTTATACACCATGGCTGAGATGCCTGAAGATGAACTGCTGAATACACTAAGTAAAAGGAAAGTGGTTGATACAGGCATGCGTAGTCGGGTGATGATAAGTAGAACCAAAGGTGCTAAGACCTGATAAAAGCTGAATTTATCAGGATGAGGAAATTCTGTTTCCCCCCGACTGTTTATAAGTCGCTGATATGTTACATCACCATTAAAGACAACCCAACTAATAACAATAGTAACAAGAAAAATACTACCGATATACAACCAAAGAACCCACCATTTTCTTTTATAATTACTTTCTATAAAAGTACCTAATGATTGAATACTATCATTGGCTACTGCCGAATAGGCCGCAAATGCAAATCCGACCCACATAGCCATTTGCCCAAGATTGACAGAAATAATAGCAAGGATGAAGGATATCAGAATGAAGAGTAAGAACTTTTTCTCACTGTTTAGATAATCGAGTATATCGAGATAATAAAACCCCGGCCGCCCATATTTCTTCTTTTTTTCTTTCTTACTCATTTCTTATTTAGATTTCAAATCTCCGCAAATTTATGCGTTTGCCTTAGAATAAAATGACTTATTCTTTTTTTATAGAAAATAAATACTTTGGGTTAGGGAAATACCTAACCCGATAATTCTCTATGAATTATCTACTTTTGTGAGGAATATGAATCATTGAATCTATGAATATCTTAATGGTATGTTTGGGCAACATCTGTCGCTCGCCAATGGCTGAAGGGATTTTGAGCCAAAAAGCCAGACTCAATGGATTGAGTTGGCATATTGATTCTGCCGGTACAGGCGGTTGGCACGTGGGTGAAGCGCCTGATGAAAGAGCTATTAAAGTGATGAAACAGAATGGCATAGATATATCACCTCTCAAAGCACGTCAGTTTGTCGCTGCTGATTTCGACAAGTTTGATAAGATTTATGTTATGGATTCAAGCAATTATCTGGATGTTATCAGATTATCCCGTCAGGCAGAAGACAAGGAAAAGGTTGATCTAATCCTAAATATAACGTATCCGGGTATGAACAAAGCCGTTCCTGATCCGTACTATGGTGTTATAAATGATTATGTTCAGGTATTTGGCCTTTTAAATGAGGTCTGTCAGCGTATTATAGATACCCATATACATGGCAACAAAAGGTAAATTATATCTTATTCCTAACCGTTTGGGATTGCACGCAACAGATAAAGCTTTTACGCCTTATCAGACAGAAGTTTTGGATGTGATTACTCTTTTCTTAGTTGAAAACATTAAGCCGGCCCGTCAGTTACTCAGAGCCGTTTCCGCTCAAAAAAATATTGATAACTGCCACTTTATTGAAATGCATGAATTAAAACTGGGATCTCCTGAGATGACTATGGTATTTCAAGCGCTTAAATCCGGTCAGGATGTAGGCCTTATATCGGATGCCGGTTGTCCCGGAATAGCCGATCCGGGGGCTTTTTTTGTTGCTTTGGCACATGAGGCCGGCATGGAGGTACTGCCAATGGTTGGCCCGTCAAGCATTTTGCTGACACTGATGGGAAGCGGCCTGAACGGACAGCAATTCTCGTTTCATGGCTATTTACCCAAAGAGACTGCTCAGCGTAAGACAGCACTTTCAGCTATCACATCAGATATTCAGCGTAACGGTTATACGCATCTTTTTATTGAAACCCCTTATCGGGCACAGCATATGTTGGATGATATTCTGAATACGTTATCGCCTTCGCTGAAGCTATGTTTGGGTGTGGACATACTCATGCCCGAACAGTTTATTATAACCCGCACCATACAGGAATGGAAGAAGCATTCGGCTTTAGTACATAAAAGACAAGTTGTTTTTGCATTGGGAAAATAGACTAAGTCCGTAGTCGAAAATAAATATCTGCTTATTTCGTTTAATTTTGCAACATGCAGTTTCTGTATCCATATTTTCTTTTTGGGTTATTGGCCATAGCAATTCCTGTTATTATTCATCTTTTTAATTTCAGACGCTTTCGTAAGATATATTTTTCAAATGTAGCTTTCTTAAAAGAGGTCCAAATTGAAACCCATCGTCGTCATAGAATAAAACAATGGTTGGTCTTAGTCTCCCGTATTCTGGCTATTACGGCACTGGTTTTGGCTTTTGCACAACCATTTATTCCGAATACAAGCAGTCGTACTAATAGACAGGCCGGTCAGATAATAAGTATCTTTGTAGATAATTCATTCAGCATGGATGCCCAACAAAAGGATGGCCGATTGCTTGATGTAGCGTTGACCTATGCAAATGAGATTATCAAATCCTGTAAAGATATAGACAAGATTCAAATTCTGACACAGGATTTTGAAGGCAAGCATCAGGTTTTTTATTCTCCCTCAGAAGCTGGCGATTTGCTCAATGAAATAAAGATTACTTCTCAGGTACACCCGCTTAGTGAAGTCATACAGCGCCAATCAGATCTCTTGCTTAAACAACCGGATACCCAGAAAAAGATATACATCCTATCGGATTTTCAGCAATCATTCTCTGATGTAGCTTCGGTTCGTGCCGACTCTTCACTTAGCATACAGCTTATTCCCATTACACCTAATACACAACGTAACTTATATATTGATTCTGTTTGGATGGAGCAACCTGCTCTTCATGTTGGCGGTACAGCCGAATTGAAAGTGCGGATTCGAAATATTTCCGATCAGCCTTATGACAATATGCCGTTAAGAGTAGAAGTAAACGGTAGTCAGAAATCACCGGTCTTATTTAATATTCAATCCAATGAGGTGATAGAATTACCGATGGTTTATACCATCCAGGAGAATGGCTTTCATGAATTTCGAATAACATTGGATGACGATCAGATAACATTTGATGATGATATGTATTTTTCATTCCTGGTACACGATCATATTCCTGTTTATTTGATTGAAGGCAGCCATGCCGGTGTTTATATGCAACGTCTGTTTTCTTCAGATACGTATTTTGATTTAAAGATATCCGGCGATAAGCAGATTGATTATTCGCAATTCAGTAACCGCAGTCTGATTATTTTAAATGGCTTGCAATCCATAGCAACAGGCTTGACAGAAGAACTTTTCAAATTCATAAATGATGGTGGTACGGTTCTGCTTATTCCACCGGCAGATATGGATAAATCGGCTTATCAATCCTTTTGTTCTAAATTTCAAATAGCCACGTTTCAAAGTGTTGACACCGCAGATGCCCGTATAGCACGTATTCAGACCAACGATCCCTTTTATGGAGATGTGTTTGAGAGCATCCCTGAGAACATGGATTTGCCAATGGTTTTTAAGCACTGGATTATTTCGACACAATCCGCCATTCATTCCATACCAATTCTTAAAATGCGAAACGGATATCCTTTTTATATGCGTTTCAGACCTCAGAAAGGCCAGATATATATGTTGACTACCCCTATGGCAGAAGATTGGACAAACTTTCCTAAACATGCTTTATTGGTACCGACCATACTAAAGACGGCTTTCTCATCAGTACAACAATCACCGCTTTATTACACGCTGGGTGCTAATGTGCCGATTAGCCTAAGAAATAGGGCTATTCAAAGAGACAGAGTGTTGAAAATACGAAATGCTTCTAAGACATACGAGATGATACCTTTGCAACGTACCATTGAAACCACATCTTATCTATTCCTTAATCACGCGCTACAGGATGCCGGATTTTATGCTGTTTATGATGGCGATGAAATAATCAGTCGCTTTGCGGTTAACTACAGTCGCATGGAATCCAATCCTCAGATTTATACATCAATGGATTTATCTTCTTTAATCAAAGAAAATCATTTGCAGAATATTAAGCTTATAGATATGATATCTCAGAACCTGCACCAACAGCTTGCCGATTCAGGTCTTGGTACACAACTTTGGAAATTATTTATCATCCTTTCCTTGATTTTTACAGGAATTGAGATAATTTTGATACGATTCTTGAAATGATAATCATGAATTCAATGCCCATGGTAAATCACATCCTGCGTAACGCAATCATTATTGACAGCAGTTCCCCTCACCATAAACAAACAGTTGATATCTGGATTGAAGATGGCATTATTAAAAAAATAGGAAAAAATTTGACGGTATCCAAAGCTGTTGTTGAATATACGGCACCTAACCTCCATGTTTCCAAGGGATGGATAGATATGCAATGCCTGATTGGTGAGCCCGGCTATGAATATAGTGAAACGCTGGAATCGGCGTCTGTCTCTGCACTGAAAGGCGGTTTTACAACCATCTGCATGCTGCCCAATACCAATCCTTGCTTGGATAATCGCGCACAAATAGAGTTTATCTTGCGAAGAGAGCGAGAACTACCGATTCGTGTATTGCCTTATGGCGCACTTACCATGCAGGCTGAAGGGAAAGATATGGCCGAAATGTTAGACATGGCTGATGCAGGGATAACGGCTTTTACTGACGGGAAGAAGACGATTGATAATCCCAAGTTGTTGGAATTGATCTTGCAATATAGTTCACAGCGTAATCTTTTGATTGTTCACCATGCAGATACACCATCATTGACAAAATATGCCCAGATGCATGAGGGAGACTACAGCACAACTTTAGGATTAAAAGGTTTTCCTGCCATTGCAGAGCTTATGGCTATTGAGCGTGATATACATCTTCTGTCTTATGCCGGAGGCCGATTGCATATTCCCATTATTAGCACGAAAGCTTCAGTTGAAGCTGTTCGCAAAGCCAAGCAACAAGGATTGCATGTTTCCTGCGGTGTAGCATCTCAATATCTATTATTTACAGATAACTCTTTGCAAGATTTTGATCCGCTGTTTAAGGTCAACCCGCCATATCGTTCAGAAGAGGATAAGCAGGCATTAATACACGGATTGGCAGATGCTACCATTGATGTTATTTGTTCAGACCATACGCCAGTTGATGACGAACATAAAGTACATGAGTTAGCGCATGCCGATTTCGGTATTGTCAATCTGGAAACGGCCTTCTCAGCAGCCCGCTCAGCTACACATTCAGTCATAGATATTGATGAATTAATTGCTGCATTGACTATACGTCCGGCTACATTATTAGGCTTAAATTTGCCAGCTATTTCAGAAGGGCAAGTGGCAGACTTAACGCTATTCCAACCGAACGAAACATGGACCTATGATGCCTCATCTAATCGTTCATTGTCTCATAATACACCATTTGACGGATATCGCTTTACCGGTAAACCATTGGGTGTAATATGTAAATCTCAGATTCATCTTTCTTAGTGTGAGTTTATTTTTTAGTAAAATATTAATTCGCGTATATCAAACCAGAAAAAAATACATCAGCCATCGTAATTTTATTTTACTGTCCAGTCTGATTGTAGGGCTTGTTACTGCTGTGGCAGCCGTATTTTTAAAATGGTTTATTTCCATACTTGAACATCAGGCAACCCGTATCAATGATTGGCTTAGCAGTAACTGGCTTACGGCTTTATTGCCGATGATTGGTCTGATAGGTTCTTATCTGTTGCTGACACGATTTTTTAGGAATCGCTTACAGCGCGGTGTAACACCCGTTATCAGAAGTATTTTTCAAAGAAACAGCCGTATCCACAAGCGACATACTTTTGGTCATATGCTCACGAGTGGTATTACCGTTGCTTTTGGCGGATCTGCCGGTCTCGAAGCACCGATAGTATATACGGGCGCAGCTATTGGAAGTAACACGGCTACCGATTTGCGTTTGTCAAAACGAGAAACAATGCTCTTGTTGGCATGCGGCACAGCTAGTGGCATTGCGGCGATATTCAATGCGCCGATAGCCGGTATTATTTTTGCACTTGAAGTTTTACTGATTGACTTTACAATTCCATTCTTTATCCCTTTACTCATATCAACGGCTACAGCATCCGTTGTTTCTCAGTTGCTTTATCCGGATAGATTTCACTATCAGCTAACCGTTAATTGGCCATTTAAAGCGCTGCCTTTTTATCTATTTCTTGGCATATGTTGCGGGCTTATTGCTATTTATACTGTTCGTGTCAGTGAGCAATTAGATACACTCTTCTCCAAATGGGGATTGAATACTAAATCGTTATTTATTGGAGGCGCTTTAATGTGTTTCCTTATTTTTCTTTTTCCTCCGTTATACGGTGAAGGGTACTTGACAATTGTCCATTTATTGAATGGTAATGAATCGTTTTTGTTGGAGCATTCTATCTACAACCAAACAACAGAGCCTTTATTTATGATACTGGGTATTGCTTTTTTGGTGATGATGCTTAAACCGGTTGCTACGGCTTTGACAATCGGAGCAGGCGGGAATGGCGGCATCTTTGCATCCTCTCTTATGATTGGCGGCTTGCTAGGTTTTGTTTTTAGCAAATTGATTAATATCACCGGTCTGGTTCCTCTGCATGTACCAAGCTTTATCGTGGCCGGTATGGCCGGTATGTTGGCTGGCGTTATTCATGCGCCTCTGACATCAATCTTCCTTATAGCGGAGATTACAGGCGGTTATACATTGTTTATTCCGCTTATGATGGTCAGTGCGATTTCTTATTTCATGGTTAGAAGCACCGATGCTTTCTCAATTTATCATAAGTCATTAGCTCAGGCCGGTTTGTTACCTGACCGCTCTCATTACAGTGATTCGATTTGATTATTCTGCCGTATCTTGAGTAGAAGCGGAAGCATGCTGGCCAATTTCCTTGTCAATTAAATAGAGCCCGCTGCCCTGAAGCCCAATTAGTTTAATTTTATCCAAAAGTGTTTTAGCCAATGTCTCTTCCTCATGCTGTTCTGATACATACCACTGTAAAAAGTTCAATGTTGTATAGTCTTTCTCCTGATTGGCAATATAAACTAACTTGTTGACAGACTCGGTTACTTTACGTTCCTGACTTAAGAATAAAGTCATTATTTCCTGAATATTCTTGAAGGTCGTTGTAGGTTTTGTGAGAGCAGGCATAATAGCGTGACCGCTACGCTCATTGATAAACCTAAAAAGTTTCAACATGTGTACACGTTCTTCGTCACTTTGCTTATAGAAAAAAGCGGCAGCGCCTTCCAGTCCGTTTATTTCGCACCAAGAGGCTATTGCAAGATAAGCAGATGATGCCTGAGCTTCCATGCCCAGTTGTTCGTTGAGTAGTTTTTCTAGTTTCTTGTTAAACATATACTATGATTTAGTGATTAAACAATTATTTTCCTAAATAGTTCGTAGGTCGTATGGAATATCTATAAGTTTTCCGTCGTATGCAGCTTCCGTATTCTTAAATGTTTGCCGGGCTTCATTTTCCAATAGCTCGGTTGTTTGGTATCTGACGGAGAAATGACCAATAACCAATCTTTTTACATTCGCCATTTCAGCTATCTTTCCTGCTTCCCAAGCTGTAGAGTGACAGGTTTGAACAGCACGCTCCTTCAAATCATTACCAAAAGTGGCTTCATGATATAATACATCTGCATTCTTTATCCACATTGAGGCATCCGGCATGAAGGCTGTATCGGTCATATAAACATATTTTCTCGGACGCGGAGGTGAAATGGAGAGTACGTCATTAGCTATGATCTTACCATTGCTCAGAGTGATATCTTGCCCTTCTTTTGCTGAATGAATCTGCTCTACGGTTAATCCATATTCAATGATGGCATTTTTTTTCATGCGTCTGGGACGAGGCTTTTCTGCAAAAACAAAAGCATGACAGGGTACAGAATGTTTTACGGGGAAGCAAGAAATCGTCAAATGATCATTTTCCCATAATATGCCCGTTTCAACATTAGCTATCTCGTGATATATAAGTTCATAATGAGATGGTGTATGTGTCATCTGCTTATATTGTCTGATAAATACGATAACTTCGGATGGCGCGTATAAGTGAAGTGGTGTTTTTCGACCAAGTAGATCCATTGTTGATAGCAATCCCGGCAGGCCTAAAAAATGGTCGCTATGCATATGACTAATAAAAATATGCCCAATGCGTTGAAAGGAGAAATGGTATCGGCGTAACTGCATTTGTGTTCCTTCGGCACAGTCCAATAAGAAAAACTGATCGGAATAATCAACAATCTGAGAGGTCGGGAAGCGGTCTTTTGTTGGAATAGCCGAGCTGCAACCTAGTATAGTAATACGGAAATGCATGGAATAAAGATATAAAATTCATAAATCCTATAGGCAGATATCTTATGTTCGCTAAATAACGATATCTGCTTTAATCATATCTTATTATTTTACTACCTTGTATGCTCCTTAATTAAGCATGAAAAAAAACGCAATCATATTTCTGTATATTATTACCAGCGTTAGTGCCATCTTATTGATTCTGGCATTGCTTATCCAATTTGTTTTTGACAAGCAAGTGGAGAACTATCTTCAATCCGTTGTGCACGCTTCCAAACAGGCTGACGAGCGTTTTACTACCGGATCATTGCATTTTAATCTTTTTACACGTTGTATATCCGTTTTTCAGCTTTCGTATGAAAAAGGAGATAAGGCGAATCCGTTTATAAGACTGAAGCTTGATACATTAGAATTAAAAGGACTATCTCTTTTCTCTTTCTTATTTAAGAAAGAGATCACCATTAATCATCTATACGCCTCAGATGGACAATGCTTTATTGATATTAATAAAAAGACAACATCCGGAGAGACGGATTTATCAGTTCATATTTCACATTTTCTTGCGAAAAGAATTCAATGGGATGTTCGCTTGGCTTCGAATAAAGCCTCGTTTGTTTCTGAGCAGATTGCGGCTACGTCATTTAACATCCCATCTGCATTTTTAGTACCATCGGAGAGCTTTCAAGCAGATATGACAAATATTCAGCTCAGTTATCAGCAAAGAACCTTACAGCTTGATAGTTTATATATTTTTAAGTATAATGGCTTTACTGATCTGCGTTTAGGTCCTGTTTCTTTTAATGATCTCTCCGATTTTATTGGATTAAAAAGAGATCCAATAAGTTTCCCAATACGCCGTATTGTAGCGGAGAAATTGATAGCTACAATTCCTCTGTATTATTTCCCCTATCTCTCATCGTCGGATATAAGTTTCTTTGAATTGCCGTATATTGAAATTCTACGACCTGAGATTTATATTCAGACCGGATTAGGCGCTATGAAATCTAAAGAACGATGGAATCTGAGCCTAACCGGCCAACCGGTTGATTATATTATTCACAAACTTCGGATAACGGATGCAACAATTCGCACCTATCATAGAAACGACACCTTGCCGGTATTTACGCTTGATAAATTTTCATTAAAGACACTTAATCTAAGAACAGACCGGCGTTTTAAATCGTATCCTTTCTATTGTGATGCATTGGATTTCTCTGGAGAGAATATGCTTATACAATTAAATCCCTATCTAAAATTCACTTGCAGTGTTCAGAAAATAGGTTTTTATAATACATCAAATGAAATGAGGGTTGATAACCTTACGATACATTCCGAACTACCTCCGGACACATTCTTTACTCGCTATTATTATCAGACAGATAAGCCTAATCTTTTTTGTCGAACGATAGCATTACGTAAAATTGATTTCTGCCATTTGCTAAACAATAATGAATTCTTTATTGGTCTGATATCTGTTGATTCGCTTTCATTACAGGTTATGAGAGATAGAAATTATCCCTATGATTTGAAGTCATATCCGCCCATGCTTCAGGATCAGATAAAACAATTACCGTTTACTTATTCTGTTGATACATGTTTGATGAAAAAAGGGATGATTGAATATCTGGAGATACCTAAAGGATTTGATATAGACGGCGCCGGCCTTTTTCGATTTACAAACGTATCTTTGAGCACACATAATCTTACCAATGCTATCGAAAAACTAGAACAGAATGATACGTTGGAGATCCATTTTACAGGGAAATTATATAATCAGGGTGAGTTAAATGCATTTGTAGATATGCCGTTACTAAATACAGATTATCAACATCGGGTTTATGGTACTATCGGAAAATTTAATGCCAAAGAGTTCAATAAACTCACGGTACCTACGGCAGCTATTAAAATAAACCGAGGGACAATAAATGGCGGCGAGTTTTATTTTGAAGCTAATAATCGCCGTTCCCGTGGGGAGGCTAAGCTTCTTTTTGAGAAATTAAAACTCGCCATCCTGAATCAAGGCGGGCACGCTTCAAAGTCACAACCCGATTTTCTAAAGTCCATCATTACCAATGTATTTATAACACATGAAAATCCAATACCCGGCAAACCGGCTATGATAGGCGAGATTCGCTTTGAACGAAATATGAACCGCTGGATGATAAACTTCTGGTGGAAAAGTCTGCTGCATGGTTTGAAATCAATTGTTTTTGCTCGTGAAAATGAGGTTAAGGCGATGTCAACATCTTTTTCAGAATATCAGCAACTCCGTAAACAAAGAGAAGAAAGGGAAAAGACGGAGAATCCGTTCCTGTTCAAAGTAACGGAACCTCCAAATAATCATTGATGTTTTATTGCTGGCTGAGCCAAACCTGATAGCCCATATACGCTATATATAGCAATAGCATGGCC
>JAIXKU010000083.1 GCA_026936045.1 Flavobacteriales bacterium
GTTTGAGAGTGAGATAATAAAGAAGAAGGAAGCCAAGGAAGAATTAACAACGGCATCAATACTGAGGTTAGCTAAGGAACCTCATGTATCACATAATTCAGGTAATAACGAATGGTACACGCCTAAAGAAATAATCCAAGCAGCAAAGAAAGTAATGGGTTCTATTGATTTAGATCCCGCATCTAGTGAAGTAGCAAATGTAACTATCCAGGCACATCAATTTTTTACAATAGAAGATAATGGCTTAATAAAAAAGTGGAATGGCAATATTTGGTTAAACCCACCGTATGCACAACCATTTGTTCAACAATTTTGTGACTTAGTTTCAGAAAAATATGACAGTAAAGAAATATCTCAAGCCTGTGTATTAGTTAATAATGCCACGGAAACAGCATTTTTTCAGCGCATGATGAAAAGCGCATCGGCAATTTGTTTTCCATCTGGACGAATAAAATTTATTGATGTAGACGGAAACGCTTCAGGAGCACCGCTTCAAGGACAAGCAATACTCTATTTTGGTAATAATCAGAATGAATTTATTAAACAGTTTTCACCATTTGGGGGGGTAGTGTCAATTTGGAAAGAGGAATAATCAGAAATAAAGAAATAGCAAGAATATTGAGGGATTTTAGTAGTTTAAAATTTGAGAGAAATATTACGCCAACAGATATTGACGGTTTCGTTGAATTTGATGATAAATGTTATGTTTTTATTGAAACTAAATATAAAGAAGCTAAAGTAATTTGGGGGCAAAGACTTGCACTACAAAGACTAGTTGATAGTATTTCTGATACTCAAAAAGCAGCGATTCTCATTATAGCTACACACAACGTAGAACCAAGCACAGAAGAATTAATAGACGTTGGTAACTGTCAAGTTACAGAATACCGCACAAAGAAAAAATGGCATTTGGTTAAGGGACTTTTAACTGTCAGGAAACTCATTGACCAATATAGAAAATATGTAAATCAATGGTGATAGAGGAATAGGGGGGGTAGATGCCGAGAAACCGAATGATCAAGGCAGAGTTCTGGGATGATGAGAAACTATCTACAATATCACGAGATGCACGACTTACTTTTATAGGACTCTGGACTAATTCAGATGATTATGGAGTTGTTAAAGGACATCACTCCTGGCTCAAAAATAAGATATACCCTTATGAATCAATCAATGTTGAAACTTTTCAGAAGTGGCTTAGTGAGCTTGAAAAAATACTCTGTATCATCCCTTTTGATGCTGAAGGGGAAAAGTTCTATTATATTCGTAACTTTGATAAACACCAGGTAATAAATAGACCATCTGAACACCGCAATCCTGAACCTTCACAACAGTTTATTGATGAATACATGAATACTCACGGAATACTCAGTGAGTCATCATGCAATAAAAGAGAAGTAAAAGAGAAGTATAAAGAGAAGTATAAAGAGAAAGGGACATTCGTCCCACCTACATTAGATCAAATAACAAAATACTGTAAAGAAAGAAAAAACAGCGTAGATCCTCAAAAATGGTTAGATCATTATACAGCAAATGGCTGGATGATCGGCAAGAACAAGATGAAGGATTGGAAGGCAGCAGTTCGGACATGGGAACAACGAGGGGATAACAACAGCACTCAAAAAACTGATATTCCTCGTTATGTTCCTTCAGCAGAAGATAAAGCACAATGGAGGATGTGATGGCAGATATAGTTCACTGGAAGGATATTGCGACAAAGCATTATGGCGATATTGACGAGTTTGAGCGTATCACAAAGGACCTGATATTTTGTGCCCGTACCGAGAAGAACCCGAAAGAAGCATTCAAGGGCATTACACTTGAAAAGCAGGCGGCCTATGACAAGACGAGATATTTAATGCGGCACGCAGGATATGAACAGACAGGCAAGCATATTATTACCGAGCATGGATGGTATACAGCTTATCTCGATGGCGAAGGTCTGGCTTTTAAATGCACGATACCCCAAGAGACACGAAAATTAATAACATTGGCTCAGTATATTGAATGGCAACAAAACAATTCTCTTGAGGATGCAGCAGAGGAATATTACGAAACCAGAGGGATAGTAAATAGTGTGGCATCCGGCATGAGCGAACGGCATACAAGAAAAGATATTTACGATGATGAAGGGGGCTTTATATGACCAACGGCGACATAGGCTTTCTA
>JAIXKU010000087.1:0-12962 GCA_026936045.1 Flavobacteriales bacterium
ATCATACATATACAAAAAACAGCAACTGTATCCTTTAATATACCGGATCCCCAAAAGAAATAAGATGGTGTGAAGAATAATCCCCAGGCAAACTGTTTATATAATACCGGAAAGATTGAAACAAACAGCTTGTATAATTGCCATACTGCCAAATAGCTTGTAAAAGCAAATAAAACAGTGGAGGTGAGAAAATTTCCACCAGTTAATATAGCCAAGACACTGGAAATACGGATGACATTAAAATTCTCAGTTTTGTTGATTAGATGATAAGGCGGCCAGTATGTTATATTGTTGAAATAGGAAAAATATTTCTCAGGTGTCATCTTGAAAAACATCAACTCAAAATAACGGGTAGGATTATAGTAAAAAAGATTTTTCATGCAGATAGCACCGGAATAATAGTCGATGGTATCACCTCCTTTGTAATAGTATAAGTAAATCAGACTAAAAACGACCCCTCCCAATATCTTAACAAATAGACCTTTGGCATAAAATGAATAGTAGATAAGAGAATCCTTCTTCTGCGATTGCACAATCATGCCATAAATCATCAGTAGTATTATGACAATACCGGATAATGTATAGTCTATGGGTGCAAGTGTTAAGAAGTAATATTCCTTAATCATACCTTAAGAACATAAATAGATCATGCGTACCAGGGTTTAATAGCGTTTTAATTTTCTGTAAATACTATAAAGGCATTCCAACGATTTCTTACTGTTTGGATAATTTCGGTATGATTTAGCGGGCTCTGCCATTATCTTATCGAATGTGTCTTCCGTTATCTCTAATTTCTCACAGATTAATGCTTTTTCTATAGCAACTTTCTCCGGATTGAAAGAAGGTAGTTTTAGATCTTCTAATGCTTGCTCTCTGCTTATTTCCCCTTTACAGATAAGTGTAGATAAGGTAGCTTTGCGATAGTCAATGTTAAATTTAACAGGTAATATATATGATTGAACAAACCCGGTGTATAAAGATTCATGATGTTTGCCTCCATAATATTGCCAATCAAGATTCTCTGTTAAATGTTGCATGGCCTTTTCTTTGTTATAATCAACTAAATTAAGGATGTATATAATACGTATCTTCTTAATAAACTTATAGTATAGCTCTTCAAAAAAACTAAACAATGGTATCTTGATCTTATCGGTCTTACCATATTTATGATGGATGGCTCGAATATAACGTGTGTCTTTGGCATTGTATTGCCAGCTCTTTGGTAATATGCCTTCTGTTGCAAAATTTCCTCCACTGATAACATACCGGATACCATATTCTGAAGCTATCTGATGTAAGACACCGAGAATGGCAATATCAGTTGGTGTCTCAATTTCAGGTACAGATGCTTTGAGAAATGCGAGCTGTAAGTCACGAAAGTTCTCCCAATCTAATATATATCTTCGATAATCCATTCCATGTTTTTCAATAAGATTCTGGATGTTTTTTTCTGATATTTCTGTATTCCATCCGTTATCCATATGAACACATAAAACACGCAATCCAGCTTTTTTACAAAGATATGCCGTATAAGTGCTGTCCACACCGCCACTAACACCCACTACACAGTCATAAGGTTTGTTTTTCCCGTCTTTCTTGATTCTGTTGATTAATGTATTAAACGTCTTGTCATTTTCTTCGCCTCGGTATGTGCGGTGAATCGTTTTTTCGAGATACTCTGTGCAATGGTTGCAATTCCCGTTAGCATCAAAACGGATATCTGTGTCACTAGTGTCCATAACACATCGAGTGCATTGTTGATATTTGGCTTTTGTCATGATTGATTTTTTTTAGTCTATTTAAGCAGCTACGAAGATAGAATAGAATGTGTAATTGTTGAAAATAATTATACGAAATCTCTTTTTAAATCTGACTCAATGTGTGGATAATAGCATTGTAAACTTGATCTAATTCTTGTTCTTTTATACAATAGGGTGGTAAGATGTATAAGACGTTGCCAAGCGGTCGCATTAAGATACCTTGCTTGATCATCAAATCATATAGTATGTCTTTGATGGGATGGTTATAAAAATACCCATGATGTGGAATATTTACATCAAAGGCAAGTATAACGCCCATCTGCCGTGCATTAGAAATGCGAGGATGATCTTTGATGCTTCCCAGAAAGAGTAGATGCTTCGCTTCTATCTTCTGAATACACTCTTTTGTCTCCGGCAAAAGAAGGAGATCTAAACTCGCCAATGCTGCCGTACAAGATAGCGGATTAGCGGTAAATGAGTGGCCGTGATAGAATATATGCGATGGTTCTGTTGATTGAAAGCTTTTAGCTATAAAATCAGGATAAGCTGTCACGCCTAAAGGGAAATATCCGCCGGTCAAACCTTTGGAAAGAATGATAAAATCAGGTTTGTTTCGTATTTGATTTATTGCAAACATGGTGCCTGTACGATAGAATCCGGTCATTACTTCATCAGCAATGGTCAGAACATGATGTTTTTGGCAGATGTCAATCAGTCGGTCTAAAAGAGGAGAGGCATACAAACGCATTCCACCGGCGCCTTGCACCAAGGGCTCAAAGATAAAGGCTGCTACCGCTTCTTTTTCTATAATTTCTTCTAATTGTGTTTCGCATGAATGGATATTCTCTTCTGTTGGAATATCTATATAATTTACTTTGAAAAGATGTTGGTGAAAGGCTTCGGTAAAGACATCCCTCTCGCTAACAGACATGGCGCCAAATGTATCGCCATGATAGCTGTTTTTCAGCGCAATAAAAGTATGTCGTTTTTCGCCGCGATTAGCCCAGTACTGAATACTCATCTTTAATGCCACTTCCACAGCAGTACTGCCATTATCGGAGTAAAATAACTGAGAATATGGTGAGCCTAATTGATTAAGCAGCCTTTCGGCTAAATTGACAGCAGGAGCATGTGTGAATCCGGCAAATATAACATGCTCTAACCGAGTCATCTGCTCTGTAATATGTTTGTTTATATAAGGATGTGCATGTCCATGCAAATTAACCCACCAAGAACCAATAGCATCAATATAGGCGCGCCCCGTTTCATCATATAATAACGCTCCTTTTCCGTGTGTAATGTTTATATTATGCTTATTGGATCTGTATGGACTGAATGGATGAAGAATCAGTTTTTCGTCTTTTTCTTGCATGTGTTTCATTTATCTATAACGCGACATTTGCTTGTTCAAACCTACACAAAATCTCAGAAATTACGCTATGCACTTAATCTTGTTTTCCCCAAATATGAAATATCTATTTGGTTTTGTTACTTTGTGCTATGATCTCACAGCGTACATTATTTTTAACCTATCAGGCACAAACAAGCTCAGCGCCTATGATGCTTGAAATCATTAAAGCGCGTGGCATTATCCTTACGGATTATAAAGGAAAGCGGTACATGGACTTAATATCCGGTATTGCTGTTAGTAATCTTGGCCATGCTTATCCTTCCGTAAACAGGGCCATACAAAAACAGTTGCGACAGTACACCCATCTCATGGTGTATGGTGAAATTATCCAATCGCCTCAAGTTCAGTTAGCTCAATTGTTATGTGCACAATTACCTCCGTCTTTACAATCTGTCTATTATGTGTCGAGTGGAAGTGAAGCGATTGAGGGCGCCTTGAAATTGGCTAAACGGGTTACCAATCGAAGAGAAATGGCCGCATTTGAGTTTGCTTATCATGGAAGCACGCATGGCGCGCTTAGTATTCAGGGCAGTGAAACGTATAAGCAAGCGTTTCGCCCATTATTACCAGGGTATCGCATGTTACGCTTTAATAATCAGGAAGACCTCTCTAACATAACGGAAGATACAGCATGTGTAGTAGTCGAGCCGGTGCAAGGCGAAGCGGGATGTTTGCCTGCCGATACCGCTTGGCTCAAAGCATTGCGTGCCCGTTGTGATAAAACGGGTGCATTGTTGATTTTTGATGAAGTACAAACGGGGTATGGAAGAACAGGTTCTATGTTTACTTTCCAACAATACGATGTATTGCCTGATATATTAGTTTTAGCGAAGGGTTTTGGTGGTGGATTACCTCTCGGGGCTTTTATATCGTCTAAGTCGAATATGGCATTGCTTGCGAAGAATCCTGTTTTAGGTCACATTACAACCTTTGGTGGACATCCGCTATGCTGCGCAGCTTCTTTGCAAACATTGAAAGAATTGTTGTCTCAAGACTATATTCAAAGCGTGGAAGAAAAGGCGAACTTATTTAGAGAAGAACTAAACCACCCGGCGATAATATGTATTTCAGGAAAGGGATTGATGCTGGGAGTTGAATTTGAAAGCGCAGAGTTAAACAAGCGTATCATCGCCCAATGTATGCAAAATGGATTGCTTACAGATTGGTTCTTGTTTAATGATAAGAAATTACGATTAACCCCACCTTTAATTATTACGCATAAGCAAATTAAACAGGCTTGTCGGCTATTAAAAAAGAGCATTGATGAGGTTCTGACAATCCGGTAAAAAAATTAAAGTTTTATAAAAGCCGAAGAGGTGGTATTACACCACCTCTTCGGCAACCAACCTACTATGAAAAAACTATTTACCTATTTTAATTACACATATAACATCAGTACTTGTTTTTTGTTGTGCACGCTTAACATTTTTTATCATTCTATCTGGTTCCTAAAAATAATTTTCTGATCAAACTCATCAATGATAATCTTCTGATCCTTATGTATCTGACCTGATAATATCATTTTTGACAACGTGTTGAGAATGTTTCGCTGAATGACTCTTTTAAGTGGTCTGGCTCCCAATTGGGGATCGTAGCCTATTTGACTAATCCAGGACAATGCTTCAGGTGTTGTTTCGATCTCAATACCATTATTTTCTTTCATCATTCGCGCAATTTGTTCCATTTGAATTTTTGTAATGTTTAATACGTCATCTCGATCAAGCGGAAGGAACATGATGGTTTCGTCTATTCGATTAAGAAATTCCGGTCGCATGGTTTTTCTTAATAAGCTGTAAACCTGATTTTTTGTTTGAATAATCACACTATCAAGGTCTTTTAAGTCAAGGTCTTCAAAATTCTCTTGAATAATATGTGAGCCTAAGTTTGACGTGAGTATGATGATGGTATTTTTAAAATTTGCCACACGGCCTTTGTTATCCGTCAGTCGCCCATCATCCAATACTTGTAATAGGATATTAAACACGTCAGGATGCGCTTTCTCTATTTCGTCAAGTAAAATGACAGAGTATGGTTTTCTGCGCACAGCTTCGGTAAGTTGTCCACCTTCGTCATATCCAACATATCCGGGAGGTGCACCTACCAAGCGTGATACCGAATGTTTCTCCTGATATTCGCTCATGTCAATACGGGTGATGGCATTCTCGTTATCAAAAAGAAACTCTGCAAGCGCTTTGGCTAATTCTGTTTTCCCTACACCGGTTGTGCCTAAAAAAATAAACGAACCAATGGGCCTTTTCGGATCTTGTAATCCGGCTCTGTTCCGTCTAACAGCATCAGCGACAGCTTCAATGGCTTCGTATTGTCCAATCACTCTTTTATGAAGCTCGTCTTCTAAATGAAGCAGTTTTTCACGCTCGGTTTGCAGCATTTTACTAATCGGAATGCCTGTCCAGCGTGAGATGATATCAGCAATATCTTCCGGCCCTACCTCTTCCTTAATCATGGCATTCTCAGATTGAGCAGTATGTAGCTTCTCTTGTAACGATTCAAGTTCGGTTTCTTTTTCTTTTATGCGTCCATATCTTATTTCGGCTACTTTGCCGTAATCCGCTTGCCGTTCAGCTTGTTCAGCTTCAAACTTTAACGATTCTATTTCTTGTTTTATTTTTTGAATGGACTCAACAATCTCCTTCTCTTGTTTCCATTTTGCCATTAGTGCGTTTTTCTCCTCGTTTAAATTAGCGAGATCTTCATTCAGCTTCTCCAGCTTGCTTTCATTTCCCTCACGTTTAATGGCTTCACGCTCAATTTCTAGTTGCATAATTTTGCGCTCAATCATTTCCAACTCTTCAGGCTTTGAGTTAATCTCAAGTCTTAGTTTGGCAGCAGCCTCATCTATAAGGTCAATGGCTTTGTCAGGAAGAAAACGGTCTGTTATGTATCGTTGAGATAATTCTACAGCAGAGATAATAGCGTCATCTTTAATCCGAACTTTATGATGGGTTTCATACTTTTCTTTGATACCTCTAAGAATAGAAACGGCATCTTCGGGGCTTGGTTCATCAACATATACTTTTTGAAATCGGCGCTCAAGTGCTTTGTCATTCTCAAAGAATTTTTGATATTCATTGAGTGTAGTAGCACCAATAGCTCTCAATTCACCTCTCGCTAAGGCGGGTTTCAAGATGTTGGCAGCATCCATGGCGCCCTGTCCGCCTCCGGCGCCAACCAAAGTATGTATTTCGTCAATAAACAGAATAATCTCGCCTTCTGATGACTGCACTTCCTTAACGACCGCTTTCAGCCGCTCTTCAAATTCTCCTTTATACTTAGCACCGGCAATTAAGGCACCCATATCTAAAGAATAAATGACTTTACTTTTTAAGTTGTCAGGCACATCACCATTTATGATACGATGTGCTAAACCCTCTGCTATGGCTGTTTTCCCTACACCCGGTTCTCCAATTAAAATGGGATTATTTTTAGTTCGTCTGGAGAGAATATGCAGAACACGGCGTATCTCTTCATCACGCCCAATGACGGGATCAAGCTTTCCTGTACGAGCAAGCTGATTGAGATTTTTAACATATTTTTCTAAAGAATTATAACTGTCTTCTGCACTATGACTTGTTACTTTGCTCCCTTTTCGAAGCTCTAAAATGCCAGCTTTGAGTGCCTTTTCGGTTACGCCTTTGTCTTTTAGCATGCGGGCTACAACATCTTTTCCGCTTAATAAGGCTAAAAAAAGATGTTCTAAAGACACATATTCATCATGATATTCACTTAGTAAGGCAATAGCTTTTTGTAAAACATGATTACTATCGTTACTTAAATAGGGCTGTCCGCCTGAGACGGAAGGGTACGTGTTAATAATCTGATCTGCAGCCTGAGATATTTGCTCTGGAGACAGGTTCATTTTTTTTAGCAGAAAAGGAAATACATGTTCATCAACATTCAGTATGCCGCGAAGAATATGCCCGGGCTCTATTGCTTGATGATTCCGTTGAAAAGCAATCTGTGTCGCTTGTTCGATTGCTTCTTGAGACTTGATGGTAAACTGATTTAAATTCATAATTCATAAAAATTATACGCTTAAATCACATCAAAATATTGACCAACCGAAGAATTTAGATGCATTTAAGTCAAAAGTGCAGATCAATGTATGCTTGGCAGACAAATTGTCTTGCTTGAATGTGTCGTTTCGACTGCTTTTTATGTGCTAATAACCAGGCGTTCTTGTTGTAAAATAGGTACTATTGGTGTTGTGTTGCGTGTAAGGCAGTATGTAATATCTTCATCTAAGTTTAGCCGACTGAGTCTTTGGTTATGTGAAGATTGTTTTAGAAAAGCTTTGATATCAGCTTCTGATAGCCTGAAAAGAGATAATGCTGTAATACCTGCATCGGTATCAATGTCCATACTAAATCCTTGTCTGAGCAAGGAATCAAGCAAGGCGCCGGCAAAGATAGTATCTTCAAGATTAATGCGGTTTTTCCATCCGGCGCAGAGTATCATCACATCTTGATTACGCTTTACAATCCATTGTGTCAAGGCCGAAATGTTACAAAAAGAACCGATGACCAATGTTTGACTTAGACGGGCGGTTTCAATGGCTTGTGTGCCATTAGTGGTCGTAAGAACCAGATGTTTCCCAAACGTTTGGGGATTGTTGATATAGGCGAGGGGCGAATTGCCATAGGCAAACCCATTCACGATTTCTCCACCACGCTCGGCGGCAATGATGTAATCATCCCCGACAAATTGGTTAGCCTGGTCAATAGTGGCAACCGGAATAACACTTTTCATCCCATGCTGCAATGCGGTGCAAATAGCAGATGTGGCACGCAGAATATCTACTATCACCACGATTCGTTCATTGCTATGATACATCGGATACAATGCCGGACTAAGGCAAATATGTACGGTAGGCTGGGACATTAATACTTATAGTTCTATTTAAGATAGAGGCAAAGGTATCTTTTTTGCTTTTATCACAATAAGAAAAACAGCTTTAACTTTATCTGTTGGCTTTCATTATAAGTATTTATTTGCCTGTTTTTACGATTATAGCTTCTGAATGCGAAGAAAACTCCGGAGCATACATACATTGAAGTGTCGTTATACCATTGGAGAATACCCCTTCGTGTGTTACCCTTACAGGATATTCAAATACAAACGTGCCTTTCGGTAAGAAATCTATGAATATATGCGTAGCGACATCTTTCGTTGCTTCGTAATACCCAAACCCATCTTGCCATTTATATCCGGAAAACACATTCTCTGGTTCAAAAGCAGAGGCTCGCATATCTTTCATGTGTAGATATTCTAAGTTACGGTCTGTGCTGAGTTCTATACGAACGATTACTCGGTCGCCCGTAACTAAAGAGGTTTTGTTTGTTATAGGAATGAGAGTCGGGCCGCGATCTGTATGCTCTTGCTTAAAGAGCTTTTTATTAATTTTGATTTGTGTGGCAGCAGAACTTATTTTATCCAGATTCTCAAAATACTGCCAATAAACCGCTCCCCAAGTCGGGCCGTCAGACGATTTCTTGATGCTGATATTTCCCATCGAAGGTTTGATATCCTTCGCATCCCACGATGTTTTTATGTATCCGGTGCCGGCTTCAGTTTGAATACTGCTTTGGTTAGGTTTAACAATTTCGTTTCCTAGTTTAACAACGGCCATTTCCGTTTCGGATAACCAGTCACTGCCTTTTAATAATAAAGCGTAGCACGCATCAGCAGTTGCTTTTGTGGTTTTCCAGTTATTGGTTTGTTTGTTTTTTAGAAGCCAGAGTTTTAATTCATCTACAATTGTTATATCATTCTCAATTTCAGCAAATGCTTCAATCATGATAGCCTGTGTTTCGATAGGACTTTCATACCAATACAATGCTTGGTTTTGTTTCCAGTACATACCTAATTCTTCGTTGCGGATAGCATTTTCTTTTAATGAACGAAGAATCAATCGGGGTGTGTTTTTATCTCCGCTTCTATGAAGTGCAAGTGCTATCATAGCTTTCATAAACATATTTTCGGTGTTCCAATAGGTCTTGGCTTGTTCCATATAGAATTTCCAAGCTACACTATTCCGTTCACTTATGTCCACCTTATCAAAGAAACTGCGTGCATATAAATATTGAATTTGATGGTGTCCGATTTGCTTTTTCGTTAAATCTACTTTCAATCTAAGTAAATTCTGATAGTCCTCTAAAATACGATTATCGAGGTATTGGATGCCTTTTTCAGTCGCATCGACAAGTTGTCTTTGTTCATCTTTAACGCCTGTTTTATATAGTTTCCCCAGTCCTGTAATAATGTATTGGGTAATGAAGCGATCATCAGGCCCGCCATCGAACCAGGGCCAGCCGCCATTGGGGGTCTGCATACGAATAAGCTTGTGAGTTGTGCGTTGCTTTTCATTCGTCATGCGGTTCAAATCGAATAATAAAGAGATGCGTTGTTGCCTTTCAGATTCATTTTTTGCATCCATAACCCAAGGCGTTTCTTGTAATATCACTTCTTTTAGTTCCTGGCTCTTTTCTAAATTAGATAACAAAGCATTTGGTTGGTATTTGTTCCAAACGTCAAATACATGCTTGATACGTGAATTTGAGTTGACGATATAATGTGCCAGTATGTTGGCGTAAAGACGATTGAATGTTTGCTCGCTGCATTCGTAAGGATATTCCATCATATAAGGCAATGCCTGAATGGCATACCAAACCGGATTAGAGGTTAGCTCCAGCGTGAGTTTATGATTAGACAGTGTAGAAGAGGAATTTGATTTTATGAGCTTTTCAAAACTAAATGTCTTTTCTCCCTTTCCTTTAATATAAATCGGTTGTGATTCTGTAACCAACATTCGGTTTGATAACACGGGAATAGTCATTTCTTCTCCATCACTATGCTCTCCACCGGTAGCTGTGACACGATAGGTAATAGCTGATATGCCGATTGGAATTTGTATTTCCCATGACAATTGCTCACTTTTCCCTTTCTTAATTATTTGAGATAAGTCTGTTTGAACTAATTTACATTTGCTGTTTATGTTTTCGCCGGTTAAGGCATCGGTTAATGTTAATCTGGTATCTACGTTTAAATCTTCACCAGAGATATTTGTGACTTTGGTAGAGAAGCGTAATATATCTCCTTCACGGAAAAAGCGTGGTGCGAAAGAGTTTATCATCAGTTTCTTTCTTGTAATAACCTTTTCACTCAGCATGCCCACCTTCAGGTCTTTTGTATGTGCTAATGCATTGAAGTTCCATGCAGTAATTGACTCAGGCATCTTAAAAGCAAACACGACTTCCCCTTGTTCGTTGGTTTGCAGGTGTGGATAAAAGAAAGCCGTCTCATCAAAATTGGTTCGGACTTGGTTTTTTTGTTCTGTAGCATTCGTTGAGCGGTAATCCAGCGAATTCTCATTCCTCTTTTCAAGCGCCAACATATTTGATTGTTTTTCTCCTGTTCCTTTATTCTCATTTAACTTATCACCATCTTCTCTTTTTGTAGACGTGCCGCTAACTAATAAATCAGATTCCTCGTCATATGCACTCATTGGTTCAAGGCTAAAATATCCATTACCTAAATAATAATTTACCATTTCATACCCGAAGGTGTTTAGGTACTCATAGGTTGGCATCTTTATTCTGAATGGGTTGTTCCAGTTATACGAAAGGTCTGTTGATTGAGTCATGTGCATATTGTCGTTGCTGCTCCACTGCTTTGTTGTATGATACCAACGATTTGGATTGAACCACCAGTTGTTAGATACAAATGCATCTAGGCTGGCATCATACATGGAAACCAACATTTCGGCAGCTGCCTTTTCTTCTTTGAAATCGGATACGGTTATTTTCCACTCTTCCTGACTACCGGGGAGAAGTTCATTCCTGAAAGTAGAGAATTTAAGTGTTAGTTCTTTATTACTGTATGGTACTGAAATAACCTCTATCTGATTATACAGACGGTTGTCTTTAACCGTTGTAAAATGAATGCTGAAATTACCGCGATGTTCTTCTTTAATCGGTATTTGGATGAGCTTTTGTGCCTGACTGACACGAAGAATTTCTGTATAAACAATCTTTTCTTTTACTTCTATTTCCATTAAAACCAGCATGTTCTTGGCTTCTGTAGATAACAGAAATTCGGCGGTCTCACCGGGTTTGTAAAGGTTTTTGCGACTGATAAGTGTGAAATAATCAGGTGTGAAAGCCGTATTCTTCTTCTCATCATATACGGTAATAATCTTTTTATATGTAGCGGTTTTTCCGTATTTATCGGAGGTGCTAGCTTCTATTAAATAGATGCCGGGATCAAGATTAGTTACCTCATTTGGTTGCAGTGTATTGTCTGATAGATTAAAGTTAGATTCTAACAAAATTCTTTCACGCTTCCATTGAGTCGGATTCATCTCATCAGCATAAGGCAAATGAGGGAAATAAGAATGAAATATTTTTTCATCCATTATTGGTTGATCTACACGATCCCACCCTTTATCCTTAATGAGTTTAAGCGGAGATGTCAAGCGCGTGATGGTTACTTTCCCTTCGTTAGGTTGAGGAAAATTTTCATGATTAAGCACCTCTAATTTATATTTTGCAGTATCATTTTTGCTTAATTTATCCGGTATGTTGGCATAAATTTGTAAAGATGAATAACCGGCCTGAATGTATTTATATCCGGTACGGGTTTCGCCATTCAGATCTGTAACACTCACTTCAATAATATAATTAAACACAGGCTCCCATTTTGGATTTACACTTTTATCGGGTATGGCTTCAAATTTTAATTTGAATTTGCCGTTATCATCTGTTTGTGTTGAGCCATGTGTTATCTCCATCTGCGATTTATTCCACGCAAATCCTCTGTGCCACCAATAAACCCAATCGGGGAAACGTACATCTCTGTATATGCGATAACTTACATTAGCGCCATCAATAGGATAGCCGGCAAGCGCTTCACCTGTGCCGCTAATAGTAATTTGATCTCCTAATTTGTATTCGGTCTTTACCGTGTCAAAATTGACTTCAAACTTAGGTCGCTTGTATTCTTCAACCGAAAAATACGTTTCTCCATCATCATTTCCTAAATGCCATTGGCCTGTTATACGGCCTTGTGGGATAACAAAACTCCCGGAAAAAGTGCCAAAGTCGTTACTTATTAAGTCTAAATGTGCCACTTCTTCATAATTGACATCAAATAAGGAGACGGTTGTTTTGTACTTAGTAACAATTTTCGATACGTCATTATTTGTATTGATGACGATACCTTTGAAATAAACTGTTTGCCCCGGTCGGTAAATACCTCTGTCCAAAAAGAAATAAACAGTTATATTATCCTCATTGTAAAATCCATACCAATCTTCGTATTGATATATAGAGTTAACAGATACATAACGATCTTTCCCTTTTCTGAATTCAAAACTAAATGAAGTATAGCCGTTTTTTCCGGAATATGGAATCAGCAAATTTCCGTCTTTGCCGGTTTTTAGACTTCTTATTTTCTTTCTTTCATATTTTCTTGTGGTATAATTGTAATCGCTCTTATACAAGATAACATCAGCCTGTGAGACAGGCTCTCCTGTCTTTCTGTTGAATAAAAGAAGGGTGTTTTCTGAATAATTATTTTCCGGACGGCTAACATGCATTAAGTCGGTCACCCAAAAAGTTGTATAGGTCATATTATTATTTTGCATTGAGAAGTCGAAACTGTTGGATGCGACAAGTATGTAGAAGCCATAACTCTGCGGATTTATGGCAATTTCAGTGCTATGTGGCTGATGATCTTCTGATCCAGTAAGGTTAACAGACCATTGCTCTGCTAAA
>JAIXKU010000087.1:12972-14394 GCA_026936045.1 Flavobacteriales bacterium
TAAAGGATTCTCTTTGATAAAGTAATAAATACTGTCTGCGCGTCTGCTCTCATTGTCAGTAATCCATTTATAGTATTCATCGTAATTAACCCGATATAGCCGAAAATAGACCTGATTGATATTGGCATAGGAAATGTGGGCGGGGATGTATTCAGCAGAAGGGTTTCCATTTTCGATTTGTAGGGAAAGCGATGTGGTATGAATTTGGGCAGCAAGGTATTTGGCATTATTACCACCAAGCGTATGGGGATATCTTTCAATGGCTTTATCACAATAACTTAAGGCAGTTAAATAATCATTCTTGTAGGCTGATTTACTCTCATCAAACGGTTTGTATTGGATAGCCCGTTGTGAATAAAACAAGGCTATTTGGTAAAGTACTTCCGCACTTACATCCGAAGATACATTGGTTTGTTGTAATGACTCAAGTCGTTTTAGAAATAAGCTGTCTTTTTCCGGTAAGACAGTATTGGCTTGCAGAAAATTCATTCTGTTTAATTCCAGATAGGTGAGGGCGTCTTTGTTGTCATGCATTTGATGAAAGGCAAGAAGCGCCTGATATGTTTTTAATGCGTGATAGAAATGGTTTAACGTATCCTGTGTTGTTATTTTTAGATTCACAAATGATTGAGCTTCGCTAAAGTAACGCGCATCGTTCAAGTCGAAAGCATAGGCAGGTTGGGTTAGCCCGGACTCATTGTTTTTAAAAAACTCAAGCGCGCGATGTGCCAGAAAATCATATAATGTAGGGCGGCGATTTCTCAGAGAATCATCACCTGCCAAGATGGGTTCGTATATGTCAACAGGAATAGATTGCAATCTAGTTTCATTACGCAGTGATTGATTATAGGAATAAAACGTTTCATTTATGATTTTAGTTAGATCCCAGGTCTCAATATCGTCTTGCTGAAAATCCACAGTTTGTGTTCTGTTGTAAAAACGCCAGCGGTTGGTTTGGAAATAAGCCCATAATATCTGAGCTCTGATGGAGTGTAAGACCTGAGTATAGGGGAATTCCGATTTTGCAATTTCTTTATTTATAAATTCAAAATTGATTCGAAACGCGTCTTCTTCCAATGTTTCATTGTACTTTAACAGATGTAGAAGAGATTTTAGGCGTTGTGGGTTATTCTGCTCTTTAGAAGAGATATTGAAGATCTCTTTAACGATTACTTGAGATGATTCCGTCAGGCCAAGCGCTTCAAGAGAATCTACTTTCTTCCATAAGGAATCATAAGGGCCTTTAACGATACGCTTAAGCAAAGGATGCCAGTCGGGCGAAAGCAAACTCATGGAATAAAGAGCTACAGCACCTGTAGCAATAATAAATATAAACAGGCGAAGTGATTTTAGCTTAGTCATTTTCTTGTTTTTTTCTTCTATTACACGCAAAGATACAATAGGTTCAAATAAAGATAATAT